>NZ_JAFCUJ010000003.1:0-535275 GCF_049896465.1 Psychrobacter sp. DWR1-2-3
ATACCATCAGCTATGCTAGAAAGTACCTGTTTGCGATAGTCTATTGAATAAGTCATCGTTTATTTCATTAAATGCAATTGTTAATAGGATTGTATCGGTTTTATTTGGATTAGACTATATATGACTGATGATTATATATTTACGCCTGAAAAGTCTCTATTTACTACTCATTAAGCCGTTATATGGTACACCTCACACGCCGATATATAGAAATTAATAAGCAGCGTTGTATAGACTGTGAGTAGTTCCATTTGCTTTTGTAATACTCACGATTTTTCATCGATTACGTGTATTCAGGCTCTAACTATTGGTGAGTGGAACCCATCTTATACCTACGCTAAAAAACCTCTTCTTTGATTCATATCATATCATTAGATTATTCCACACTATCAATAACTTATCATAAACCACCTAACTCATAATGAGTCGCATCATGAAAGCAATTCATGTTAAAATGAGCGCTTTTAAATGAGCCGTTGTTAATGAATAACAATAACGGCTATTTTTTAGTGCCACTTTTCTAATTAACAGGTCCGCTCATGTCTGCCGATACCATCGCCCGTACCGCCTTTAAACAAGGCACCAAACCACTTTACGACTACGACAAACATTGGGCGAGCTGCTATGAGCCTGCGCCTTATTTGCCAATGAGCCGCAAAGAGATGGACGATTTGGGCTGGGATGCCTGTGATGTCATCATCATCTCGGGCGATGCTTATGTCGACCATCCAAGTTTTGGCATGGCGATTATCGGCCGCTTATTAGAAGCGCAAGGCTTTCGTGTCGGCATCATTGCCCAGCCAGATTGGAAGAGCAAAGACGCCTTTATGGAGCTTGGTAAACCGGTTTACGCGTATGGTGTGACCGCCGGTAACATGGACAGCATGATTAACCGCTATACCGCTGACCGCAAAATCCGTAGTGATGATGCATATTCGCCGGGTAACGTGGCTGACAAACGTCCTGACCGCGCTGCTATCGTTTATAGCCAGCGTTGCCGTGAAGCTTATCCTGATGTGCCGATTATTTTAGGTGGTATCGAAGGCAGCTTACGCCGTATCGCCCATTATGACTATTGGTCAGATAAAGTCCGCCGCAGTATTTTGATCGACGCCCGTGCCGATGTCTTATTGTATGGTAACGCTGAGCGTGCCATCGTCGATGTGGTACATGGTCTCTCAAAAGGCTACACGTTTGAGCAAATGAGCAAACTGCGCGGTACGGCGTATTTATTGACCCCGACCCGTCGCCATTGGCAAGCAGGCATGACTGAAGTTGCCAGTAATGATGTCGATACCGTCGGTCGCGTCGATCCAATTATCAATCCATATGTGATGACCGAAGACGTTGATAGCTGCAAAATCGAACAAGAAAAGCCATCTGATTCACCCGTCGGACAAGCTATGACAGGCATATCCGCGCAGTATCAGGGCTTTGTTGCAGAACCTGTGACCAATAAAGTATTGAATGCTGAGCAAGTGGACGAAGAGACGCAAGTGGTACAAATGCGCGGCTTTAATAAACCGATGACGGCGCGTAAGCATAAAATTAAAATGCCGCCACGTGAGCAAACCGTTATTCGTCTGCCGGATTACGAGCACGTCAAATCTGACCCTGTTTTGTATGCGCATGCCAGCCGTATCTTACACCTTGAGACCAACCCCGGTAACGCGCGTGCGCTAGTGCAGCGTCATAGTAGCGGTGCCGGTAACTCACATACCTCAATTGACGTTTGGCTCAATCCGCCACCGATTCCGCTTTCAACCGAAGAGATGGATTACGTCTTTGATTTGCCGTATGCACGCCTACCGCATCCAAGCTATGGCGACGCGCGCATCCCTGCTTATGACATGATTAAATTTTCAGTCAATATCATGCGCGGCTGTTTTGGTGGTTGTACGTTCTGCTCAATTACCGAGCATGAAGGTCGTATTATTCAAAACCGCTCAGAAGAATCTATCTTGCGTGAAGTCGAAGCGATTCGTGATACTGCGCCGAACTTTACCGGTGTGATATCCGACCTTGGTGGTCCAACGGCCAATATGTATCGTCTCAACTGTAAAGATGAGACCATTGAGAAAAACTGCCGTAAGCCGTCTTGCGTCTATCCTGATGTTTGCGAAAACCTGATCACCGATCACAGTAATTTGACTCAGCTATACCGTAAAGCGCGTGATATCAAAGGCGTGAAAAAAATCCTTATCGCCTCAGGTTTGCGTTATGACTTGGCGATTAAAGACCCTGAATATGTCAAAGAATTGGTCAGTCATCATGTCGGTGGTTATCTAAAGATTGCCCCTGAGCACTCAGAAGAAAACGTTTTATCAAAAATGATGAAGCCGGGTATGGGCAATTATGATAAATTCAAAGCCATGTTTGAGCAGTACAGCCAAGAAGCAGGCAAAGAGCAGTATCTGATTCCTTACTTTATCGCCGCCCATCCCGGCACCAAAGATGAAGATATGATGAACCTTGCGCTGTGGCTAAAAAGTCACGGCTACCGCGCTGACCAAGTGCAGGCGTTTTATCCAAGCCCGATGGCGACCGCGACCACCATGTATCATACCCATAAAGACCCGCTGCATAAAATCAGCCGTGACGAAGGTGACATGGATATCGTCAAATCTGGCAAGCAACGTAAATTACATAAAGCTTTCTTACGCTATCATGATCCAAAAAACTGGGTACTATTGCGTAAAGCGCTGCAAGATATGGGACGCAGTGACTTGATTGGTAAAAACCGTGGCTGCTTAATCCCGCCATTTAATGCCAGTTTAGAAGGTCGCGATGCGGCGCAAGACAGCTATCAATCGGCGCGTAAAAAGAACAGCCGCTTGGGTAATGACTCAGTGAAACGCAGCAATAATAGTCCTAGCGCTGCAAAAAACACCTCAGGTAAAAACACTTCTGGTAAAAACAGCAAAAAAGTCAGCAAAGGGAACTTTCAAACGCAGCATACTGGTCTGCCACCGCGTAAGACCAAATAAATTAAATAGCTGTAAGTTAAATAGCTGTAAGTTAAATAGCTATTAGCGATTGCTGCTAAATAAGTTAGAAATTTTTAGTTAAGCTCAAACCAAAGCGCCTATCGGCTCAGCAGTCGATAGGCGCTTTTTTATATTCTTGATATTTTATATTTTTGATAAAAGTCGGCTGACTTCTTTGCCTATTTCCATAGCTATATATTTGCCGCTTCACTAATTTAAGCTTAGCTATTTTACAAAGGCTGTTAAGTGCAACGTTACATTAGTCAGTGTTTTAGTAACTTAGTGAACACGTAACAAACAATTTCTAACATTATGCGGAAAGCCTTTTCGATAACATATGCGCTATATGCTTAACGCATAGTGAAAAAATACATTGTTCAAAAAGCATAGTTTAAAAAAGTATAGGTAAAACGCCTAGTTAAAAATAAATATATTATAAATTATATAATTTTGGAGACAACCATGAACACCCTAACTAAATTCGCTGTTGCCCTACCTACTCTTGCTCTACTAAGCGCATGTGCGACTACCGCACCTACTACCCCAAATAAAACCCCTGCTTCAGAAAGCGTGACCGATGTCGCTTATGACCGTATGGCACCAGCACCTTATACCTGTACTGATGGCAGCAAAATCTTGGCAAAACAGTCAATCAATAAAAAACAAGTCATGCTAGACGCAACATTGCCTAAAGTGAACTGGGCAAATCAGCCAATCATCCTAAATGGTGGCGTCCAAGGTGATACCGCAAGCTATGTCAACGAATCAAACTCTGAAGTCGTCTATGCATGGCACATGAAAGGCGATAAAGGTATCTTTGCGATGAAATGGGCTGACGGTAAAGAATACCAAGTAAACTGCCAAATCTAAGCAGCTGATATAGATATTAAAACTAAAGCATAATAATTATTAAACAGTCATCAAACGGTGGCTGTTTTTTTATGGCTGTAAGCTTAAAAACATCCTTGCCAATACGTTATTTTTTATCCCAGTTGTCTTTCATTTGATAATAATAAGAAATAGCCTTTTGCTGCATTTAGCTAGAGAAGCACGCTGAAAGCTGTCAAAATAGCCCATCTATAAAAATAGCTTATGACTCATAAATAAAGAGGATAACTCAATGGTAAAGCGCTTATTAAGTATGATGATAATAGCTAGTGCAGGTATGTTGGCGCTAACGGGCTGCGATAATAGCGCTGACAACTCTAATGGTACTGATAGCGTTGATAGCTCTGATAAAACTTCTGTAACCGCAGCAACATCTGAGGCGGCGAAAGTTAATACTATCGATTGGTCATTGGTCGCAAGCGGCGAAAAAGCTGTTGACCCTGCCAATTATAAATATCCGTTTGCGCTCGATAGCCAAAATGTGCGCGATTATGCGGAGTATTTCGATGTGGATAATGCCACCGCGCAGCACAATCTGACGATAAGTATGGCAAGCAATGAAGCGCTGTCAAAGCTGCTTGATCAGCTTAGCGATAGCTATACCTCAC
Source organism: Psychrobacter sp. DWR1-2-3 (assembly GCF_049896465.1). NCBI lineage: Bacteria > Pseudomonadati > Pseudomonadota > Gammaproteobacteria > Moraxellales > Moraxellaceae > Psychrobacter > Psychrobacter sp. DWR1-2-3. The sequence continues at coordinate 4,484 of NZ_JAFCUJ010000003.1, forward strand.
ATGAAATTATTGATAGTAAAGACATGAAACTTGTCATCCATACCACGCCTGATGTCGCTGCCAGTCGCTATGATTATGTACTGTCAGATGACTTTGCTAAAGGGTTGGTGTTACCTATTGAAATTAAGCCAGATGGTAAGAAAAGTGATGTGAAGGGGCATGGAGAGGTGCAAGAATAGTTTAATTTGTAGGGTGCGCCCAGCGCACCGATAAAATATCAAAATTCATACGGCAAATACAAATGTCACAATACATCCGCTCACACACGAAAGGCGCTACTTACTTTTTTACTTTGGTGTCATACAATCGAAGAAACATACTGTGCGAAGATGACTTCTTACAAGCATTTAAGAAAAGTATCAAACAGGTGCAACAACAATATCCTTTTGAAATTATTGCATGGGTGCAACTACCCGATCATCTACACTGTATTTGGAGAATGCCTACTAACGATGCTAATTACAGTATGCGTTGGTCGCAGATCAAACGCTTAACCACCCAAGCTTGTCCGCAATATCATTTACCAATAGATGATTTAAGCCGTTCAAAAGTTAAAAGAAACGAAAGAGGTATTTGGCAACGGCGATTTTATGAGCATCAGATAAAGGATGAAGTGGATTTTATAAGACATATGGATTATCTACATTTCAATCCTGTTAAACATGGATTGGTTGGTAAAGTGTCGGAGTGGCCATATTCAAGCTTTCATCGTTATGTGAAGCAAGGTGACTACTTAGTAGATTGGGGCAACAATGATCTTGAATTTTCATTCAGTTTTGTTGATAGGTTAGAGTGAGCTATATTTAATGGTGCGCTAGGCGCACCCTACACTAACTGCTGCGTGGGGCGAATTATAATCAGCTGTCTCGACTGTAGCCTTAATATTTTGGCTCTACCAATAATAAATCTTTCTCAGGATCGTCGAAACGTCCAAGAGTTAAAGTAGAAGATACCTTTTTCGCATATAAAAAATCTAGAATTTGTTCAGGCATTTGCATTGGTCTTTGACTTTCATATTTCCAACCCTCAGATATAAGTAAGCTCAAATCTTGTGTTATATCATGATTACTGTTTACAAGGTAATATCTGTCAGTAGATATTAAAGTGTCAATTAGATCACAATGACGCTGGAGATCAAATTTTAACCAAAAGAACCCATGTATTACATTTTTATCAAGAATATAATTCTCACCCTTATTTGGAATAGTATAATCACTGATAAGTAATTTTAATGCTTCTTCTTCCCATGTTTTATTCTTGAGTAGCCATACTTTGGATTTTCTATTTACTATTTCTGAACGTGAAAATAATAAGTAACTCTGTAATAAATCAGGAGATGCACTTAGGAAGTTTATAAGATATTGCCACAAATGCTTTCTACTATTTCTATGTAACTGATTCGCAAATAAAGTTCCTTTAAAACTTTTTTCTTCATTACAATCAAGGATGAAGTAGTGATTAGATAAACAAATATTGTTTATATGAATAGGCATATAGTCAGTCTTTTATAAATAAGATACAATTGTTTTAAAACAAGCGAAATGGTATAAGAATATATGACCTATTCAGCAGACTTCCGAGCTCAAGTGATCAAAAGTGTTAAAAGTAAAGACATGAGTATTCGTGAAGCGTGTACTTTCTACAATATTAGTAAAACCGCATTACAGCTCTGGCTGAAAAACCCAAGTATCAAACAAACTCGGAATAAACCACCCAGTAAAATACCTAATGACGTGCTATTAAAAGATGTTGAACAGTATCCAGACGATTATATGTATGAGAGAGCACAGCGTTTAAATTGTAGCAAATCAGGCATTGAGATTGCCTTAAAGCGCCTTGGTATCAGTCAAAAAAAAGACCTTAGAACATCCAAAAGCATGTCCAATCAAAAGAGCGGAATATCAGAGTAAGCTTGATCGTTTTATGAAGCAATGCTATCCCATCGTTTTCATGGATGAAAGCGGCTTTGAGGCTGAAACCATTCGCCCTTACGGCTATGCGCCCATTGGAACGCCTTGCATTGGTAGCTACAACTGGCAATCAAAAAAGCGTACTAATGTTATCGGGGCTTTGTATGAAAAGATGCTGTTTGCGCTTGATTACTTTGAGCAGAATATTAATGGTGACATATTCTACCACTGGTGCAAACACACACTCATTCCAAGCCTTAAAACCAAATGCGTAATTGTTATGGATAATGCTCAATTTCATAAAAACAAACGCATTCAAAAATTACTGAACAGACATGGCCATCGTATTCTATGGCTGCCACCCTACAGTCCTGATCTTAATCCCATAGAGAAAAAATGGGCACAGGCAAAATTTCTACGCCAAGGGTGGATGGAGAATGATCTACCTAAACTGTTTCGTGATATGGGATGTATCTCTTTTATTCTGGATTAACTATAACTTTCATTCCAGTATTAATACTATATTTCTTTTTTTGGGTTAGCTTTATCTGGTGCGCTGGATGCACCCTATTTTACTTACAACTGAATCGATGACATATCATTAAAGTTTCTTCATCAGGTTCATACTTATACGTGGTGACTATCACGTTAGGTTTGTTTAGCTTTATTTTGAAAGTATTAATATCGCTACTACCGGTAATTGATGCATTATGAACCACTATATCATTACTTTGAAATAATACTTCGACCGATGGTTGTATTTGATTTTCTAGCTGATTGCTAAGTGCTATATTTTGAATATGCTCTTCAACATAAAAGTCTACACTTGCATAAGACCATCTTATTAAATAGTGTTCATTTTCACATTCTTTAATGATCATTTGCATAGGTTCATCACCTAAAATCAATATTGGGCGATTATTGACTGATATTTTATCGATGTATTCAGTAATTTCAGAGGATTTATCATAATCTGAATCCGCTTCATCAAATTGTGACCCCTCCGTACCTAACCATTTGTTCAGATACTTTTGATCTTCAATAACAAAAATCTCTCCTATTGGTTGTAACCAAGTCATTTTTTCTCCTTACTTGATGTTTAAGTAGTTGTAGGGTGCGCCCAGCGCATCAATGCATGAATATGAAAAAGTGGATTAAATGCAATTATCTACGTAAATTATTTAACGTTCGATTACTCATCATACAATACTTTAAACTCGGAAATCCGTTTCTTAACGGTGCGCTGGGCGCACCCTACCCAAAAATGTGCAAAATGCTAATTCTTGCGCGAATGAGTAAAGCAACCGTAATTCTCTGCTAAAGCTTAAGACGAAAACTGTACGCGAGGGACGAGCGCCGAGTGAACCATTAAAGAAAGACGGCTCATGACCCGCATATTTGCCCACTATTAAAGCAAGCGATGCTGAGGCCATGCTTTTCCGTTTCTGTCTTTTTCCTCTTTTAATGGCAAGGACTTGCCCTACTCCCTAACCAACGCCAAAAACTCTTCTTCACCCACTACTTTCACACCCAATTTTTCAGCTTTAGCCATCTTCGAGCCAGCTTTATCACCTGCCAGCAGCGCAGTGGTTTTTGCTGAGATACTACCTGAGACTTTGGCACCGAGCGCTTGCAGTTTGGCTTTGGCTTCATCACGCGCCATGCTATCAAGCGCGCCCGTAATGACCCACGTTTGCCCATCGAGCGGCAATCCCTCTGACACCACTTGCTCAACCTTATCCCAGTGCACGCCCGCTTCACGTAATGCGGTGATGACTTCGATATTATGCGGCGCGCGGAAGAATTTATAAGCAAGCTCAGCGGTGATTGCGCCAACGTCAGGCGTTTGTAGGAGCTTGTCGATATCTGCTGCCATTAGGCTATCAAGGTCGCCAAATTGCTGCGCCAAATTCTGTGCTGTTGTCTCACCGACACCGCGAATACCGAGCGCATAGATAAAGCGTGCCAGCGTCGTCTGCTTACTCGCTTCAATGGCGCTGAGGATATTTTGTACCGATTTCTCCCCTAGTTTTTCAAGCGTAATCAGCTCGTCTTGATGCTTGTGCAACTGATAGATATCGGCGACGGTCTTGACCAAGCCGTGCTCAAAAAAGCTAATCAGCCAACTTGCGCCTAAGCCATCGATATCCATCGCTCGACGTGAAACAAAATGAATAAGCGCTTCTTGCTGCTGCGCAGGACAGAATAAACCACCAGTACAACGTGCCAACGCTTCACCTTCAGGCAATACCACAGGGGAGTCGCATACAGGGCAAGTCGATGGCAATTTAACAGGTTCTGAATCTTCTGGACGCTGATCTGTCCAAACGCGGGTGACTTTGGGGATGACATCGCCTGCACGGTGGACGCTGACCATATCGCCTGCGCGCACATCCAAGCGCTGAATTTCACCAAAGTTATGCAAGGTAACATTGCTGACGGTAACGCCGCCGACTTTGACTGGCTCTAACTTACCAACTGGGGTGATTTGTCCGGTGCGTCCGACTTGCCATTCGATATCGTTTAGACGCGTCATCACCGTTTCGGCAGGAAATTTATAAGCGGTTGCCCAGCGCGGCTCACGCGATAAAAAGCCAAGCTGTTGCTGCAATGCCAAGTTATTAACCTTGATGACCATGCCATCAATTTCAAACGGCAGCTTACTACGCGTTTCAATCATCGACTCATAATAGGCTTGTGCTTCGCGTGGGTTTTTTACCACTCTCACCGCGCTGACGCTAAAACCAATGTCACCAAGCCAAGCCAATGCCGCTGATTGGGTATCGATAGTCTCAGGTAGACCTTGATTGACTGAATAGCAGTAAAATGCCAGCGGACGGCTGGCAGCAATGGCGGGGTCAAGTTGACGTAAGCTACCAGCGGCGGCATTACGAGGATTGGCAAAGGTTTTATCGCCTTTTTCTTCCGCTAAGCGGTTCAGGCGCTCAAAGCCTGCTTTTGGCATCAGCACTTCACCGCGTACCTCCAGTAATGGAATATCGCTTGCAGCAGTAAGCCAAAGCGGCAGATTGCGAATGGTCTTGGCATTTTGGGTGATATCCTCGCCCGTTTGCCCATCACCGCGCGTCACTGCTTGGATAAATTTGCCATAAGCGTATTTGAGTGACACCGCCAAGCCATCAAGCTTTAGCTCCATCTCATACTCAGGATTTTTCTGCGCGTCATTAAGACGATCATTGACGCGGCGCATAAAGGTGTGCAGTTCGTCATAATCAAAGACGTTGCCCAGTGACAACATCGGAATATCATGGGTAACTTGGGTAAAGGCTGACAGTGGCATATCGCCCACCTGATTGATCGGACTGTCAGGCTGTACCAAATCTGGATATTGTTCTTCAAGCTCAAGCAAAGAGCGGCGTAATTGATCGTATTCGCTGTCTTCTAAAATCGGATTATCGAGCACATAATAAGCATAATTATGCGTCTTTAAATTATCAATAAGCGTGCGCATTTGGGTGACGATAGCAGCATCATTGCCTGCAGATTGTGCAGTGTTACTGTCTTTATTCATCTCTTTATTCATGTATTTAGAGGTAAGCGGTGCGATAGGATCAGTCATAGTCGGCGTCTTTTTTTTGCGATTCAAGATGCCGATATGATAACAAGTTTGCAGGATATGCGGATATGATTTTGTAGAAAACTAATTCTGTAGAAAACCGATTCTGTTGAAAACCAAGTTTATAGAAAATCAGGCGAATGAAACGCTCATAAACCGAAAACTAAAAAAGGCAAATAACGTCAAGCGCTATTTGCCTTTTATACTGCTACTGATATTATCAGACCGTATTAATTAGCTTATATTAATCAGTTAAAACTAGCCTTCATAATCGCGAACTTGGTTACGCAACTGCTGCTTGTATTCAGGGGTGATTGGTTCGTTCTCTTCATCGAGCATAACGGCATCCAAATCACTTGCCATCATATAGGCGATGCTCATCATACTATCGAAACTACGCAGCGCTTGTGGGTGCGGCAAGGATAAAAATACCACCACGCCATTGTAAGTATTGGTCGCCACGCTATGCGGGTCAAAAGGCGCGATACCACTATCAGTGATACCCATCATACTAAACCACAGCATGCCAGTGCCGTCTTTTTGCTCATAGCGATGGAACATATTCATCGCGCCATAGCGTAGACCGTATTTATCAATTAACGCTAATAAATCACGACCACGGATAATCGCAGCGGGGCGGTCACGGTATTGATGCGGCAAAATGGTAATATTAATGTTGTCTTTGGCGTTGATTAACGGACCGTTTTGCGCTTCATCAACCGGCTCTGAGAGATGCTGATCGAGTATCGGACTATTATTATCAAAGCTTGGCTCGTCTGCGGTATCAATTACTGGCATCAGGCTATCGGTTGCAGAGACCAAGCTTGAAAACGCATCTGGCTCTTGTTCGATATTCATCTGCTCAGCAGTAGACACAAACTCGCTATCATCGGCATGCTGCTGCTCATCTTGCCAGCGCGCATAGTCGGCGTCATCTACCACATCATTATTAGCGTCATTTATCTCGCCATGACCAGCGGTCAGCTGCGCATCGACATGGGTCTGCGTCTGGGTCAAAGGTTCTTCTTCAACGACTGCATCCAAATAACTGCGATCAGGGCCGATGCTGGTTTCACCTGCAACGGTGTCGTCTAAGTCTGGCTGATCAACGATATTGCGCTCGTGGCGCGGTATGATAGGAATGCCGTTTTTATCATAATTGACCGCGGCAGCCTCAGCAGTTTTGCGACGCTTAAAGCTGCGAATGACCATAAATAGCCCTGCAAGCACGATAAATGCGGCAATGGCGATTAATATAAACTGGATAGCGGTCATGAGAAATACATCCTAATATATGACAAAAGGGAAGATATAAGAGTGAATAAATGGCAATAGTCTAGCATGGCTGATTAATATCGTCACCATATAGTCATCGTTTATCATTAGCCCGAAATATTTGCGTGACTTTATATTCTAGCCCTAACTATACCACTAGCAATGGCTACCAGTTATCAATTATTTTATTACTGGGCTGCTCTTAATCAGAAAGGTAACGCGCGGCTTCATCGAGCGAGACGCTGACCAAGGTAGAAATACCTGCGCTTGGCATGGTAACACCTTTTAGCTCATCGGCAATCTGCATCGTCAGCTTATTATGACTGATAAAAATAAACTGCAAGTCGTCTGCCAACTCATGAATCAAGCTGGTAAAGCGAGCAACGTTGGCATCATCAAGCGGCGCATCGACTTCATCAAGCACACAAAACGGTGCTGGATGCTGCTTAAATATCGCAAAAATTAAGCTTAGCGCGGTCAAGGTTTTCTCACCACCGGAAAGTACGGCAAGGCGACTATTGCGTTTGCCCTTTGGTTGCGCCATTAAAGTCAGCCCTGCCCGCCACTGCTCTGACTTTGGCGCATTAGCAGGCATATCGTCAGTATTGAGGGTTAAGCTTGCTTGCCCGCCACCAAAGACTTTGGCAAATAAATTGGCAAGCTCGGTATTGACCGCCTCAAGCGTCTGCATAAATAGCGTCTTGGTGGTTTCATCAATCGAGGCAATCGCCTCCGTTAACGTCTCCATACTAGCAGCAATGTCCGCTGTCTGCTGCGCGAGTGGCTCTAAGCGCTCATTAACTTCCGCCAATTCTGCTACTGCAGCGAGATTGACCGCGCCAATTTTACTGAGCTGCTGCTCAAGCTTTGCGCGCTCAGAATTTAATTCTGCGATTTTATCTGGACGTACGCGGCGATCATGGGCAATAAAATCCGCCAATAAGTTTGAGACGCTCATCACTTGTTGCTGATGCTGGGGCTGGGGCTGCTGCGCTGTATCCGATTGCACTTTATAGTTATGACTGACTTTATAGTAAGCATCTAGCGCTTCTTGCGTATGAGCACTGGCATCGTCTAAACGCGCCGCACTTAAGGCCAGCTCAGTGGCGAGGCGGGCAAGCTCACTTTGCTGCGTTTGCAAGGCGTTTTGCAGTGTATCTAATTCAGTCTGCTGCTGACTATATTCCCCTTTAAGCGCCGTTAATGCTGTCTCGCGTGTCGTTAATACTACTTGCTGCTCATCACGTGCTTTCTGTGCTGTTTGCAATGCTGCTTGTAGTGCGGGCAGTTTACTTTGCTGCTGCTCATGACGCGCTTTTAGACTTTGCTCGCTTTGTAGCGATTTATCATGTTGCGCAGTTGCCCGTGCAAGACTACTCACACTATGTTCTAGACGCATCTCACTTTGTTGAATACGAAGTTGCAATGCTTGCCAAGCGTCATCATCCTTTTGACGCGCACGATTTAGCTCACTACGCTCGGATTGTAATTGCTGACTTAATGCACGAGCGTCGTCTATTTGCGGCGTCAGCGCTGCTATCTCGCTTTGGATCTGCTGCTGCTCATGATGAAGCGTTTTTTGCTCTTGCTCTAATTCTTGTTGCTCTTGCTCAAGGGCAACTTTATCAGCATTTAGACGCTGGCTGTCCGCTTGTAGACGTTCAACGTTGGCGCGCTCGGTGGTAAGCTGCTGCTGGTATTGATGCTTATCGCGGGTTAATTGTTCAGCTTGCGCACGCGTTTCTTCTAAGCTGACCGTTAACGCATCATAGTTGCGCTGGTTATTAGAAATCGCCTTTTGCTGATTTTGGATTTTGACCTCAAACTCATCAAGCAAACCTTCTAACGCTTGCAAACGGCTGCGCTGCTGTAAACGCTGGCTTAAGAATTGGCTATTGCTATCGTTTTGACCATTTTGCGCGCCAGCAAACTTGCTTAGATTAATCGTACCCTGACGACTGATAAGCCAACCGTCCGAGGTTAGTAAAATGGCTGATGGCGGCAATGCCTTTAAAATCTCAGCAAGCGTATCAAGAGTCTGCTGATTATTAATTTCAGATTGCGCGATATATAAATAACATTGCTGCCAAAGCGCTAAGTTAGGGGCAGTAATCAGCTCTGATAAAGGCAGTATTTTATCAATTAAAGTATCTGGCAGTTCGCTAATAAATAAATGGTCTTTAATCTCGCTTTGCTTAGCAGATAGCCACAAGCTATGACCAGTTTCTACTAGAGGCTTATCTTTCGTACTACTATGCGCATTTTGCGCAGTCTGATAAGTAAACAAATCCGTTAAGTCATGCTCAAGCGCTTGCCATAAGCTATTTGCTTTTTGAGAGTCATCATTAATCTTTTCACTGCTTGTTTGGTTAGAAACCAACACATGACTATCCAACCATAATGCCAATACGCTATCGAGTAACTCGGCATGCTGTTGCCCTTTTGCGCTTAGCTCAATCTGCTCACGCAAGGTGGTAATAGTTAAGTCTTTATAATTATTTACTGAATTACTTTCTAAATCAGTTTTTGCATCAGCAGTTTTTACGTTAGCAGACTGTTGCGATTTTGGGATGGGTTTAGGATGCAATATTTGATGCAGAGTATCGTATTCCCCTGCCAAGACCGCATGACGTTTTTCATCCTCGCTTAATTCGCGCTGCTGCTTGTTTAAGCTCCGCTGCAACTCATGGGCTTGCGGTTGTAACTCTGACAGACGTTCATCCACGCTATCTTGCTGGCGCTCAATCTGCTGCAACTGTTTATTGAGATCAGCAACTTGCGTCTCTAATGTGCGCTGTAAATTATTCGCATCAGCCTGCTCTTGCCCATCACTATCAGCCCTTTCAGTATTGGCAGCTGGTGATAGAGACTGTTGTAATTGCTGCCATAAATCCTGCCAATTTTGCTGGCGACGCTGCCATTTATCATGGTTTTGCTGCTGGCGTTTTTGCGCTTGGCTATTAATGGCTTGCTGCTGCTCAAGCGTACGCGCATTATCTTGCAGGCGTGACAGCTTATTTTGCGCATCATGGTAGGCGCGCTGCAACGGTTGCTCGTTGCGTTTATGCGAATCGCGTTTATTGGTTAGCTCACTAAGCTGTGGGCGCAAGCCTTCTAGCACATTATGCTGCTCAACCTGCTCGGTTTTTAAGCGCCCAATTTCATCGACTGCTTGCTGACGCTGCTGCTCCAAGCTGGTAAGTTGCTGTGCGATAACGTTTAATTGTGATTTGGCATCGCTAAGCTTATGCTCAGCTTGTTGATAGCTTAGCTGCTGCTGATAATGGCTGCTTTGCGCATCGTCTTTTAGCCACTGCTCTTGATTGATATGGGCAGCAAGCTTATCTTGCTTAGCTTTTAGAGTCTCATAGCTGGCTTGTAGTGTGGCAACCTCATTAGCGCTACATTCATGGGCGATTTTTTGCTGCTGCTGGTTATGCTTTGCTTGATATAACTGCTGAATGGCAAGTTGTTGTTTAATATCAGCAAGCGCTAACGCTAACTCTTCGTAACGCTCAGCACTGGCGGCTTGCTTAGATAAGCGCTTTTGTTGGCTCACCAGCTCGCTTTGCATATCGTGCAGACGTGCCAAATTGTCTTTAGTTTTTTCTAACTTCTTTTGCGTCTCTTCACGGCGCGCTTGATAGCGCGAAACCCCTGCCGCCTCTTCGATGAATTCACGTAGCTGCAGTGGGCTAGATTCCACAATACGCCCAATCATACCCTGCTCGATGACTGCATAACTGCGCGCGCCAAGCCCCGTGCCCAAGAATACGTCGACCACATCACGGCGACGACAGCGCGTACCATTGATGAAATAGTCCGAGCGCCCCTCCAAATTCACCTGACGACGGACGGACAGCTCTTGATAGAGATTAAACTCATGGCGAATACCAGTCTGCTCATCTTGCGTATGCTCAAAGGTCAGCTCAACGCTGGCGACACTTTTGGCCGCTTTATCCTGCGTACCAGCAAAGATAACGTCACTCATCGCCCCGCCGCGTAGCTGCTTGGCGGAAGTTTCGCCCAGCACCCAGCGAATGGCATCGATGACGTTGGATTTGCCGCAGCCATTTGGCCCGACGATGGCGGTGATGCCATGACGGAAGGTAAAAGTCGTTGGATTGGCAAAGGATTTAAAGCCTGCCAGCTTTAGAGATTTTAGACGCATGAAGGATCAATAAACTTAGCAAAAACAGGCGGCTATTCTACCTCAAATTGTGCTAAATTTTTAGGGTTTGTGACAGATGCTATAATATGGCTTAAAATCAATATCATTAATCTAAACACTAAAAATTAAGAGAATTAAAATGACTAACTATAATCCGCAAGAACTACAACAAAAATATGAAGAATGGTGTGAGCTACATCGTAAACAACTTGAGGCGCAGCAGCAGTTTTTGCAAGCTGAAACCTTGCTAAACGAGCTGAAAGATTACTATCTAAATCCGCAATGGATGGCGGATCGTGAAGCGGATCTGCCAATTGAGCACTCAGGTAAAGAGCACTCCATCTTTAGCGAAGATGCGCTATGGAATATGCTCACTGACCGTGACGAGCTGGCACGACAGTGGATGCGTTTAGGGCTAGATGCGATTGATAAGAAATAAGCAGCTATTTCATCTAAAGTCGTGGTGAGCTTTAGAATTAGAGTCATAAGTGCATAAACGATTTTGATTGAAGGCTTTGATTGAAACCCTTGAGTAGTTTTTGCTCGACTTGGCAAACCTCATTGTCATTCAAATAATGATTATTAAACTCAATCAGCGACTGCCAAGAGATACTAGTAACTTCTAAATTAGCCGCTAATTTCAATAACTCAGGCTGTAATAAGTGTTGGTATTTCTCTGGCTTGCTTTGACACATAGCTATTTCTTGATTAATCATACTTTGCTTATCTTCCTTTACCACACTGCCGCCGATAAACAGTAGTAAAAACTTTGCACCTTTATCAATAAAGCCTATTTCTAATAAATACTTATACATTAAGCAGTACTTTAATATTTGGTCACGGTTTTTCTTGCCATCAAGCTTCAATTCATTGGCAATCAATATATTCGCCTGATGATTGTAAGATAGGTTATCCATGGACATAGATTTTAATTCGGTACTAAATTCAAAAATACCACTATTGCCGTGTGTTGACCATGAGCCACATTGTTCAAATTTAATGAATTGCCCATAAAATGAGTTTAGATAAATATCACTACATAAACTTAGAAAAATATCGAACTCTTTATTTAGATAATCCTCAGAAAAGAACTTTACGCGGCGCACCGCTTCCCTAGCATTGCAAATACCTATCGTTTGCATTGAATAAGTTTCCAATTGCTCAGACTCACTCATTTTTTGATTCAACTTTTTACTCACAGCTTGCTTGATTTCTTGCAGACTCTTGTCTTTCATCTCTGGAACTGTTGCCCATTCAATAATTTGGTTAACATATTGCTTTTTGCTAATACCAAGAACACGCTGTGGTTGCCATACTAGAAACTCTACCATATTGGACAAACCAGTCGTCCATGGTATTTCATCTTTTAAATGGCTGATTGAGCCAAATACACGGCGATACTTTTCTGCAGCTTTCATTCAATAGTATTCCTAAATTAGTGTTCTAATTTTTATTTAAATTTGAGAGTATTAAATCACCCCAATTCCACTTAACAATAACTGCCCGCCAGCAAATAATAACAATATGCCAAAAGCACGCTTAAGCGTGAGCGCAGGTAATACATGAGCAAGCTTGGCACCAACTTTTGCCATCGCGAAACTAACGACGGAAATGCATAAAAATCCTGTGATATGGACAAAGCCTATCGTACCCTCAGGTAAATTGACCACGTCTTGACCGAACCATGCAAAGCCTGCCGCGCCAGCCAACGCAATCGGCAAACCACAAGCAGCTGAAGTGCCGACTGCTTGCTTCATCGGCAGTCCTGCCCAGTTTAAAAACGGTACGGTCAAACTGCCACCACCAATGCCAAAAATAGATGACGCCATACCAATGCCCGTGCCCGCGCCAAACTGCACACCAGCTGACGGTAACGGCTTACCTAACTGCTCTTTGTTAGAGAAGAACAGCATTTTTAACGCGACCAATAACGCCCCGACACCGATGATGGCTTGCAGCACTTTACCGTCAATCATATCGGCAATGCCTGCCCCAACTAGACTGCCGATAACCAAGCCGAGTGCCATTTTGCGCCATACTTCCCAGCGTACACCGCCGCGCTTATTATGCGCAGTCAATGAGCTAATCGAAGTCACAACGATGGTCGCCAAGGAAGTGCCAATCGCCAAATGAGTCACCACTTCAGGAGGGAAATGATACGCAGTAAAAATCCATACCAATGCTGGCACGATAATCATGCCGCCGCCGACGCCAAACAAACCTGCGCTGACGCCAGCAAACGCTCCTGCAATGACAAACCACACATACAACATCATAGTACTACCTTTTATAATGGTTATTTTTAGATGATAATAACCAGCGCCTTCTCGTCATTAGTATTCAAGTCGTGACAATTCTGCCGATGGCTGTCATTTTTAAAATTGCCTTAGTATATCAAATGATATCTTAAAGACTCGATTAAACCTTATATGAACTACAGCGACTAAATTTATGCCGTTATCTATATCTATGCCGTCACCAGCCAATTATTCCGTCCATTTACCCGAACTTACCCATCGTCATGTGACCAGCAGCGCCTCTACCAATAGTGAGCTGATAGACGCTGTGCAAGATGCTACGCTTGACGCTACTGAGTTGCATCTATTAACGGCTGAGACCCAAAGCGCAGGGCGTGGACAGCGTGGTCGTTCATGGCAATCACCGCGCGGCAATGTCTATCTGTCGTTATACCATCCAGTACACATGCCTATTAGCGGTTTATTATCGTTAATTATCGGCGTCGAGTTGGCAAAAACGCCTATTATTCAAATGGTAAATAAACAATTACGCGCGCAAGGTTTAACCCTTATCGGCGTGAAATGGGCCAATGATTTGGGCTTTTATCAAAATTCATCTGAAGCAGATAAAGCTGAACCAGACACGCAAATTATTCAATTTAATAAGCTTGCTGGTATTTTAATTGAACCCGTTTGGAAGGCAGGAAAATTGGTTGGTGTGGTCATGGGCGTTGGGTTGAATGTACAAGCCACGCCAAAGCTAACCGCACAAACTTGTGAAGGCATGAGCTATCAAGCGATTAGCTTACAAGATATTTATGGAATGCTGGAGTCAGATAATGCGAACAGTCTACCAACCTTACAAACGCTTTATCAGCAAATTAGTGAAGCGTTACTGGCGGCTATGACACGCTTTGAGCATTTTGATATAGAAAGACCCACTGGGCATACCTACTATCTGGATAGCTTTTTGCAAGAGTTTGCGACGATGGATGCACTGGCAGGTCTGCGATTACGTGTCAGCCAAGACCATGATGATAATTTGCATGTCATCACTGGTGACGCCTGCAGTATTGATACAAACGGCTGTTTGCAATTGCGTGAAGATGACGGTAAGATTTCTGCGCTTTTTACCGGTCGTATTGATGTGATTCGTGAGGCTTAAACCACATACTTAACGAGCACTATATAAAGGGATTTTTATGCTCTGGTTAGATCTTGGCAATACCCGTCTTAAATACTGGCTCACCGATGATATCGGGCAAATAGTCGCGCACGATGCTAAGCAGCATTTGCAAGCGCCGGCCGAATTACTCATGGGTCTGACCGATCGTTTTGAGCGTTATGCGCCCGACTTTATCGGTATATCGTCTGTACTGGGTGACGAGCTCAACGTAAAAGTATCAGAAACGTTAAGTCGCCTTAACATCCCGTTTGAGTTTGTCCATGTTGATGCTGAACACCCATTGATGCGTAGCGCCTACAATGACGAGCAGCTCGGCTGCGATCGTTGGCTACAGATGCTGGGCGCAGTTGATAAGAAAAAGCGTCAATGCGTGATTGGTTGCGGTACAGCGGTGACGATTGATTTGATTGATCACGCTGAGCACTTAGGGGGTTATATTTTCCCAAGCATCTATCTGCAACGTGAATCACTATTTTCAGGCACCAAGCAAATCACCATCTCTAACGGTACGTTTGATAGCGTCAGTCAGGGAGTTACCACGCAAGATGCGGTCCATCGCGGGATATTATTGTCCATCGTTGGTGCGATCAATGAGATCAGTAACCGTCATCCCAACTTTGAAGTCATTATGACGGGTGGTGATGCAGCCATCATCGCGCAACACGTCAACCGCCCAGTGCGCCTGCGTGATGATTTACTATTAAATGGTCTTGCGCGCTATTTTGATCATAGTAAACAGGCATGATGACTGAAAAATTTTTATAAGTTAGAAATTAAAAAAGCAGGACGCTTAAAACGTCCTACTTTTTTGTTATAACTAATACCTAAATACTTTTACCTAAACATTTGCTATTTCGTCTCGTTAAACAGTTCGCGACCAACCAACATCCGGCGAATTTCACTGGTACCTGCGCCGATTTCATAGAGCTTAGCATCACGCCAGTAACGACCAAGCGGATACTCATTGGTATAGCCATTACCGCCAAAAATCTGGATACCCTCGCCTGCCATCCAAGTGGCTTTTTCGGCACACCATAAAATCACACTGGCGCAATCTTTACGCACTTCTCGACTGTGACCAGCGCCGCGTTGATCGAGCATATCCAAATTCTTGCCAACGGTATATAAGAAGCTACGCCCCGCTTGCAGGATGGTATACATATCTGCAACTTTACCTTGGATGAGTTGGAACTCACCAATCGCTTGACCAAACTGCTTACGATCATGGATATAAGGAACGACGTTATCCATCACGGCTTGCATAATACCGATAGGACCAGCTGCTAATACCGCGCGCTCATAATCAAGACCGCTCATCAGTACCTTAACGCCTTCATTGAGACCGCCCAAGATATTTTCGCTTGGTACGGTCACATTGTTAAAGGTCATCTCGCCAGTATGGCTACCACGCATGCCAAGCTTATCGAGCTTTTGCGCCGTACCAAAACCTTCCATACCTTTTTCAACGATAAAGGCTGTCATGCCTTTGCCGCCTAGCTCTGGATTGGTCTTAGCATAAACCACCATCACATCCGCATCGGGACCATTGGTAATCCACATCTTGCTGCCATTCAGCACATAGCTGCCGTCTTTCTCTTCGGCTTTTAGCTTCATACTAACGACATCTGAGCCAGCACCGGTTTCACTCATTGCCAATGCACCGATGAACTCGCCGCTGACCAGCTTTGGTAAGTACTTTTGTTTTTGTGCTTCACTGCCATTACGTTTAATTTGGTTGATACACAGATTAGAGTGCGCACCATAGCTCAGCGCTACAGAGGCAGAAGCACGGCTAATCTCTTCCATCGCGACCATATGAGCAACGTAACCCATGTTAGAGCCGCCGTACTCTTCAGGAACAGTGATACCATGCAAACCTAAATCACCCATTTTTTGCCATAAATCCATTGGGAACTCATCGCTGCTGTCAATCTCAGCCGCACGCGGGGCAATTTCTTTCGCTGCAAACTGCTGTACCACATCACGTAATGCATCAATATCTTCGCCAAGCTGAAAATTCAATCCAGGTAAACTCATAACTATTCCTTGTATTTTGATGTTTTAAATATTAAATATTAAATGTTAATTTGTCTTTAAAGCCATTATATTTTCAGCGCATTTAGGGCGTGTTGAACATTCATAAATGAACACTGCTTATCGCTAAAATTGTTCCAGACACGGCGCAAGTCGAAGATTATGTTGATACCTTAGCTAGACTTGCAACACAGTATGGGGCAATTTTAGCATCAGCCTAAAAGGACAGGACTATTTTTTGCCGTTCCTTTGATAAAAAGAGACGCTTAGAATGACTAAACTTACTATTTTTATCTTTGAATCGCCTAAAAAATAGTCTCTGTCAGTGCCATGATCGAATGTTCAACACGCCCTAATTAGGACTGACGCTTATTAATAATGGCTCGCGCTACGCTTGACCCATTGCGGCGACCGAGAAAGTCACTAATACGCTCACCAGCCACAACCAACTTGTCTAAATCAATGCCAGTGCTGATACCCATACCATGCAGCATATAAACTACGTCTTCAGTTGCGACATTACCCGTTGCGCCTTTGGCATACGGGCAGCCGCCAAGTCCAGCCACTGAGGTATCAAATTCACTGACGCCCATTTGTAAAGCGGCTAAAGTATTACTGACAGCTTGACCATAAGTATCATGAAAATGACCTGATAGCATAGCGATGTCGGCATATTCTAATGCGGCTTGTAGCGCGCGCTGCACTTTCAGCGGCGTACCAACACCAATCGTATCGGCAATACCAATTTGCTCTGAGCCAATCTCAAGCAAGCGCTTAGTGACATACGCCACTTGGCTTGGGTCAATCTCGCCTTCATAAGGACAGCCGACGGTACAAGAGATAACGCCGCGGACTTTGATGCCCTGCGCTTTTGCCGCAGCGGCAACGGGTGCAAAACGCTCGATACTCTCGTCAATACTGCAATTGATGTTTTTTTGACTAAAGGTCTCACTGGCTGAGCCGAAGATAACGATTTCATCAGGACGATGCACAATAGCATTTTCAAAACCGCGCATATTGGGCACGAGTACCGAATAACAAACATCGGCATGGCGTGTGGGCTCTAAAGCTTCGAGCAGTGCGCTATTGTCGCCCATTTGTGGCACCCACTTTGGCGAGACAAAGCTGGTCGCTTCGAGTTTTTTGACGCCTGCTGCGATTAAATCGTTGATCAGCCTTTGTTTAACCGCAGTCGGTACCGTCATTGCTTCGTTTTGCAAGCCATCACGTGGACTGACATCAACGATGGTGACGTGCTCTGGATACGAATGGCTCATGGTTATTATCCTTTCATTGTTCTTAAACTTCAGTTCTTAAGCTTCGCTAGCTTCAGTATCGATACGCAGTAACTCATCACCATCAGCAACCGAGTCGCCCGCCGCAAATAATAACTCTGCTACCACACCATCAGTCGGCGCGGTAATGGTATGTTCAATTTTCATCGCTTCGATAACGGCGAGTGGCTCGCCTTTTTTCACGCTATCGCCGACAGCCACTTTGAAGGCAACGACCTGCCCTGGCATTGGTGACTTCAAACTACCGACCGCTGCAGACTCTTCGCCCACATGTGCCATAATATCAATTAGCGTAATCTCGTCCCGACCGCTATCTGTGAACACATAAACGGTCTCATTATGTACCCAACTTTGAGCACTAATACGTGCGCCTTCTAACCATAAAGTATGATTGTGTGCGTCACTGCTGGCGTAGCTGACTTCACTTTCATAAACACTCTCTGTCTGAGCGGCTACATTGACATTATCTTGAGTGTCGTTACTCGCGATCTCTTTTTCAATGACCAACGTAAAGCTGCTGGTATTTTCAGCACCCTTTTTACTATCAGAATAATGGGCATTGTGCCAATTGCTAATACGTGCTTGGTACGCTTGCTTATCATAAACCAAGCTAAACGATCTCGCATAAGCGTTATAAGCACGGAAACCAGTAGGCTTACTAAACGGATCTGCATCTGCGTCTGGTGCAATCCCTTCACTGGCAAGCTGCTGGGCGATAGCAGTCACAACAAGCGTCGATAACTCAAGCGGATGCTGGTTAAATAGCTTATCACTCTCACGTTCTATCAAAGCTGTATCTAGATTGGCTTGACTAAATGACTCGGTATTAAGAATGTAGCGCAAAAATGCCACGTTAGTTGGCAAGCCAACGATGCGCGTTTGTCCCAATGCGCGATCAAGTTTCGCCAATGCTTGCTCGCGAGTGGGCGCATGAACGATAAGCTTAGCAATCATAGAGTCGTAGAACGGGCTAATCACATCGCCCTCGCGTACCCCGTCATCGATACGTACATTAGTAATGTTAAAGGTACTATGTTCAGGTTTTTGATAAGTAAATAAAGTACCTGTCGCTGGCAAAAAGCCATTGTCAGGGTTTTCAGCACAAATACGCGCTTCAATCGCATGACCATTAATCGCCAGCTCATCTTGCTGCTTAGGTAATGGCTTGCCCGCTGCGACCAAGAGTTGCCACTCGACCAAATCGACACCCGTAATGGCTTCACTAACCGGATGCTCAACTTGCAGACGGGTATTCATCTCCATGAAATAAAAATTCATAGAGCCTTCGCGCTGCTCAACGATAAATTCAACCGTGCCTGCACCGAAATAATTAACCGCACGCGCCGCTTCGATTGCCGCTGTTCCCATCGCTTCACGCATGGCAGCGTCAACGCCGGGAGCTGGCGCTTCTTCTAACACCTTTTGATGGCGGCGTTGTACCGAGCAATCACGCTCAAACAGATGCACGTAGTTGCCATGCGTATCACCAAATACTTGGATTTCGATATGGCGTGGTTTTAGGGCGTACTTTTCAATCAATACTTGGTCATTGCCAAAACTGGTGATGGCTTCGCGGCGACATGAGTCCAACAGGTCAATAAAATCGCTGCTCTGCTCAACGATACGCATGCCTTTACCGCCGCCACCCGCACTGGCTTTAATCAGCACAGGATAGCCAATGCTATCCGCTTGCTGTTTTAAAAACTCGGCATCTTGATTGTCACCATGATAACCCGGTATCAGTGGCACGCCAGCGGCTTCCATCAAACGCTTGGATTCAGACTTGCCGCCCATCGCGCGAATCGCATTAGCTGATGGTCCGATAAAGACCAAACCTGCATCCTGACAGGCTTGCGCAAAATCCGCATTTTCACTTAAAAAGCCATAGCCTGGGTGGATTGCTTGTGCGCCAGTCTCTTTAGCAATCGCAATGATAGCATCGCCTTTAAGATAGCTGTCTTTGGGCGCGGAACCACCCAAATAAACCGCTTCATCACAGACGGCGACATGCTTAGCTTCACGGTCAGCATCAGAATAAACAGCGACGGTGTTTACACCCAGGCGCTTGGCAGTCGCTGCAACACGGCAGGCAATTTCACCACGGTTGGCGATTAGAATTTTAGAAAACATAACTATCCCTGTGTCTTGTCGTTTTTAACATTCGTTTGTGACATTAATAAATAATAAAATATAGGTTGATGTTGACGTGTGACTGTTTTAAAAAATGGCATCTGCTGTTAATTTATCGTCAATTGACTGAAAATCTTTTCTATTATTAATCTGTTGTCAGCCAATCAGGCTTGCGCTTCTGTAAAAAAGCTTGCACCCCTTCCTTACCTTGCTCTGATGAACGAATATCAGCAATGCCTTTGACGGTATCGGCAATCAACTCATCGGTAATAGGTGCGCCCGCGACTTCGTGCAATAAGCGTTTGCAGGTCTTAACCGCGTCGGGGCTGTTTTTAACCACTTTATCGCAAAACGCAGCAACGGCATCGTCAAGCGATTCTTCGCTGACGCGTTCATGGATAAAGCCCAACTGACGCGCCTTTTTAGCATCGAATACTTCCGCACTTAAAAAATAGCGCTGCGAAGCTCGTGCGCCCAATGCCTTTATCACATAAGGGCTAATCGTTGCAGGCGCTAATCCCAAACGCACTTCACTCAAGCAGAAATTGGCAATCTTAACGGCGATAGCTACATCACAAACGGCGACTAGACCCATACCGCCTGCATAAACGTCACCTTGGATAGCAGCAACCGTCGGCTTAGGACATTCATAAATGGTCTTAAGCATTTGTGCTAATTTGTCCGCGTCCGCTAGATTTTCCTCATAGCTATAATCCGCCATGGCGCGCATCCAGTTCAGATCCGCGCCAGCACAGAAGGCTTTACCAGCAGCCGCTAAAACGATAACGCGTACTTGCTCATCATTACCAAGCGTCTTGAAAGCATCGGTCAACTCAGCAATCATTTCGTCATTAAAAGCATTACGTATCTCAGGGCGATTTAAAGTTACCGTCGCGACGTGCTGCTCAATATTGACCAATAGGCTTTTATAATTATTCATATAGGATTTTCTCAATGTTTTGTGATAACTTTTGCATGTCTTTTTTTACAGATAGTTTTGCGTAATGTTCTTTTTTACTTCTAACACCGTCATTCTATCTTCGAAAAGAAATGGGTGACTGGTAGAAATTTTCGTAGCATCGAGCGGCATAGGCACAGCACGCAAGAAAATTTTTTACCAGTCACGTACTGACCTTAGTAACACAGCTTTCATTTTAAACTAAAGCATTCTCTCATCGAAAATATAATACTAATCTACATTCTAAAGACACCAAAACTTGTTTCTTCAATCGGTGCATTGTGAGCCACACTAAGTGCCAATGCCAACACGTTACGCGTATCGGCAGGATCAATAACCCCATCATCCCAGAGACGTGCCGTTGCATAATATGGATGACCTTGCTTTTCATACATATCGAGAATTGGGGCTTTAAATGCTGCTTCGTCCTCGCTACTCCATTCCTCGCCTTTACGGTCGAAATTATCACGCTTGACGGTCGCCAGTACTGAGGCTGCTTGCTCACCGCCCATGACAGAGATACGCGCATTTGGCCACATCCATAAGAAACGTGGGCTATAAGCACGGCCGCACATGCCGTAGTTACCGGCACCGAATGAGCCACCGACGATGACGGTAAATTTCGGCACTTTCGCGTTGGCTACTGCCATGACCATTTTAGCGCCATGACGGGCAATCCCTTCGTTTTCGTATTTTCGCCCAACCATAAAGCCGGTTATGTTTTGCAGGAATATCAATGGGATTTTACGTTTACAGCACAGCTCAATGAAATGCGTGCCTTTTTGCGCCGACTCACTAAACAAGATGCCGTTGTTAGCGATGATGCCAACTGGCATACCTTCAATATGCGCAAACCCACAAACCAGCGTCGTACCAAAGCGCGCTTTAAACTCATCGAAAGCACTGTCATCGACGATACGAGCGATGATTTCTTTGATATCAAATGGCTTACGCTTATCCGTTGGAATAACGCCGTATAACTCTTTGGCATCATAGCGTGGTGGACGTGGTTTGATTTGATTCGGAATTTTCTTAGCAGGACGATTGAGATGACTGACGATATTACGCGCAATCGATAATGCATGAGTATCGTTTTGCGCTAAGTGATCGACCACCCCTGACAGACGCGTATGCACATCGCCACCGCCCAAGTCTTCAGCGGTGACCTCTTCGCCCGTTGCTGCCTTTACCAATGGCGGACCACCCAAGAAGATGGTGCCTTGGTCTTTAACAATAATAGACTCGTCACTCATCGCTGGTACGTATGCACCGCCCGCAGTACAGCTACCCATAACCACAGCAATCTGTGGAATGCCTGCAGCACTCATGTTGGCTTGATTAAAAAAGATGCGCCCGAAGTGCTCTTTATCAGGAAACACGTCATCTTGGTTGGGTAAGTTAGCGCCGCCTGAATCCACCAAATATACACAAGGCAAGTTGTTTTCTTGCGCAATTTCTTGCGCACGTAGGTGTTTTTTGACCGTCATTGGGTAGTAAGTGCCGCCTTTTACCGTGGCATCATTACAGACAATCATACACTCAGTGCCGTTAATACGGCCGATACCCGCAATCACGCCAGCAGCAGGAATATCTTCGCCATACATATCGTGCGCCGCCATCGGAGCCACTTCTAAAAATGGCGTACCGACATCAAGCAAACGCTCGACACGCTCGCGAGGCAGTAGCTTGCCACGTGCTAGATGCTTAGCTCGCGCACGCTCTGAACCGCCTTGGACGACTTTACGCAAGTGCACATATAGGTCATCGACTACCGCTTGCATGGCGGCACTGTTTTGCTGAAATTCAGCAGCGTTTGGACTCAGTTTACTGGTTATGATAGCGCTCATGATATCCCTTTTCTTTTATACGTAAATGCGAGTAGCTTTTTATGTTATGCGAGTTATTTTAACTGTTGTTTATTTTAAGCGTTACTCACATGATTAATCCGTGATTTTCAGGTCTGGTTATTTCATACCTGACAAGCAAGCTTACTATAAGCCTAGCTCTTCTTTCATTTTTTCGATAATTTTATATTTTTGAATTTTGCCAGTGATGGTCATCGGGTATTCGGTCACGAAGCGATAATAGGTCGGCACTTTATAATGAGCGATATGCTCGCTACAGAACTGGCGCACTTCTTCTTCAGTCAGACAATCTGGCTCTTTAGGAATAATCCATGCAGCCAGTACTTCACCATAACGCTCATCTGGGATGCCAACGATTTGCACATCACGAATTTTTGGATGGCGATATAAATAGTTTTCAATCTCAACTGGATAAATATTTTCACCGCCACGAATGACCATGTCTTTACTACGACCAACGATTTTGACATAGCCATCTTCGTCCATAGTGGCCAAATCACCGGTATGCATCCAACCATCTTGAATGGCTTCGCGGGTTTTAAAGCGGCTGCCCCAATAGCCTTTCATCACTGAATAACCACGGGTCAGTAGCTCGCCAGTTTCCCCTAAGGGTACAATCTCGCCCGTTTCGGTATCGACGACTTTAACTTCAAGCGCAGGTTGTACCAAACCAACGGTCGATACTTGCTTCTCAAGTGGCGTATGCTCATTGGTCTGGCAGGAAACGGGACTGGTCTCGGTCATGCCATAAGCAATGGTGACCTCACTCATATGCATCTTATCAATGACACGGCGCATGACTTCAATCGGACAGCTAGAGCCGGCCATAATGCCAGTACGCAAAGTCGATAAATCAAAATTTTCAAATTCAGGATGGTCGAGCTCGGCAATAAACATCGTCGGTACGCCATGCAGACCAGTACATTTCTCTTCTTCGACTGCTTGCAGGACTGACAATGGCTCAAAACCATCATTCGGATAGACGATACAGCCGCCATGCGTCAGAATCGCTAAGTTGCCGAGCACCATACCGAAGCAATGGTATAGCGGTACTGGAATACACAGTCTGTCTTCCTCGGTGAGATTCATGGCCTCACCGATAAAGTAGCCGTTATTTAAGATATTGCGATGGCTTAAGGTTGCGCCTTTTGGCGTCCCTGTCGTGCCACTGGTAAATTGGACGTTAATAGCATCGGTGTTTTTAAGCTGCGCTTGACGCTCAGCAACCCGTGGATCGTTGGCATCGCCTTCCGCCATCCAAGCAGAGAACTTCTGCATAAAACCAAACTCTTCATCAGAGTCTGGCTCATCAATCCAAATGATGCGCTCAATGGTTGGAATCTCGACCAAATCAAGCTGAGTATAATCTTTATGATAAATTTCAGGACACAGCTCACGGATTAGACTGGCATAATCACTGCTTTTGAAATGGCGCATGAGCACGAGTGCTGAGCAGCCGAGTTTATTTAACGCATATTGCAGCTCAAAGGTACGATAGGCAGGATTGATATTGACGAGGATAACGCCAACTTTCGCGGTTGCTAGTTGCATTAAAAGCCATTCAGCATTGTTGTGCGACCAGATACCGATGCGATCACCAATCTCGAGTCCCATCTCAATCATGCTACTAGCCAACTGATTGACATGCTGTTGTAGCTCACGATATGTCCAGCGGATATTTTGATGGCGCACGACCAGTGCTTCGCGCTCAGGATATTTGGAGACGATAGCATCAAAAAAATCACCAATGGTCGCTTCAATCAGCGGCACATCAGGACCTTTATCATAGCTTTGGGTAAGTGGCGCATTTGCTGAGCGCGCGCCCATATTGATGCTGGGGATATTATTTAGAATGGTATCGAAGTCAGAAACTTGAGTCATAACGAGTCCTTTCGTTTTACTTTTTATGGTGCTAATGAGTCGCCTGTCACCCATTCATTGTTCCTTGAACAGGTCTTGACGAGCGTTAGCTACTATACCGCCTTAAATCGAAGGCTGTCAATAATAGTAATACAATATGTATCATTTAATTAGTTACTAAAAATAATTACTCAGTAAAAGATAGCATAAAAGCATGACAAATATTTGACCCAAAAAAGCCAGTTATGCATTTGCTGCATAACTGGTTTTTTGATGAGAGTTAATCTTTGAACCTATTATTAGAATTAGACAACAAATTCTAGATTTAGATAATATTTAGCCCGCTAACGATTAGGCTTTAACCATTGGCGGCGCTTTAATCGTCACCGTCGCGCTGACTGCATTATTCTCATCAAGCAATTCCATAATAAGCTCATCCTCAGTTTCAGTGATTACTTGCCAATTACCAACAGCTTGCGGTACGCCAGTTACCATCACCGATATCGCTTTGTTTTTTAAGCGAATCATCGGCGGCTTATGCTCATAGCCGCCGTGTTCGTGACCTAAGATATCATCAGCAATCGTTGCCGCCTGCGCGCGCAGTGGCGCGACATAACGGCAGGCAACGCCATTGATAGACATACAGTCACCAATCGCATAGATATTATCAGTATTGGTACGCAGCGTTGGCGCATCGACTACGATACCGGTGCGGCGATTGAACTCAACCCCAGCAGCGGTTGGCAATTTATCATCAACGGTCAAGCCCGTACTGGCAATCACATGGTCAACGATTAGTGGTTTAAGAGTCTGAGCTGTATCATTGTCGGTTGCTGCTGCGACCGGCTCATAGCTGACTTGCAATTTACCGTCATTACTACGCATGACATTAGATACTTGATAACCGCCTAAAAAATTAATGCCCTGCGACTGCACTGCTTTGGCAATACGAGCAGTCGCTTGTGGTGGCAGCATTTGCGATAGCGGCGCGTCATTTAAATCAATCAAGGTAACCTTATGACCGGCTTTTAATAAATCTTCGGCAATTTCCGTTCCAACCATACCAGCACCAACGATGGCAACATGCTGACTGCCAGCTGCGAGCTTCTCTTGTAGCTGACCAAAGCGCTCGATATGGTTGACATGCCAAACCAAATCCTCCGGTAAGCTCGATGGAAAGATAGGATGCGCACCCATCGCCAGTACCAATTTCTCATAGCTGATACTGGCGTAATTGGTATAAACAGGGTCTGAGCGCAGCGCCGAGATAAGCTGTATGGTTTGAGCAGTAGCGTCAATATCCGTCACTTGCGTATTGGCAAGTAAGGTAATATTCGCCGCCTCTGCAGCCTCGCTACCCGTTGCCCGCACCAAATCGGCGGCGCTTTTCTGTTGGCTGATTGCCATCGTTAGCATAGGTTTATGATAACGATCGCCATTATCAGAGGTGATTAAGGTAATTGGAATGTCTTTATCCTTTGCACGAATAGCATCAATCACGTGCCATCCTGCCAAGCCTGCACCAATAATCACAATACCTTTAGATGCGTTGCTTGCCGCTACTGTTGGATTTTCTACACTCATATTAGCTCCAATATTATGAATTATTTTAATTTTTAACATATTGACCGTTATTGTATCAGTAAACAGCCATTCACTCACCTATTCCAGTATGTAGCTAGGTAGCCGCTAATGTAGTCATTTGCATCAACATCATCATCGAATATATCAATATAAGATATGCTACAGGCATAAAAAAGCGCCTATAAATAGACGCTTTGGATGATATAAATCTGAATGATATTTTTAATAATACCTTTAATGATTGAGAATTTTAGATAAGAACATTTGCGCGCGGTCACTTTTTGCGCCTTCAAAAAACTCATCTTTACTACAGTTTTCAACAATATGCCCTTCATCCATAAAGATAATCCGATTGGCAACCTGACTGGCAAAGCCCATTTCATGGGTCACGCACATCATGGTCATACCATCACGGGTCAGCTCAACCATCACGTCAAGCACTTCTTGAATCATCTCTGGGTCAAGCGCGGAGGTTGGCTCGTCAAACAGCATGGCTACTGGATCCATCGCCAAAGCACGGGCAATCGCCACACGCTGCTGCTGACCACCGGACAGCTCAGCCGGATATTTTGCCGCTTGTACCGTCAGCCCCACGCGGTCGAGATACGCCATGGCTTTTTTCTTAGCTTCGTCTTCTTTACGACCCAATACCTTGATTTGTGCCACCATCAGGTTATCAATAATGGTCAGATGTGGAAACAATTCAAAATGCTGGAATACCATCCCGACACTGCTGCGCAGTTTGGGTAAATTGGTCTTTGATGCGCCAACCGAGATACCGTTGACCATGATATTGCCTTTTTGAAACGGCTCGAGTCCATTAACGGTTTTTATCAAGGTCGATTTACCACTACCCGATGGGCCACAGACCACCACCACATCACCTTTATGCACATGAGCGCTACAGTCAGTCAGCACCTGAAAGTCGCCATACCATTTACTGACATTAGACATCTCAATGACTATCTCATCACTCGCATGCCCATTATCGGTGACCAGTCCGCCAAATTTATTCATATACGTATCAGCATTATTTACCACTGGCTCATTCATCACTGGCTCCTAACCACATTACTTTCGATAATATTTATTAAATTAAAGTCTTAATCTTAATCTTAAAATACTGCGTTAAATTCACCTTAAAATCTGAGGCGTTTTTGCAGTTGCTGCACGCCGATAGAGGCACTTAAGCTAATGATAAAATAAATAGCCCCTGCACCCAAAATATAAGGCGTTAATAGCCCCATCAGCTCACCACGGACATAAGCGGCGCGGAAGAAATCGGTCAGACCAATGGCAAATACCAACGTCGTATCTTGGAATAAAATAATACATTGCTGCAAAATCAGCGGTAGCATTTTACGAAAGGCTTGCGGCAAGATAACCAAACGCATCGTTTGCCCATAAGTCATACCAAGGGCTTTTCCCGCATTAACCTGCCCGCTACCAATCGATTGAATACCAGCCCGCACCACCTCTGAGAAGTACGCTGCTTCAAACATCATAAAGGCGACGACACACGAGGTAAACGCGGTATCGAGTTGCAGATATTTACCCGCTATCCAAAAATAAATCATCGGTACGGCAAAATAAAACCATAGCAGCACCAATAGTAACGGTACTGAGCGAAAATAATTAACGTATAGTTTGGCAGGAATTTCTAGCGCTTTGATACCCGATAAGCGCATTAAGGCTAGAACCGTTCCTAAGCTGATGCCACCTAAGATAGCGAGAAACAATACCTTTAAAGTGGTCAGCATCCCGCCCATCAAACCGGGATAAGCGGTAGCAAGTTCGGTCATCATATTCATTTTTGACCTCCTGCAATCAGCCCGGGCACACGTAATTTACGTTCTATTAAGCCCATAATAGCAATCAAGGATAGATTAAAGACCAGATAAATAATGGTCGCATAAGTATAAATCTCGAGGCTGTTTTGGGTATATTCACTGATGGTTTTGGTTTGGCTAATCAGCTCCATTACCCCAACGAGGGATGCTACTGAGGCATTTTTAAAACAGTTGGTCAGCTCCGAGCTCAGCGGTGGCAGGATAATTCGAAACGCTTGCGGTAATAGCACTTCTTTATAAGCCTGCGGAATCGTAAAGCCAAGCGCATAAGCCGCATTGACTTGCCCTTCAGGAAGCGATTCGATGCCAGTACGCACTTGTTCGACGATACGCGCCGCGGTAAATAAACCTAGACCTATACTTGCTGACAGCATGGCTGAGGTATTGGGAGATAAGTCTTTATACCACCAGTCCTGTATCGCGGGCGTCAGCCAACCGGGGGCAATATAAAACCAAAAGAATAATTGTACGAGAAGTGGAATATTACGAAAAAACGTCACATAGGCGGTGCCGATGCTACGGGCAGCCTTATTCGGCAAGGTGCGCATGATGCCAAAAATAGTACCAACGACCATGGCTATGGCCCAAGCAATACTGCCAATCAATAACAGCCAGCCTAGACCTGTAATCATCCAATGGATATAAAGCTCGTTACCGATACCGGTCTGCTCAAAGAGCACACCCCAGTTCCAGCTATAATTCATGATTGTCTCTCCAAGCAGCGATTGAAAAGCCGACGCGCCCGATTGACATTGCTATCAATCTGAGCGCGTAAGCAAGCTATGTTGAGGGACAATAATTACTGTGCTGTCGCGACTTTTGGCTGAGCGCTATCATGTGGATTGGCAATCAAGGCTTTTAGATTATCTGACATCTCAAAGTTTAGATTGACATTTTTTGGTGGGATTGGGTTTAAGAACCATTTGTCATAAATGCTATTAATCTCGCCTGAGCTAAAGACATTGGCAAGCGCTTCATCGACCACCGCTTTAAATTCAGGGTCGTCTTTACGCATCATACAGCCATAAATCTCAAATGATTGCGGCGTACCAACGATAACCCAGTCATCAGGATTTTTGGCTTTGGCTTTTTCGCCCGCAAGCAACACATCATCCATCATAAAGGCATCAGCGCGACCATTCTCTAACATCAAGAAGCCTTCGCCATGGTCTTTTGCTGAGATGATATTGGTATTCATTTTCTTATCATCGTTGTACTGACGGATGTAACGCTCTGAAGTCGTACCGGCGGTAGTGACCAAGGTTTTACCTTTTAGGTCTTCAAAATCTTGGATACCTGAGTCTTTTTTGGTCAATAAACGCGTGCCAATTTCAAAGAAACCGTTTGAGAAGGCCACTTGTTTTTGGCGCTCTTCGTTATTGGTCGTTGAGCCACACTCAAAGTCGACCGTGCCGTTTTGTACCAAAGGAATACGAGTTTGCGAGGTGATCAGGTTATAACGAATTTTTAGATCAGGCATATTTAGCTTTTCTTTAACCGCTTCGACCACTTTCATCTCTAAATCATGGGCATAGCCAATCGGCTGATTTGGGTCATCAGCGATATAAGAGAACGGAATAGAAGAATCACGGTGACCGACCACGATAGTGCCTGAATCTTTGATTTTTTGTAGCGTGCCGTTGGCATTTGCTGCCGCTTCTGTCGTGGTCGCCCCATCTGCTGGCGGCGCTTCAGTATTGGTTTGATTGCTATTATTACAGCCCGCCAAACCAAGTGCCACAAAGGCAGCCAGAGTTAAAGGTTTAGAGATTAAGTAGGTCATGAGATACATCCTTTTATCACATTATCACAAAATTAAGAGGGGACTTTGGCGTTGTGTAAGCCATTGCTCGACTTTATGTTGGTCATTAAATAACTTTTCCGCCATGCATCCATGCTGTTGCTGTTATTTATCACTATGCAACTTAATGTTACTGTACAACAATTTGAGCGGTGGGGGTAAACTTTTTTTAATAAGGGCGACTTGCAAAATACTTAAGCTTATCTATCTTAATAGATAGCCAACAAAACCACCACAAGCGTAGAAAATACTACAGGCTATTTAAGCGCTGAATACGAGCCTTTATTTTTAATAAATAACTTAAAATCAGCAAGCAATCTAAGCGCTGTGATTGATAAATCATGATCAATCCCCATAAAGCTAACAACTTCTTAATACTACCTATGACCTATGACACAAGATACTCAAGCCCCAAATACTGAAAGCCAAGCGGTTGTTCAGCACCATGATAACGACGTACGCCAACGCTTTTTTATCGAAGATTCACCGGTGCGCGGCGATGTGGTGCGCCTATCACGCAGTTATGCGACGACGATTGCGCAAAAGCCTTACCCTGAAGCGATTAAGCGCTTATTGGGCGAAATGCTAACGGCAGCAAGTTTGCTAATCAGTACCGTTAAAATAAATGGTCGTTTATCGATTCAGTTGCAGTCATCAGACAGCGACAGCTTACTGAATTGGGCAATGGCTGAATGCGACCAAGACGGTATCATCCGTGCCCTTGCCAGCTGGAAGGGTGATACTGACGAGCAAGTGCAAGCATGGGAAAATATGCTGCATGCCAAAGAAGCGTTTGCGGAATTGGGTGCTGCTGGTCAAGGCGTATTGTTTATCAATATCCAACCTGATGGCGGCGAGCCGTATCAAGGTATCGTTGAGCGTAGCCATGATAATTTGGCGGACTGCTTGGCGCATTACCAAAAGCAATCGGCACAGATTCCAACGCTGATTAACTTAGCCTCTGATGGTTTGCAAGCGGGCGGTATCTTGGTGCAAATGCTGCCTCGTACGGCTGAAGAAACTTATGAAGTCGAGCAAAACCAAGACGCTGGTATCGATGATGATTTATGGACGCGCTTAAGTGTGCTCACGCGTACAGTGAAAGCAGAAGAGCTGACCACGCTTGATACCAACGAGATTCTTTACCGCTTATATAATGAAGAAAAAGTCGTCGCCCCTGACCCTGTGTCTTTATCGTTTGGCTGCACCTGCTCACGCGAGAAGTGTGAAATGGCCATCGAGCAAATCGGCGAAACTGAAGTTTTAGATATCGTTGAAGAGCAAGGTGGAACTTTTGAGATGGATTGCGGGTTTTGCGGTGAAGTCTATAAATTTAATAAAGACGATGTGGCGGCGATTTTCGCTGAGTAGTCTTTAATTTTATTTATTTGATTGTGCGTATTTGATTTTGTTTAATTCAAAAAAACCCTCAAGTGTCATGCTTGAGGGTTTTTGTTTTTTACTATTCCACATTTACGGCTCTAGGCTGATTGAAAGTGATATTAATAATTTAAAAAATGCTTAATCCGCAACTTCATCTATTTCTGGATAAGAGTAAATACGGTCCTCAAGCGCATATTTCGCTTCATGTGCATCGCCTTGGCAGTTAGCTACTAACCAAGCAATGATTTGCTGATGTACCCTATCGTTATAGATTAGATTCATATGATTGACACCATAAAAAATCGCCTTATGACCCTCGGGCACATTCAACGTATGCTCTTCGGTATACTCGCCAAGCGCCGATTCTACCGAAACCAGCCCATCACCGAGTAAGCTTGTGGTCTTAGATTTATAATGCACCTCAACCATAGCTGCCGCGACCAGATAGGTATTTACATGCAAAGGTAAGCGCGTCGGGTGGCGAAATTCTGCGGGCAGCACACTGCGCCCTTCGGCAGATTTCCAGTCCGCATCGCGAATACTGCCATAACGCAAATCAATAATACCTGCACTACGCAAGTCGCCTAACTTGGCTAATGAGCCTGCAAAAGGCAATTTAGCGATTTTATCTTGAACAAAATGACCAATCTGCTCCAAGCTTGCGCCATGATGTGGCGAGCCTAAGGTGATAAGATTGCCAACGCGTTCGACCCAGCTAAAACCTTGTTCTTTACCATAAAATAGCGCGCTACGACTCAGCAAACCGCCCATGCTATGCCCGATTAAATCAAGCTGGGTGATATCGGGATTATTCTCCACCAAATCTTGCAAAACTTTTGCAAAGCTACGCCCGTTACTGGAGATACGTCGACCGGTATTATAGTTCAAATACAAAACCGTCGTGTTTGGCAGCTTGCTACTCAGCGTTTCCGCCAGATTGCCCTCGTCAGCTACTTGCCAGCTTAAGTGACTCATACAAAGCCCGTGACATAAAACAATCACCCGCCCTGACAGTGCATCGCTTTGCACGCGATTGTATTTATCGTATAGCACCATCGATACGGCCAATGGATTATGATGGGTGACAAGGTGATCGCCCATGACGCCGTTTAAAATATTAACCACGCGGCGTAAGTTTTTCGGCAACGGCTGTATTTTTTTGGGCGTTAAAACCGTGTTATAAAGCCGCATCCCTGTGGCGATATTATTGCCGACCATTTGCATCGCCTGACGTACCGTGCCATAAATGCGACCGGTGATACCGCGCTGCCAATGCTCAAGATTGCCTTTATTAAAGCGCCCTAAAGGACGCAATAAAATCTCACGGTGGATAGCTTCTACAATATCCGTGACTTCAACCACGCCCATCGTAGCTAGCTGCGCCAAGCCTTCAAAGAAATCTACCAAAGATATGGGCTGATGCGGTTTGCTATAGCTGTTATCGACCGTTTCTGCGCTTAGCTCATCGACATAAATATATTCAAGTTTCGCCAACTCTTCATAGACATCGCCTTGAAAACCTTCGTCAGTATCCAATTCATCAGGGGGACGCCGAGTGGTAGCAAATAAATCATGAATGCTTTCTAAGGGTCTTGGTTTAAGCATAGTTTTGATACATCGAGCAATTAAGGAGATTTGCCATACTAGCTTGTAAATGCCATAAACAGAAGATAATGATTGAACTATCCCGTATCTTTATTGTCATAGCGGTTACAAGAGTATGAGTATAGATGGTATTTATCGTGTTTTATTTAGCATTTTTTAGGTTGTTACTAAGCAAAATATATCATCATTATGCTCAGTTTTTAACATAAAAAAACCCCAAATAGTATTTGGAGTTTTGATAGTGATTAGCAGTTTTGGCATTAAGAGCTTTGTCATTTAGAGCTTTGTCATTGAAAGCATGGTCATTAATAAATTAACCATTAACCGCTAACTGATATAGCTTACTTCACTTCTACCTGCCATTCATGAGCGCCCAGTTTTAAGCTCAATTGGTCGCCTGCTTGTAAGGCACCAACGCCGCTTGGCGTGCCAGTCATAATCACATCACCTGCTTGCAAGCTAAAAGCGTGACTGATATTTACCAATAACTCATAAACAGGAAATAGCATCAAATCACTATCACCGTCTTGCGTGAGCGCATCATTAATAGTCAGCTGATAATGAATATCTGTGAAATCGCCAAATACTTGCGGGTCAAGCCAATCGCCAAGCACGCAAGCACCATCGAAGCATTTAGCTCGCTCCCAAGGATGACCTTTTTCCTTTAGCTCGGCTTGTAGCTCACGCAAGGTCAAATCTAAACCCAATGTCACACCACCAATCGCTTGCTTGGCTTCTTCAATCGTTGCCGATGATAAGTCTGCGGCTAATTGCACGCACAGCTCAGCCTCGTAATGCGTTTCACCATATAGCGCCGGATTTGGACGTACAACGCCTTGACGGATAGACACCACCGAAGAGGCAGGCTTCATAAACAATATCGGTGCTTTAGGTACTTCATTGCCCAATTCTTCAGCATGCGCCGCATAGTTGCGACCGACGCAGACCACTTTACCGATAGACGCACGTAAACGCTCATTGGCATCGTTAGCACTATTATCATTAACGCCCGCAGCAATCGCATCGGCTAAAGACATATGTGGTGATTGGCTCATATTAGATTCTCACGGCAATTTATAAACATTTAGGAGTAGATTTTTATCTTATATTTACTATTATTAAGGAATCGTATTGGTAACCACATCGGGTGGTACGTAGCTGGCGTGACGATTCATACGCTTTTCAAACAATCTAAAGCTAAATAAGATAACCCACGACAGCAACAGGTAAACCACACCGGCGGCAAAGAACAATTCCATCAAGGTATAAGTCCGCGCACTAATCGTACGAGCAACGCCCGTGATATCCATCAAAGCAATGGTTGATGCCAATGCACTACCTTTTAGCATAAAGATAACTTCATTACTGTAGGCTGGAATCACAATACCAAAGGCACGCGGTAAGGTAATACGCGTCAGCTTCTGCCATTTTGACATGCCAATCGCATCGGCGGCTTCAAGCTCGCCCACAGGAATATTTTGGATAGCACCGCGAATAATTTCTGCCAAATAGGCACTGGTATTGAGGGTAAAGGCAATAATCGCACACCAGTAAGCTTGGCTAAGTACCGGCTCCCATAAAAACGAATTGCGTACCGCTTCAAACTGCCCAAGACCATAATAAATCAGGAATATCTGTACCAGTAGCGGCGTGCCACGGAAAAAGAAGATATATAAAAACGGTAAGACTTGCACTAGCCAATTTTTAGACAGTCGTAATAACGCCAAAATCAAACCAAAAAACAAGCCGATAATACCTGAGAACACGACTAGCTGTACGGTCAATACCGCGCCGTTGAGTAAATCAGGGATATGGTCAAAAATGACCTGCCAATTCCAATCCATAGTATCTCTCCTCTACCCTATGGTCGATTGACTTTGAGTGGTTTGATGGGGGCTAGTTTGACGGCTGAGCTTTTTGGCATAACGCGCCGCCGGATTGGCGCGCCATTCAAGCCACATCATAAAGCCGGTAATCAACATGGTCAGACCCAAATAAATAATCGCCGCTGCCATATAAAAAGTAAACGGCTGCTGTGTCGACTGCGCCGCACGCGAGGACTGATACATGATGTCTTTAAGACCGACAACCGAGACCAAGGCCGTATCTTTAAGCAATACCAAAAACAAATTGCCCAAACCCGGCAGCGCAATTTGCCATACTTGTGGCAAGGTAATACGATAAAAGGTCTGAAAAGGACGCATCCCAATCGCTTGCGCTGCTTCGCGTTGCCCTATTGGAATCTCTTGAATCGACATGCGAAAAATTTCAGTCGCATAAGCACCAAAAGCAATAGACAATGCCATCACCCCGCCCCAAAAAGCGCTAATCTCGACATAGTCATTATAGCCGAACTTTTTGAGGATGCTCATCAGCACGATAGAGCCACCATAATAGATAAACAGCACCAATAGCAGCTCAGGAATCCCGCGCATCGTGGCGGTATAGACCGTCGCAAGCTTACGCAGCAGCCAGATATTAGATAGCTTTGCTGTGGCACCGAGCAAGCCTAAGAACATGCCGATGATCAGACTGGTCATGGCAAGTTTTATGGTGACGGTAGCGCCGCTTAGTAATAGCGCGCCAAATCCTTGTAAATCAAACACAATTATCCACTCAGTCTCTTTATATTAGCAATTTGCAAAATATGAGTTAAAAGAATCAGCATCAATAGCTGAGCGCTGCTGATAATCGTCTGCCAGATCAAATAGACCTTGGCCTTTTGCGTCATAGAGTGACGTCAGATAAATACGATTATTGCGGCGGTAATTGACACAGTAGAAATGAGCGCTGATTTTATCATATTCGCTGCCAGCTATGTTAATACTGACGCGTAAAAGCACGGTCTAAATAGGTGCTTATCAGCATAAATATCAAATAAATCAGTAAGATTTGATAAAACCCGACTGTCAATCACGCTTAAAACGCAATGATTTGCTATAAAAAGCAAAAAAGACATCGCCATCATGGCAATGTCTTTCGCTTAAATGTCTTTATGCTTATTAATACAGCATTCATTCAAGATACTAATAGTATCGAACCATATAGTATCAAATCATTATTGTGCGGCGCTATCTACCGTTGTTGGTGCTGCTGTTGATGCTGGTGTTGGCGTTGCACTTACTGGTACAGCAAAATACTTTTGATTGATTTTATCATAAGTACCATTAGACTTTATATTGGCCAATGATTGATTGATTTTTGCTTGCAGGGCTTCATCATTAGGACGCACGGCAATAGCAAAGTTATCATTAATATCAATCTCATCGCCTTTTAGCACATAATCACTACCTGATGCTGAACCGAGCCACTCTAACGCTGGGAGTTTGTCAGATATCATGGCATCGACACGACCGGAACCCAAATCTAAAAAGGCATTACTCAAGGTATCATAAAGCTTCATATTGGCTTTTGGATAAGTATTTTCTAACCACTGTGAAGAGATAGTCGAGCGCTGCGCAGCAATAGAATGCGCATTGATATCGCTACTATTAGCTGGATCAAAGCTGCTGTCTTTTTTGGCTAAAAATACCAACGCATTGCTAAAGTACGGATCGGTAAAAGCAACTTGCTTTGCGCGCTCAGGCGTTACCGACATTGCCGCGACGATGGCATCGTATTTACCAGCTTTAAGGCCAGGAATAATACCGTCCCAATCTTGCGCCATAATCTCACAGGTCATCTGCATATCGTCGCAGATAGCATTGGCAATCTCAACATCGAAGCCGCCAAGCGTCCCATCAGCATTGGTATAGTTAAAGGGTGCATAAGCGCCTTCGGTACCGATACGCAGCACATTGTCATCTGCCGCAGCGCTGTTGTTTTCCGTCGCTTCTGTTGTCTTCGTTGCCTCTGAGCTAGCGGTTTCGTTAGTCTCATTTTGACCATTACTGCAACCCGCCAACGCCAATAATGCCATTAGGGCTAGCATCGGCTTTGCCTTTAAGAAAGGTTTACTGGTGGATGAAGAAGTAGCAGACGTACTAAATATGCTGGCTGAGAGAAGATGGTTGCTCATAATCATCCTTGATGTTGTTACTGGGTATTATTAATTAGTATTATTACTTAGACTTAGCATTATCACTTGGCAAAATATTATAAATGGCATAAAGCACGCTTTAGTCAAAACGTGCTTTATTAAAACCAGCGCTTATCTAATAGCATATTATAGAAAACTCTATTAATTAGTCGCCGTTTCTGCTTGTTCTTCTTTAGCAATCACAGCATTGGCATCGACATTACCATCATCAACCACCACCACTTCTTTAACACCCTCAGTTGCTACTGCTTTTTGTGCCGCCGCTGTTGAGCTGGTACCAAAATAGCTACCGGTGATTTGGTCATAAGTGCCGTTGTCTTTTAGTTCAGCCAGTGCTTTATTAAATTTAGCAACTAATGGATCACCTTTACGGAAGGCAATACCCATCGCATCATCACTGGTGCTGATTTCTTGACCTTTAACTTCATAGTCTTTACCGGCTTCGGTTTTTAGCCAATCAATACCGGTGACTTTATCAGACATCATGGCACGGACACGACCTGAGGTTAGGTCTAAGTAAGCATTGTCTTGGGTATCATAAAGTTTGATATCAGAGTCAGCATGTTTTTCTTGCAGATACTGTGACGCAACTGTTGAGCGCTGTGAGGCAATCGGCTGACCTTTAAGACCTTCTACGCTAATATCATCGCCTTTTTTACCGATTAGGATGATGCCAGTATGAAAGTATGGGTCGCTGAATTCTACGACTTCTTTACGCTCAGGCGTGATTGACATACCAGCGATGGCTGCATCAAATTTCTGTGCATTGAGCCCCGGAATTAAGCCATCCCAATCTTGCGAGATAACTTCACACTCGGCTTTCATTTGCGCACATAGAGCGTCGACCAGCTCAATCTCATAGCCGATTAATTTGCCATCAGCGTCGGTATAGCTAAAAGGCTTATAGCTTGATTCTGTAGCGATTTTGATGTTTAGAGGCGCATCAGTAGCGGCATCTGTCTCAGTGCTTTCAGTCGGTGCTGAGCTGTTATTACAAGCCGTAAGCATAAGCATCGCCGCACTAAGTGGTGCAAGCCACAAGGCTTTTTTGCTTATTGATGATGTCATTGAAGTAATCATAGGGTTTATTCCTTAATATATTGACCAGCCGTTTGTTAATCCGCAATGGGTCAGTCATTCGTTAATCAACGCTTCTCAAAACAGTCTATTGATTGAAGACTTTTCTCAAAGCGTAGCAAGCAAATTATTGACCGAAGTTTTCCTGTTCAA
This sequence comes from Psychrobacter sp. DWR1-2-3, assembly GCF_049896465.1. Lineage (NCBI taxonomy): Bacteria > Pseudomonadati > Pseudomonadota > Gammaproteobacteria > Moraxellales > Moraxellaceae > Psychrobacter > Psychrobacter sp. DWR1-2-3. Next base: position 42,474 of record NZ_JAFCUJ010000003.1, read on the forward strand.
GACGAGCAAGCTCACCGTTACTACGGATTTCGCTCAGCGCTTTATTAAAGTCGTCTTTGATTGAATCACCTTTACGAACAGCAATGGCAATATTATCGTCGTTATCAATCTCATCACCCACGATACCGAAACCTTCTGGGTTGTCCGCTAACCATGATTTGGCAGAGACTTTTTCAGCCAGTACGGCATCACTACGACCGGACTTTAGGTCTAAATAGGCATTGTCATAATTATCATAAAGCTTAACGGTATTACCGTCTTTGCCTTCATAATTGTCTTGTAAGTACGCGCCCGGTGTCGTTGAGCGTTGGCCACCAAGGGTCAAGCTCTTAATTGCTTTAGGGTCAAAACCACCTTTGGTATCGGTGAGCCAAACCATAGTATTAGCAAAGTACGGCTCACTGAAATCGACCTTTTCTTGACGCTCAGCGGTGATAGACATCCCAGCGATGACGGCGTCATATTTCTGCGCCAATAAACCTGGAATAATACCGTCCCAATCTTGGGCAACGATTTCACATTTGGCTTGCATTTGCGCACATAACGCATTGGCAACATCGATATCGAAACCCGCCAAGCTGCCATCGGCATTGGTATAGTTAAAAGGAGGGTAAGCGCCCTCGGTGGCGATACGAATGGTCTTGCCAGCCGTTTCTGCGGCAGGGGCATCAGCATTGGTATCAGTAGCTTCGTTAGCAGGCTGACTACAAGCACTTAGCATGAGCGCGGCGGTAACGGTCATCGATGACCACAATAGGCGAGAATTCGACATCATACATTCCTTAAATTCTGATGGATTTTTTAATATAGGGTTCTGATATTTTGTTCTCTGACGTCCCTGCCAGAAAAGCAATTCAATGCACAGAAGACACAGGCAGGCATTATGAGCAACTGCCTGTAAACCTTTTGATAATACCTGACTCAAATATCAAAAACAAACGTTTTGCATACCGACTGTGATTATTGAGTAATAAACACCCTAAGAAAATTACCAATGAGTAATTTTGGCGTTTTAATCGCTTTAAACATTTAAAAACTTAAAGCAGCGTCTAAATCAAAGCAGTTAAAATCAAAGCAGTTAAAATTAAAGCCGTTAAAGTTAAAGTCAATAAAATTGAAACGACTAAAATTATAACAAATGAAAACGCCCTGTTAGTTTTTGCGATGCGAGGCCATAAAGTCTTTAACGCGCTCAGATTTCGGGTTATCAAAGACTTGCTCAGGCGTACCAATTTCTTCAATCACACCTTGATGGAGGAATACCACCTTGCTTGATACTTCACGGGCAAAGCGCATCTCATGGGTGACAATTAACATCGTACGCCCTTCTTCGGCCAGCTCGCGCATGACGGCGAGCACTTCATTGACCAGTTCAGGGTCGAGTGCCGAGGTTGGTTCATCAAATAATAACACCTGCGGCTGCATCGCAAGCGCACGCGCAATCGCCACACGCTGACGTTGACCGCCCGATAAATTTGCGGGATACGCATCTTTTTTATCAAGCAAACCGACTTTATCAAGCAGCTTTTCAGCATCACTAATCGCTTGGGCTTTTTTGATTTTTAGGACTTGCGTTGGACCTTCGATGATATTTTGCAAAATGGTCTTGTGCGGCCACAAGTTAAAGTTCTGGAAGACGAATCCCACGCGCGCACGTAAGCTCTCTAGCTGCTTGATGTCTGCCGCTTGCAATTCGCCCGACTTAGTAGGTTTGAGCATCAGCTCATCGTTACCGATGATGATACGACCTTGATTGGGCTTTTCAAGCAGATTAATACAGCGCAGCAAGGTCGACTTACCGGAGCCAGACGAGCCTAAAATAGAGATGACGTCGCCATCATAGGCGGTGAGTGACACCCCTTTTAGCACGTCTAATGAGCCATAGCTTTTATGGACGTCTTGTAAATCTAAGGCGATAGGCCGAGTCGGATTCTTTGCAGTATCAAGCATGGTTTAGCAGACTTCCAATAAATATGAGTGAAAACATGAATAAAAAATGCGCTATCAAACAGCTCTATAATAAGTAACTCTATTAATAGCTGCTTTATCAGTATGAGTAATACAAAGGCTAAAGCGAGCAGTATTTTAGTAGTGCTGTGTTAGTCGCATTATTTCGATAACGTTATGATGGGTTCAATAAAGGCGCGATATTGTCGCCTATAATGCAATAAAAAGGCAAACCTTGTCGCTTTTACCTATGAGCTTTTGACGAAGCAATACCCTTTATAAAATGAGGCCCATAACGCACAGTCAGTTATGGGCCTCATTTTATCATCTTAACGCCGTTAGCGCTGTTTTATCTGCGGCATTAGTACGTCGAAACATGCTCTTCGCTTTCAGTACCGTCGAGTACCTCTGCCTCATCGGCCGTTGCGACTGCCACATCATCATTTTCGCCGACTACCATACTTTCGTTAGTGTTGGCAGCACTGTCATTTGCGCTAGCTACCGCAACATCATCATTGCTGCCTGCTGTAGCAACGCCAGTCGCTTCATCTTCTACCGCTGTTTGAGCATCGGCTGTTGGTTCGACGTCCATCGGCGCTTCATCTTTTTTACCGCAAGCACTGATACTTAATGCCGCTGCCACCAAACCAACTGTTAACCAGTTTTTATAGGTTTTATTTTCAATCGCCATTTTATTCTCCATCATAAGTATTTATCATATTAGCGCCCACTATACTCACGATTTATCAGTACTACCTTAGCAGTTACAGCGCAGTTCTGTTAAAAATACGTAACAGCGTCCTGACTTTTAACCGCTTATCTTTTTATTTCTAAATGCTATTTATAATGGATAAAATTTAAATACGAGTAAAAATATCCATTCAAACATTTAGTAAATAACCCTAAAAACAAGGTTAAAGAAAACTCTGCAGTGCTTGATAAACGGTCTTTGTTCACAAAATCGACTTTACTATCGTCCTCATCTCCTCTATGTTAAATAGCAGAGTGCCTTTAGTTTCTAGAAAGCCATCAGTTTCTAGAAAGCCATCAGTTTCTAAAAAGCCATTAGTTTCTAAAAAACAGACAGGCGCTAAAAAATAAACAAGTGCTAAAAACATATTTTTGTAGATTAGTGATGATAATTAGCAGATTTACTGCTTTTAGGCGGCTTTAGCTGCTTTTCTTTATGCCTCAACCTATATATGAGCATGTTATAAAATCTAGGATTCATTATTTAGGATTCATCATTACTAATCTGCAAACCCTCTATTGATAACTATAAGGAAGTTAATTTATGAGTCAATCGAATACCACAGATGTTACCGCTTATATGCAAAGCGTTGGTCAGCAAGCACGTGCCGCGTCACGAGCGCTAGCGGCGGCCAATACCGGCGATAAAAATTCCGCCTTGATGGCAATCTATGACGAATTAAAAAGCGCCAAAGCCGATATTTTAGCGGCCAATAAAGTCGATATGGATAAGGGTGCAAAAAACAACTTAGACGCCGCTCTACTAGATCGCCTAGAGCTAAACGACGCGCGCTTTGATGGTATGTTGCAAGGTTTAAAAGACGTCTCCGCGCTGCCCGACCCTATTGGCGCAGTCACGGATATGACCTATCAGCCATCAGGTATTCATTTGGGTAAAATGCGCGTGCCACTTGGTGTGGTTGGTATGATTTATGAGTCGCGTCCCAATGTCACCTTAGAAGCGGCTTCGCTTGCGCTAAAATCCGGTAACGCCATTATCTTACGCGGTGGCTCTGAAGCCTTTGAATCCAATCAAGCGATTGCCAAATGTATTTTAAAAGGTTTAAACAAGGTTGGTTTATCTGAGCATAGCGTGCAAGTGTTAGAAACCACTGACCGCGCTGCGGTTGGCGAGCTGATTACCATGACAGAATATGTCGATGTTATCGTGCCACGCGGTGGTAAGGGTTTGATTGAGCGTATCAGCCGTGATGCCCGCGTCCCTGTCATTAAACATCTAGATGGTAACTGTCATACCTTTATCGATAGCGACGCCGATGCCGACATTGCCATCAAGGTCAGCGTCAATGCCAAAACCCATCGCTATGGTACTTGTAATACTATGGAGACGCTGTTGGTCGATGAATCAGTTGCCAATGAGTTATTACCAAAAATTGCTGAAGCTATCGTAAAAGCTGATGATGCCATGCAACTGCGCCTTGATGATAAAGCACAGGCTATCTTAAATGACAATGCTACCCTTCAAGGTCATCTGTCAGCGGCGACTAGCGCAGACTGGGATACCGAATATCTTGCACCTATTTTAGCGGTTAAGGTGGTATCGGGTATCGATGAAGCGATTGAGCATATCAATACCCACGGCAGCCAGCATACCGACGTTATCATTACCGACAATTACACCAAGTCGCAACGCTTTATCCGTGAAGTCGATTCGGCAAGCGTTATGATTAACGCCTCTAGCCGTTTTGCCGATGGATTTGAATACGGGCTTGGGGCGGAAATCGGTATCTCAACCGATAAAATCCATGCGCGTGGACCGGTTGGACTCGAAGGCTTAACCTCGCAAAAATGGATCGTTTACGGTCACGGCGAAACACGCGCCTAGCGCATTACTTCTTCACTACAATTTATCGTCTTACCTCAAGTATAATCCATAAAAAACGTCAGCTTAATTGCTGGCGTTTTTTTATTATTGATAAATATGTTATATATGGCACATAAAAATTATTTTGCTAAATAAAAACCGTCGATAGGATAGCGCGCCCATGCAAAGTGGCAAGATTAAACACTGGAATGCTGATAAAGGCTACGGCTTTATTGAGGTAGACAATCAAAGTGAAGATGTCTTCTTTCATATCAGCACCGTACGCTTGTCGCAACCTGTAAGCGAAGGTCAACACGTCTATTTTAACAGTCAGCGTAATGAAAAAAACCAATTACGCGCAACTGAAGTCACCTCTAATGAATTGAGTATTTTAGAAACATCAGTATCAAATTCAGCATCGAATGCAACATCAAATTCAGCGCATCGCAACCTAGATAATGCGCAGCAGAAAAACAATCGATATAAAAATACTCGTGGTAGCCAAAACAACAAAAGTGGCTTCTCTACCCTATTGAGTGTCATCGCCCTTATTGCCGTTGCGGTTTACTTTTTTGGGGATTTAAAATCCAGTTTATTTACAGATAGCACGCCAGCAACTTCTATATCGCAGACGGCCTCTAAAACCAGCAGTTCAGGTGTCGAAGCTATCACAGGTGATGCGCAAATCGACCAGACACTGGCACTTATTAAGCAAGGCGGTCCTTTTCCTTATCCTAACAAAGATGGCACAACCTTTTATAATCGCGAAGGCAAGCTACCCGCCCAGTCGCAAGGCTACTATCGCGAATATACCGTGCCTACGCCGGGGGTTTCCCATCGCGGTGCACGGCGCATTGTCACCGGCGGTCATCCACCGACCATTTATTATTTGACCGTCGACCATTATGATAGCTTCCGACAATTGCAGGTGAACTGATATGAGCCAAGCTATTTACTATATTAATAAAAACAACATTAATCAAAACAGCATTAATCAAAACAGCATTAATCAAAACGGCGTTGACCAAAACAGTATCAAGCAAAATAACATCAATCAAAGCGATTCTGCCCTCATTAACAGCATTCCTGAGCAAGCGCTTAACATTCCCATTGGCAATGTCTTGGATAAAGAAACACTACTAAATAGCTTAGCGAAAGTAGCCAATTTTCCGAGCTATTTTGCCCATAATTGGGACAGCGCTTGGGACTGTTTGACCGATAGTGATATCACTCACCTCACACTTTACTTAAATGGGGTAGAGAAAATTAACACTGAGGACTTTAATGTCTTTAAGCGTCTCATTGAGGACGCCTATAAAGATTTTGGTAAACCGCAATTATGGATTGTTGCGGCGTCAGATGATGCATGTGAATAGCGAGATGACCAGAACCTAAATTCGAGATAAAACCAGCTTTATCCCGAATTTAGGTTAATTTATATTTATAGAAAGGATTAACCTATGGAAATCACCCTCAACGGCTACTACACCTTGATATTGGCCACCTTAGTGCTCTTGCTTGGACGCTTTTTAGTCAAACGGATCAAATTTCTAGAAGACTTTAATATTCCAGAACCAGTGGCCGGTGGTTTGGTTGCAGCGATTATCGTTTACATTCTTAATATCTTTTGGGGTTATAGCTTTAACTTCCAGCAAGGGCTGCAAACCGCAACCATGCTGATGTTTTTTGCCTCTATCGGACTCAGCGCTGATTTTAGTAGGCTAAAGGCAGGCGGCTCGCCACTATTGATTTTCACCATCGTGGTATCGGTGTTTATCATCTTACAAGATGTCGTGGGCGTGGCGATGGCAAGTGTGCTTGGACTTGACCCACTCCTCGGCTTGGTAACAGGTTCAATTGCCCTAACAGGTGGACACGGTACAGCAGGCGCTTGGGGCATTACTCTAGAAGAGCAGTATGGTGTGGTTGGTGCTACGACACTTGGAATCGCGGTCGCCACTTATGGTTTGGTTGCAGGTGGCGTCATCGGCGGTCCGGTTGCCCGTCATTTGATTAAAAAACTTGGTTTAAAACCAGCGGCGGCTAATCCAAATCCGAGTGAGGTTGAACGACTTGCCGGCGAGCAATCACTCTATAGCACCAAGCATAACGAAGAGGAAGTACATGGTAATAAGGAGATGTTTGAGAAGCCTGATAACATTCGTCTTATAACCGCCTCCTCTACCATTGAATCCTTGGCACTATTTGCCGCGGCATTGGCTTTCGCTGACATCATGACTTTGTTGGCGCAAGATACGTGGTTTGAGCTACCTACCTTCGTATGGGCGCTGGCTGGCGGTGTGATTCTACGTAATACCTTAACCATGGTATTTAATTTTGATATGTTTGACCGTGCTATCGACGTCATTGGTAACGCCTCTTTAAGCTTGTTCTTAGCGATGGCGCTATTGTCATTGAAACTTTGGCAGTTGACTGACCTCGCAGGACCGGTATTAATTATCTTACTGGTGCAGACGCTACTGATGATTGGTTATGCTTACTTTATTACCTTTAAGGTTATGGGTAAAGATTATGATGCTGCCGTACTATCAGCGGGACATTGTGGTTTTGGTATGGGCGCAACCCCGACGGCGATTGCCAATATGCAAGCGGTCACCGATCGCTACTTGCCATCACATAAGGCATTTTTGATTGTGCCGATGGTTGGTGCATTCTTTGTCGATATCGTTAACGCCACTATCTTGCAGATATTTACCAAATTGCCGTTTATGTGATTTGATAAAGTTAAACCCTGATTTAAATAGCTGTGAAACAAAAAAACCGCCTAGCAAAAGCTAAGCGGTTTTTTTATCTCTAAATTATAAAACTAATGAACCAGAAATTACTGATTTTTAGCATAAACAGGAAGCTCTTTACAGATAGCTTCAACTTTACCGCGTACTTCAGCAGCGACTTTTTCATCGCCACGGCTATCTAATACATCACAAATCCAACCTGCCAAATCACTTGCTTGCGCTTCGTTAAAACCGCGAGTAGTAATCGCTGGCGTACCGATACGGATACCAGAAGTCACAAATGGAGATTTTGGATCGTTTGGCACGGCGTTTTTATTGACAGTGATATGCGCATCACCCAACCATTTATCTGCTTCTTTACCGGTCATGTCTTGCTTGACTAGGCTGATCAGCATGAGATGGTTTTCAGTACCACCAGAGATGATTTCATAACCACGCTCTTGGATGACTTTTGCCATCGCTTGGGCGTTTTTAACCACTTGCTGCTGATAGGTTTTGAAGTTATCTTCTAACGCTTCTTTAAAGCAAACCGCTTTTGCCGCGATGACGTGCATCAACGGACCGCCTTGGTTACCTGGGAATACCGCAGAGTTTAACTTTTTAGCAAGCTTCTCATCACGAGCCAAAATCATACCTGAGCGTGGGCCACGTAGGGTTTTGTGCGTTGTAGTCGTGACCACATCCGCAAATGGTACTGGGCTTGGGTAAACACCGCCAGCAACCAAACCAGCAACGTGTGCCATATCAACCAGCAAGTACGCGCCAACTTCATCAGCGATGTCACGGAAACGCTGCCAATCAACCACTTGTGAATATGCTGAGAAACCAGCAATAATCATCTTTGGCTTGTGCTCACGCGCAAGAGCATCAACTTGGTCATAATCGATAAGGCCAGTTTCTTCAACCAAACCATACTGTACGGCGTTGTAGTTTAGACCTGAGAAGTTGATATGCGCGCCATGCGTCAAGTGACCACCTGCGTCTAAGCTCATGCCTAGTACCGTGTCATTGGCGTCTAATAATGCTAAGAAAACAGCAGAGTTCGCTTGGCTACCTGAGTGTGGCTGGACGTTGACGTACTCAGCACCAAACAACTCTTTTGCACGATCAATGGCCAATTGCTCAACCACATCGACGTGCTCACAACCACCATAATAGCGCTTACCAGGATAGCCTTCAGCGTATTTATTGGTTAGGTCAGTGCCTTGTGCTTCCATCACTGCTTGTGAGCAGTAGTTTTCTGAAGCGATAAGCTCGATGTGGTTTTCTTGACGAACGCTTTCAGCGGCCATGGCTTCAGCAAGTACTGGATCAAACTCTTTGATAGAAATATCTTTAAACATAGTGATGTCCTAGGTAGTGGCTATCGTTAATGGTGGTGCTCATTAAAAAGAGGCGAGTAATAAAAGGAGGTGAAAATGGGCAAGCAAAGGCAATTAACCTGTTATTAACTTGTCCAGATTGGCAATAAAATCGAACGATAAAGGCATCGATATCATCGCTAAAGATTAAGTGTAACATGAAAATTTGTACTGTGAGCGCAAAAAAACCTCACGGAAAGCTGAAGGATTTAAATGACGCCGTAATGAGGTTATCAAGCAAATAAATGCGCAATAAAATCATTGTTTTATATTTCTTATTTCTAGGTCTTGCTTGATTTGTTAGTCAAATAATTATTTGTCGCCCATAAAAAACAGCCACTCGTAAGGTAACTGTTTTATTTATTGATACATCAGTTAATGCATGCATCGACATCAAGCATCACTAGACAAAAACGCTGCTAAAAAAGTCTCACTAATAAGTATCTTACGCCCATACCAATCATACAGCGTCTGCCGTTGCCAGCCCTCTGCCGTTTTTTCGATAGAACGTTGATTGGGCAAGGTACGACTGCGCTTAAATAATACATAGCCAATCGGTGTGCTTTTCAATTGCTGTAAACGGCGGGCGCGCCCTTTTAAACTTGGTAAAGGGAAAATACTTTGTGCTTGCACCCATGGCTGCTCATTATTGCCATATAACTGCGCCTCGCGTACCCACGCTAGTAATGGACGGCTCAGCGCCGCACCTTTTACACCCAATTGCTTTTTTTGCGCCAAGGATAATAGCCGATAGCCCTCAAAGCTACGCTCGACACGTAACGGCTGCCCCGCTTTTACCTCAAGCATGGCAGTGAGCGAACCTTCCGTATTGAGAAAATCTAATAGCTCACAGGGAGGCGAGAACGGGTCAGAACAACAGAGATTAGGGGTCATAGTTTACGGCTGATAGGAGAGTATTAGATAGAAAGTTATTGAGTAAAGATTACCAAAGAATATTTATCGAGCATTAATTAGTGTTATCAAGAATCATTGTCATTAAACGTCGGCATATTATCAATATTAAAGGGCAATGCTGCAAAGGCTTGCTGCCGATATTGCCCCATATGCAGTCGGTCTTTGGCACAAAAATCGCTAATCGCTGGGACAAAACGCGCATCGTAAATGCGATGCAAAGAATAAGTCTTGGTCGGAATAAAACCACGAATTAATTTATGCTCACCTTGGGTGCCTGGGTCAAAATAGGTCAAACCTTGCTCGATAGCGAACTCGATACCTTGATAATAACACAGCTCAAAGTGCAGGCTATCATACTCACCAAGCGCGCCCCAATAACGACCATACAGCGTTGCATTTTTACTATCAGGCTTATCGTATAAAAATAAACTGCTGGCGATAATATCAGCATTGGCATCAAGCGCTTGCGCGAGCATCAAATGCTCAGGCATGGTTGCTGCCAATCTCTTGAAAAAGTCTAGTGTGAGATAAGGCTGCTGCCCGCGCACGGCATAGGTCATTACATAACAATGATAAAACGTCTGCCAATCTGCCTCAGTGATAGCATCACCGCATTTACGCTTGCATATAATACCTTGCTCAGCGACTTTGCGCCTTTCCGCACGAATGGTTTTACGTTTTTTGGCTCTTAGCGTCGCCAAAAACGCCTCGAAGTCGGTAAATGGCTGACTACCTTCACTTAAATGCTTATTTTGCCATAAAAACTGGCAGCCTTGGCGCTCCAGTATCGGTAACTCAATCGGTTTTGCCGCTACCCCATTTGCTTGACTGTTAAGCGCCATTTCTATATCAACATCAGTCGGCAGCGCTGCATGAGCGATAGCCGCCATCTCAGGCGTAACAAACAAGCCATGCCAGCCAGACGCTTCCACTTGCTGAGCGATATCGTCAACCCCTGCGATAGCTGCCTTTAAAATATCAGCATCTAGCACCTCACCCGCTGCTAGCCACATACGTTGCCCAGTAATGGGTGTATAAGGTGCGCTGGTCACCAAACGCGGATAATAATCGAGGCCATACTGTGCATAGGCTTGTGCCCACGCATGGTCAAAGACAAACTCGCCTTGATGGTGACCTTTAATAAAAACCGGCATGACCGCAATCGGTTGGCCTATTTGTTCTGAAGATAGCTTTGATGAGGATAGCTTGGTCGAAGATAATGCTTCCTCAATTGCATCACCATCTATATCGTTTGGGCGATGAATTAAGATATAAATCGGCAACCAGCCGGCTTTTTCGCCGATTGCGCCCGTATCACTAAGCGCCTGCCAAAACTCAAACGACATAAAAGGCGTATCTGGCGTCTGCCAGTTAGTCAATTGCTGCCAGCTGCTATCGCTGAGTAACGCATATTGCAAATTCATCATCACCACACTCTCACCCTGCTATTTCTTAGACCATTTTTCTTTAGCGTTTAGCCTATCAAACTACCATGCTTTTGCTGTCACAATTTGCAAAAACTTAGCAATTTATCCAATACTCACTATCTAATCCTCAAAAAAAGAGCACTTTGTTTATATTTAAAACGTCCTCTTAAAACACTCTTGTCGAAACACCTTTATCGAAAAGTTTTAAAAAAAACAGCACAAAAAAAGCCATCGTCAGCAAAGCAGCTGACCAAATGGCTTATTTGTTAATGACTGTTTTATTTTTATGGCTGAAAATTAAGCTTAAGTACAGATTTGGTTTGGGCTGCAATAAACGCTAAAAAATGGCTATTTGAAAGAACCGCTTTATTGGATAATAATCACTATAGCAAGCACATTGTTGCAGAAATAAGCTCATGTGTGCAGAAAATAGTATTAAAAGCGTGCAAATTGTCTGCAAAAGATGATATCGACGCTGATGACTGGTAGAATAAGGCTATTACTAGCTTAATATAATTCAGATACATAGGATATGAGCGAAAATAGTATACTTAGTTCAATGTACAAGATTGACATCATATCGAATTTATAGTGGATCGACTATAATATGGCGTCAGTCATACATTTTCAGACCATTTTAGTCTGAGAGCTTTGAAGTAAATGGTCAAGATGACCTTTGAATAATGACCTTTAATAAAATAAGTGCTTGCTACAGCGATTTTTTAACAAAGGCCAACCTAAGAAAGGTCAGTCACTGCTTATGAAAGATTTTTCTAGCAGTCTTGACACTCTAGAATGGCAATAAACGACGACACTTGATGTATTTGAACCAACCCGTAGCCCATTATTGTATGCAGGCTGTATAGAGCTGTTAAATAATACCTCAGCTTTATTGGCCTCATTAATGACAACAAGGAATACTCTACTAACATGTCAAAAATTATTTATACAAAAACTGACGAAGCCCCAGCGCTTGCAACCTTATCATTCTTGCCTATTGTAAAAGCATTTACCCAAACAGCAGGCATCGAAGTCGAAACCAGTGATATCTCTGTTGCAGCGCGTGTGTTGGCTGAATTTCCAGAATATTTAACGGAAGAGCAGCGCGTTCCTAATAACTTAGCTGCGCTTGGTCAATTAACCCAAGATCCAAACGCCAATATCATCAAATTGCCAAATATCAGTGCCTCTGTGGGGCAATTAAAAGCAGCAATTAAAGAGATACAAAGCAAAGGCTACGCGATTCCTAACTTTCCAGATGAGCCGCAAACGGAAGAAGAAGAAGAAATCCGTCGTCGCTATGGTAAAAGCCTAGGCAGCTCTGTAAACCCTGTCATACGTGAAGGTAACTCAGACCGCCGTGCGCCAAAAGCAGTGAAAAACTACGCCCGTAAGCACCCGCATTCTATGGGTGAGTGGAAGCAATGGTCACAAACGCACGTTTCACACATGCACAGTGGCGACTTCTATGACGGCGAGCAATCGATTACCTTAGATAAAGCCCGCACCGTACGTATGGAGCGCGTGGCTGAAGACGGCACGGTTAATGTTTTCAAATCAGGTATTGCTTTGCTCGATAAAGAAGTCATCGACTTGATGTTTATGAGCAAAAAAGCGCTGCTTGAATTTTATGAGCGTGAAATGGAAGATTGCCGTGAAGCTGGTATCTTATTTTCACTACACGTAAAAGCCACTATGATGAAGGTCTCGCACCCTATCGTCTTTGGACACGCGGTTAAAACCTATTATAAAGATGCCTTTAATAAGCATGGCGCGTTATTTGACCAGTTAGGTATTAACGTCAATAACGGCATGGCAAGTTTGTACGAAAAAATTGCCGAATTACCAGCCAGCTTACGCGAAGAGATTGAGCGCGATTTACATGCTTGCCAAGTACATCGTCCACGTTTAGCGATGGTTGATTCATCAAAAGGTATCACCAACTTCCATTCACCAAGTGATGTGATTGTCGATGCTTCTATGCCTGCTATGATCCGCTCAGGCGGTAAAATGTGGGGCGCTGATGGCAAAATGTATGACTGTAAAGCAGTCATGCCTGAGTCTACTTTTGCGCGTATTTACCAAGAAATGATTAATTTCTGTAAATGGCATGGCAACTTTGACCCAACCACGATGGGTACCGTACCTAACGTTGGCTTGATGGCGCAAAAAGCAGAAGAGTATGGTTCGCACGATAAAACCTTCGAAGCAAGTGATTCGGGCATAGCTCGTATCGTTGACGAAGAAACTAATGAAGTATTGCTTGAGCAGCGTGTTGAGAAAGGTGATATCTGGCGCATGTGTCAGGTCAAAGACGAGCCAATTCAAGATTGGGTGAAGCTTGCCGTACGCCGCGCTCGCGAATCAGATACGCCAGTTATCTTTTGGTTAGACCCTTACCGTCCACATGAGAACGAGCTGATCAAAAAAGTACAAACCTACTTAAAAGATCATGACACTGACGGTCTACATATCGAAATCATGTCTCAAGTTCGTGCGATGCGTTATACCTTAGAGCGCGTTGCTCGCGGTCTAGATACCATTTCTGCTACCGGTAATATTTTACGTGATTACCTAACTGACTTGTTCCCGATTTTAGAATTGGGTACCAGTGCTAAAATGCTATCAGTTGTCCCACTAATGAAGGGCGGCGGTTTGTTTGAAACAGGCGCAGGTGGTTCAGCACCGAAGCACGTGCAACAATTGCTTGAAGAAAACCATCTACGTTGGGATTCTCTCGGTGAGTTCTTAGCCTTGACTGAGTCGTTAGAGCATTTAGCTAAAAACGACGGCAATGCCAAAGCTAAAGTATTGGCCGATACGCTTGATAGAGCCACTGAAACGCTGCTGTTAAATGACAAATCGCCTTCACGTAAAACTGGTGAGCTAGATAACCGTGGTAGCCATTTCTATCTGGCTATGTACTGGGCTCAAGAGCTGGCAGCACAAGATGAGAATAGCGAGCTAAAAGCACAATTTGCGCCATTGGCACAAAAGCTTGAAAGCAATGAAGCGGCTATCATTGAACAGATGAATGCGGTTCAGGGCAAGCCTATGGATCTAAAAGGCTACTACTTGGCAGATGAAGCTTTAGCTGAAAAAGCCATGCGTCCAAGTGCCTTATTCAACGAGACTATTGCTTCGTTGTAACTGGCTCTAAACTGAATAAATGGCTCTAAACTGACTTAGTAAACGTTGCTAAGTCAGCATGAATCAAACACCCCAAAGGTCTAGACTTTTGGGGTGTTTTTTATGGCTAAATAAATAAGCAACCATAAAAAAGCCACCTACGTCGCAGTAGATGGCTTTTTAAAATATAACTGGGTAAAACTCAGCTAACCAAAGTTTCTTAACTTATTAGCCAGTTAAGCATCCATATGTTTAATAATGGCTTGACCGAACTCAGAGCTGCTGAGCAAAACAGCATCTGGCATCAAACGCTCAAAGTCATAAGTCACGGTTTTATTTTTAATCGCCCCTTTGATACCATCAATCACAAGGTCGGCAGCTTCTGTCCAACCCATATCACGTAGCATCATTTCAGCAGATAAAATCAATGAACCGGGATTGACCTTATCTTGACCGGCATATTTAGGCGCTGTACCATGAGTTGCTTCATAGACAGAGATTGACCCGCCTTTATTGGCACCCGGTGCGATACCGATACCACCCACTTCTGCGGCCAGCGCATCAGAAATATAATCACCGTTTAAGTTTAACGTTGCGATAACCGAATAATCAGCAGGACGCATTAAGATTTGCTGTAAAAAAGCATCAGCGATGACGTCTTTAATGATAATTTCATTACCCGTTTTTGGATTTTTTATCGTCATCCAAGGACCGCCATCGAGCAATTCAGCACCGAAACGCTCAGCGGCAAGCTCATAGCCCCATTCTTTAAACGCGCCTTCTGTAAATTTCATGATATTACCTTTGTGCACGAGGGTGACACTCGGTAAGTCATTATCGATAGCATGTTGAATAGCTTTACGCACCAAACGCTGCGAGCCCTCTTTTGATACAGGCTTAATACCGATACCACAGTCATCGGAAAAACGGATTTTGGTCACGCCCATCTCTTCTTTCAAAAACTTGATGACTTTTTTGGCATCATCACTGCCCGCTTTCCACTCGATACCCGCATAGATATCTTCTGAGTTTTCACGGAAAATCACCATATCTGTCAATTCTGGGCTATGCACAGGGCTTGGCACACCTTCAAACCAACGTACTGGACGCTGACAGACGTATAGGTCAAGCTCTTGACGTAGCGCGACGTTTAGCGAACGCATACCGCCGCCAACTGGCGTGGTCAATGGACCTTTGATACTCACCACGTATTCGCGCAGAACCTCGAGCGTTTCGGTCGGTAGATATTCGCCATCATAAATTTTCGACGCTTTTTCGCCGCAATATACTTCCATCCAAACGATGGACTTTTTGCCTTGATAGGCTTTTGATACCGCGGCATCGACGACTTTAATCATCACCGGTGTGATATCCACACCGATACCATCACCTTCGATAAAGGGAATAATTGGATGATTGGGTACGTTTAGGGTTAAATCAGCATTAACGGTTACTTTTTCGCCGTCTCTTGGGACGATTACCTTTTCATATGGCATGGGTCAAACTCCTTGATTGTATTTTTATAGTAGATAGCTCAAGCATCGTTGGCATCATGGCATCATTGGCATTCCGTTATCTTCGCTAGCTATTTATGTTTTGCTTTTGGCTTTAGCTAAGCAGCAGCGTAGCGAGTTAAACGCTAATTATTTGAGCAGAACATGCTGAGCAGTACATATTGCGCAGAACGTACTCAGTAGAATATAGCTAAGCCGACATGCTTGGCGAGGTGATGTATAATAGTTTTAAGAGTAATATTTAAAGATATTGTTGATGATGTGATTAACACTTATTTTAATAATCATGGAAAAAATCAAAGCTACTGCAAAAATTGCTTGGTCATTTATCGACAAAATCAGATGTTATTACAATAAGTAAAATGACAAAAAAACTTTATAAAAAATTCATGAAATTTTTCAGATTTTGCGAATTAAGTCATACAAAAAACTGAAAGCTGCCTTAGCCATTGTACTAAGATAAAGCCTGCTTGATGATTTTTGTTTTGCATGAGCCATTTTTAGTTATCATTATGATAAATACCACAATCATAACATGGTTATTGATAATTATAAGAACAGCCTTACATTATGCTCATGTTGTATCAGAAGCTTACTCTTTTAATACTACTTCTATTTACCCTACATTCAGTTTTTTATCTTCGGGAAACGCTATTTTATGTCGACCTCCAGCCTGATTCTATTCAACAAGCCTTACGGAGTACAAAGTCAATTTCGTGATGACAGCAATAATGACCACAGTACCCTATCGCAGTATTTCACCGATAAATCCCTACGTGTTGCCGGTCGACTGGATGCCACCTCAGAAGGCTTGCTGATTTTGACCAGTGACGGACGGGTTAATAAAGCCATTACCCAGCCGCCTGCTGCCAAGAATTTTGCGCAAAATAAGCAAAAACAAGGTAAGACTTATTTGGTACAAGTAGAAGGTCTGGTAAGTGCTGACCAACTAAAGCAATTGGCTGCTGGAGTCCAGTTAAAAGATGGCAAAACCTTACCGGCAACGGCGCTACTGGTTGATGAAGCGGATTTACCGATTGCGCTATGGCAACGCGATCCACCTATTCGTGAGCGCAAAAGTGTGCCGACTTCATGGCTTATGCTGACCATCTATGAAGGTAAAAATCGCCAAGTCAGGCGTATGACCGCGCATGTAGGCTTACCTTGCTTGCGTCTTATTCGTTGGTCAGTGGCTGGATTCGAGCTTGGGTCGCTTGGCGTTGGTGAATTTGTGCGTATTCATTTAAGTCGTGAGCGTTGTCAGCAATTAGGCGTTATTGATTAGGGGTGTTAATAAGGTATTTAGCCTTATAGCTTGTTAATGCCTACTCACTTCAAGTACCTATTAATCAATTTTGCTATTGAGCTTGTTAAAGATATTACGACTTGTTAAACATAGCGTCTCGAATGAGCAAGGTTTATCTGCTAAGCTACAAAACCATGTTATCTTTGGGCGATATCTGTATTTAATATAGCGGATATCGCCTGCAGCTTGCTTATTGTTTGTCTGGTTTGTTATTTTTTATTGATAGTAAGGATATATCATGATTGCTTCTCGTCGTTTTACCTTGTTTGCCACTAGTATCTCTGCGGCGTTGCTGCTGAGTGCTTGCCAGCCCGCAACAGAGGATACCGAGGTAATACCGGCAGAAGAAGCAATAACAACCACGACTGAGCCGTCTGAAGCGGCTGACGATATGGACGCCCATGCTGGCCATGATATGTCTGAGAGTGGCGATGTAGTAGACGAAGCACAAATGACCGACATGCTAAAAGACTATACGAAGTCGATGACCAGTATGCATAATGAGATGATGGTTGGTATGGGTTATAACGATCCCGATACCGCCTTTGCCAAAGGGATGCTCGGTCACCATCGCGGCGCGGTCGATATGGCAAAGATTGAGCTGAAGTATGGGACCGATGAGACCATGCGCAAACTTGCCCAAGACATTATCGACTCACAGCAAATTGAAATCGATATCATGAATAAATGGCTGGCTAGCCACCCTGATGCGCCCAAACCCAAACCCAATACCGAGGCCATGCAAGCGGCTTATGCTAAAGGGATGAATACCATGCATAGTGATATGATGCTTGGTATTGCCGAACCTGAGGCTGATATGGCCTTTGCGCGCGGTATGCTGCCGCATCATATTGGCGCCGTAGATATGGCAAAAGTACAGCTTCAATACGGTACGGATGAAGAGATGCGCAAGTTAGCCCAAGACATTATCGATGCTCAGCAGCCTGAGATTGCGCTGATGCAAAATTGGATTACGGCTCATAAAGTTAGTCAGGCGACGGTTAATGATAATGCTGAAGCCGTTACTGAAGATGAAAAAGAGATTAAAGAGAATACTAAATCTTAAGGGTAAATATTTAGGGCAGTAACATTTTTACCTAATTTTTGCTGATAACGCTTTAAGCCTTAAAAACATAAAACCCTTGCTAAGCTGCGTCACTTAGCAAGGGTTTTTTAATATCTAAATGTCTAATCGCTTTTAACCTGCCTAGCTACTCTAGCTATTAATTTTTATAGCGCGCTATCGCATTAAGCCAAGCGTTTTCAGTATTTGCATAGTCTGCATATTCACCATCGTCTTCGCAGTCGGTACTAGTCCTTGCTAAACGTAAGCTGACGCTATGCGGAAATGCTTTTTCATTATCGTCATACGCGTCTTTATCAGCGAAATCAGATTTAGGCAAAACTTTCACCGTCATCAGCTCATCACGGCGAAATAAATGGCATTCCACAGCGCGCGTGGCCTTACTAAGCGTTGCTAATTGCTTAGTGTCTGCTTTGATACCATCGATTGCGACGACGACATCATGGGCTGAAATGCCAGCCTTAGCAGCGATACTGTCACGTGTCACGCGATTAACCTTAAGACCCAGTGGCGTCTCACTACAGCGCATGCCCCATGGCACATGTTTATCCGCAGTCTCTTTGGTATTAGGGTAGATTTTAATACCATTTGCTGTGAGCAGCGCCTCTAGGGGCAGCTCTTCAACGCCATTAACATAACGGCGCTCAAACTCTTCCCAATCGGCTAATGGCATAAACTGCCCGATAACTGCCCCCATATCAGCACTACTGATACCGATGCGCTTATTATCACTTTGCTTTGCTTGACTATAAAACGCTTTGACGACATCAAACAAACGATAACGACCAGCGCTTTTTTCTAGTAAGGTTAAATCTAAGCATAACGCCACCAAAGCACCTTTATTGTAATAGCTGATACCTGCATTACCAGTGTTTTCATCGTTGCGATAGAGCTTAATCCAAGCGTCAAAGCTCGACTCGGCAACGCTTTGATGCGCGCGCCCAGGGGTTTGGTAATAGCGATTGATTTGTTCGTCGAGTAATTTAAGATAGCTTGCCTTATCAATGACGCCTGACGCTTGCAAAATAAAATCATCGATATAAGAGGTAAAACCTTCAAACACCCATAGCAATGGCGTAAAGGCTTCGCGGCGCAAATCCACATCCAACATCACATCTGGACGGACAGTTTTCACCCACCACGCATGAAAGTATTCATGGCTGCATAAGCCCAAAAAGCGTTGATAATCGGTACTTGGTACTTTTGGCTCATCAGCATTGGGCAAATCGCGACGCGGGGTAATCAAACTGGTCGAATTGATATGCTCCAGACCACCGTAATCCTGACCACTGGCAAAGGTCATAAAGGTGTAATCATTAAATGGCGCATCGCCGAGCCAATCTAGATAAGTTTGACAGATTTGAGTGACGTCTTGCTGCAAGCGTCCCATATTGGCGCTATGCTTACCGGCAAGATAAAAATGATGGCCAATCGTCTGGTGCTTATCATCTTGAATAATAAAATCAAAGCTATCTTGTTCAGCAATCTCAAACGGATAATCGATAAGCTCGTGATAGCTGTCTGCTTGTAGAGTATATATTCGCTGTTTATCACCTTGTGATTGTACTGCCTCAAGTCCACAGGCCAAGCGCACATGACTGGCATCTTTGTCGGCTAAAAATACCGCTGGCACGATTAAATCAACCTCTACCGCTTTTTGCTCTTGTCCTTCAATCGCTAAAGCGAGCGAGGTAAAATTGCCATATAAACGCTGCTGGTCTACATACGCAGTACGTACGGATAAATCATAACAATACACTTCATAATGGACATGTATGCTCTGCCCTGCGCGCACTTGTGGCAGCTGCCAAGTATTTTTATCTATTTTTTGCGCGCGGTACGTGTTTGTTTTTTTATCAATGTCCGTGAGTTGACTATCTAATGTTTGATTGTTTAGAGTTTGGCTATCTAAAATCTCATAGTGCACCGCGGTGATATTACGGGCAAATTCGCGCATCAAATAACTACCCGGTATCCATGCTGGCAACCACAAACTTGGCGCGTCAGTATCAGCGGTAAAGGTCAGCGCTACATCGACCAAATGCTCTAAAAAGCGTGTAAAGTCGAATTGGTAAGAGATAGGAGCGGTTTGCTGATTTAGAGTGCTGCTCAAAGTACTATTAGGCAAAGCTTGAGAAGATGCAGTCATAATTGTTTCTTATCCTTATAATCGTCACTATTATTAGTCATTACTATTTATTCGCTACTATTATTATTGTTATGCTCGTCTCTATGGTAGGAGTCATTATGCAAAAACGCAACTGGCAAACCTTACGCTACTTATATTAAAGAGAGAAGAAATCGCTAAAGAGCGTAAAAATCATATTTATTTACATTAATTCGCCGATTAATTGGCATTTTTTATGCTTTTAACCTTGAAACCGATGGGAGGCATCGCAATTAAAGATGCTAACTGCTAAAGTTACCCTAATAAACTGATGATAATTGACTAATGACGTGGCTATTTGGCTGGCTGATTGGCTTTTTTAGGTTTATTCCAACCGTATTTAAATTTTAATATCGACATATTTAGGATAATTTATGACTACTATCGCAAAAGACACTGCCGTCAAGTTCAACTACACTCTAAAAGACGACGAAGGTAACATCCTTGACCAGTCTCCAGAAGGTCAACCGCTTGCTTATTTGCATGGCCATAGCAACATCATCCCAGGTCTTGAGCAACAACTAGAAGGCAAATCTGCTGGCGAAAGAGTCAATGCCGTTGTAGAGCCTGCTGATGGTTACGGCGAATACCAAGAACAAGCGGTACAACATGTACCACGTGAAAACTTCCAAGGCGTTGAAGATATCCAGCCTGGTATGCAATTTCAGTCAGAAGCTGGCGGTCAAGTTATGCTAGTGACCGTTACTGATGTAAACGACAAAGAAGTGACTGTTGATGCAAACCATCCATTGGCTGGTAAGCGTTTGACGTTTGACGTTGAAATCCAAGAAGTACGTGCAGCAACTGAAGACGAATTAAACCATGGCCATATCCATGGCGCTGGTGGCGTTGAGCACTAATCTCTTTTTGAGTTTAGCGTACCATCGTTAGTATGCTTAACATAGTTAGACGAATACTTAGTTATGAACGATGGTGTTTTCGTCTAACTAAAAAAGGTCAGTAGAGCAATCTACTGACCTTTTTTGTAAGCTGATTTTAACAAATTTTTGTCATACAAGTTTTCTGAAAAGACTATTCTTACAAGCATTATCGAGATTGCAGACGTAACAAAGCCGCATAACGACAAGCATTATGCGGCTTTTATCACTAACCATCCATGTTAATGTTATTAGATACTTAATCCCGGAGCATCTTATAACGTTCAGGCTTCCAGCCTTATCATCCCTAATCAGCAAACCACCTATCCCTGATGCGACCTTTAAGATACCAATCCCTAGTACCTATGAACCTTTTCGTTCAATCGTGCCGTACAGTTATAATCGCAGATTGACCCAAGGTTAGTAAGAGGTCTAAACGTCAATGCGTGTAAGCATATGCTTACACGCATTTTTAGTGATAACAGAGATAGCCTAAAGAATACTATTTACTATAACTTTTCTTCTGGGCTAGCGAGTACTTTTGCATCAGCGCTGAGCATGATATAAGCGGCTTCATTAATAAAGGCTTCGTCTTCAGGTAGCTCAGGGCGCTCACTTTCTTTCATCTGACTGCGCTCTTCAAATTTTGCATCCATCGCGGCTTGATAAGTATTCCAATTGGCATAAGGACGCTCACCTGTTGCGATAAGGCGCTTATTTTCAGCTTCCAATGAACGCTTCTCTATCAGCTGCATCTTGGCACGGCGGCTATTGATATCAAGAGGAATTGGTTTTTTCTCATCTTCCATATTGCGAATATCGTTTAGCGTTGATAAATAAACAAACTGCGGGTTTTTCTGCTGACGGATTTTTGATTGCTGGTTTAGCGTCGCTAACGTATTGGCAGAAAATTTACCTTCAGGCTTATAAGGCGCGGTTTTAATGGTATCCCACGGCAAAGCTTTTTTCTGTGCGCGCTCGCCAAAGGTCGCATCATCATAGATATTGACCAATTCAACATCAGGTACTACGCCTTTATTTTGCGTACTACCACCGGTGATACGATAGAATTTACGCTGCGTTAAGGTCGCTGAACCCAAAGCTAAGCTATCTAATTGAATTTGCGCCGAGCCTTTACCAGTCGTTGTACTACCGACAACTAGGCCACGACCATAATCCTGAATCGCTGCGGCAAAAATCTCACTGGCAGATGCCGATGCTAAGTTAGTAATAACGACCATCTTGCCATCATATAACTGCTCGCCGCCATCGTCATCACGATAGACTTGGATATTGCCGCGATTGTCGCGAATCTGGACCAGCGGACCGCTCTTGATAAAGAAGCCAAGCATCTTGGCAACTTCATCGAGCGAGCCGCCTGGATTGTTACGTAAATCAACCACTAGACCGTCGATATTTTTTTTATTCAACTCTTTAAGAGCTTTTTCTGTATCGACACTGACGCTACGGTACTCTTCGCCGTTACGACGGGCGCGATAGTTGAGATAAAAACTTGGTATCTCAAGGACGCCGATACGTTTGGGCGTTTTATCGATATTAGGGCGCTGAACTTCAACGACGCGCTGGGTGACGCCAGACTCTTCTTGTTGAATAATATCGCGAACTACGGTTACGTTACGGGCGCTAGCGTCTGGGGTGTTCGGTTGACGTACTTTAATAGTCACTGAAGTGCCGCGCTTACCACGAATCAAACCGACAATTTCACGCGTTGACCAGCCGACCACATCGGTCATGGTTTCGCCGTCTTTGGCGATACCGATAATCAAATCATTGGGTTTAATCTGACCTGATTTTGCCGCTGGACCACCGTCTACCAAGGTCACAATGCGAGTATAGTCTGGGTTTTTACGGTCAGGGCGAATAGAAACCCCAATGCCTTCTAATTGTAAACTGGACTGAATTTGCAGCTCATTGGCTTGAATCGGCGCATAATAATTACTGTGCGGATCATAAGTTAGCATCGCCGTATTCAAGATGGTTTCCATGATTTCGTCGTTTTTTAGACGGGTAAACTGCTCTTGCTGGCGTGATAAACGATTGAGCAAAATCTCACTTGGCGTGCGCTCATCATTACGCACCAAATCTTGTCCGCGCGTGATATCAGGATTGTCTAAAAAGACTTTTTCTTTCGCCTTTTCATCTTCTTGACCCAAAGTAATACTCATCAGCTGAAACTTTAACTGACGCGTCCAATAATCACGCTGCTCTTTTTTGGTTTTAAAATGACTCAGCTTTTCGCGGTCAAGTACAATGCTATCTTTACTGGTCAAATCAAGATTTGTGTTTAGCAGCTTCTTTGCCATGGCGAAGTATTCATTAGAGCGTTTACGATAGCGCTCAAAAACTTCTACGCCAGCAGAT
Organism: Psychrobacter sp. DWR1-2-3; assembly: GCF_049896465.1. Taxonomy (NCBI): domain Bacteria; kingdom Pseudomonadati; phylum Pseudomonadota; class Gammaproteobacteria; order Moraxellales; family Moraxellaceae; genus Psychrobacter; species Psychrobacter sp. DWR1-2-3. The sequence continues at coordinate 65,915 of NZ_JAFCUJ010000003.1, forward strand.
AAGTCGCCGCGTTTTAAGCGGGCACCAAATTCATCGGCATATTTTTTCTTAAATTCATCGACATCAGATTGCAAAAACAAGGTATGGTTTGGGTCAAGGCTATCGATATACATGGATAGAATCTCACTACCCGTTGCACTATCGAGCGGCTGATTGAGATAATGGCTACGATCTAGCAATGCCGCTACCTGACGGGTGGTGACCTGTTGCTCAGGAGTGGCTTTAAAGCCTTCAGTATTGCTATCAGCTACTGCGGTGCCATAGCTTTGGGTAAGAATAAGACCAGCGATACCCATTGACGCTGCACTGAGTAACCACTGTGCTGGTTGTTTTTTCATCATATATACCTAATTATTTTAAGTGAAAAGTATGCAAAATATGCTTAGTTGTTATTCATATTAAAAGTTATCTAATAAACGGCTATCCACAAATCTGACTGTTTTTAACTGTATTATATTTACCATTAAACCATGCGATACGCTAGCATTAAAAGCGCGCAAACACATGATAGTTATTTTAGTTTTATCGTTAAAAAATCAATCAATACTAGCATGGCTATAAATACGCTGCTGTCTCAAACTGTATAAATAATCTTACCCGCCATGGCGCTGTGGCGCTGTGTCTTATGAGCCAACGAACGAACTTTCTATCAAACCTATTTATTGCTCTAACTAAATAAATACTCATTAGCTCATCAACATAACTGTTTTAAATCAATTAAGCCGCGACATTATGCTCATCTTATAATAACTGTCATAATATAACCAACATGGCAATGAACAGCGATAGCGAATAATGACGATAAATCATGCAGCTCATGGCTTAGAGCTTCTTTGAGCTTAAATGTTTTTGACCATAAACGATAATATAACAAGGTATAGCCTAATAAGGATCACGCAATGTACGGCGTCTTAATGATTGATATCGATAGTACCGCACTGACCGCTGAAGATGTCAGTTTAATCAAACAAGCACAAGTCGGCGGGGTCATATTATTTGCCCGTAATGTGGCAGACGCGGCGCAAGTGCGCTCCTTATGTGACGATATACGCTATCACAATGCCGATATATTGATTGGCGTTGATCAAGAAGGTGGGCGCGTTGCTAGATTACGTAACGGTTTTACCCCATTGCCCGCGATGGGCAGACTTGGTGAGTTATTTAATCAAGACCCTAACCGCGCCCTGAGCCTTGCTTACGACTGCGGTTATTTGATGGCGGCCGAAGTATTGGCAGTCGGCATTGATTTAAGTTTTGCGCCCGTGCTCGATAGAGATGGTATCAGCCAAGTCATCGGCGACCGTAGCTTTCATCATGAGCCGCAAGCGATTATTGCCCTAGCCAGCCAGTTTATGCGCGGCATGAAAGACGCCGGTATGGCGACCACCGGTAAGCACTTTCCCGGCCATGGTGCCATCGCCCCTGATTCACATGTGGCAGAAGCCATCGATACGCGTAGCTTAGATGAGATTATGAATAGTGATATGCAGCCTTTTGCGCAGACACTACCTTGGCTTGATGCCTTAATGCCAGCGCATGTGATTTTCTCCCAAGTCGATAATAAACCCGCAGGATTTTCAAAAATTTGGCTCAAAGACATCATTCGTGATCAGCTTAATTTTGATGGGGTGTTATTTTCTGATGATTTATCGATGGCAGGCGCACAAGCAGCAGGCGATGTTAGCGCCCGTGTCAAAGCGGCGATTGAAGCAGGCTGCGATATTGCCTTGGTCTGTAATGACCGCGTTGCTGCTCACGATGCTGCCGCAGCAGCACAAGAGCTGCCCTATCCTGACCAAAAACGTATCAAGACCATGTGTGGACAGATACCTGTTTGGCAGGGCAATCTTGAGTCAACATGCCAGCAGTTTGATTATTGGCAACAAGCAAAAGATAACGTTTTACAGACTTTCTTTCCGGTTCAAACAGAAGTGCAAGCGGTTTTAAAAGACCCCACTGCTTATAAATAATGCAGCTAACAAAAAAATTGATTTAACAGAATAAAAAACCGCACCTTATGAAGATGCGGTTTTTTTGCTATTAAAGTCTTATTTAAAGCTTACTGGTTATCCATCAGCGCGTCTAAAATGATACTAATTACTGGTACTTGCTTGTGGGTCTAATGCCGTACCACGACTGGCATCATCAGCATCAGGCATTAAATCATCATTGTCACTGTCTAATGGATTTAAGTCCGGGTCAAGGGCACTGTTACTAATCGCCATGCCATCGTTTGCATTTGCTGTCTCATCATAGACCACAAACTCAATACGGCGGTTACGGAAACGACCTTGCTCAGTGGCGTTTTCAGCAATAGGATCAGTCTCACCCATACCTTTAGTCATCAGCTTAGTTGGATCAACGCCTTGCGCGACCAAATAATCTTTCATAGATTGAGCGCGCTCTTCTGACAGCTTCATATTGTAAGCCGCATCAGCAGTTTTGTCAGTATGACCAATAATCATCAACTTCATATCTGGTACTTGTTCCATCAATTTTACAGCGCGGTCTAATAGCGCTTTATTGGCATCAGGAATCACCGCTTTATCTACTTCAAAATTCACTACTTGTAGGCTGAGCGCACGAGCCACATCCTGAGGGTCAGGATTTTGGCCAAGGTTATCCATCGCTGCTTGAGAAGCTGTTAAGCTATTATCAATCTCAGCTTGGGCATCTAATGGCGCTTCTGGCTTGACGGTCATCGCTGGCGCAGCCGCTTGTAAATCTGCAACCAATTTATCTAATGCCGCAGCGTCAGGCGCATTAACGGTAATCGTATCGCCTTTGATTAACATGCTCGCATTCGGTACGTTTTTGACGATAGGTAATATAGACGCAAGCTGAGCGGCAGCAGGCATGTCAATTGAGAAGTTATCATCGACATCCGCACGGCAATTATTGGCTTCATCGCCAAATGTAGCGGTCAGAGCGTCCATGACATTGCCCTGTAGCGTCTCATTACCAACGTTCATACGGCAAGCGTATAGCTCACTGTTTTCACCAGTCGCAATACGCAATGACGCAGGTTCGATATCCGCAGCAACCACTGATTGCCCATCATCATTAACGGCTTGCTGCTCGGTAGCAACAGGCTTGCCGACTGGCTCAGGGTTGTCTTGGCAACCTCTTAGTAGCGCCCACGCCAACGCACCCAAGATAATCAAGCCAATAATCGGTAGCAGCGCTTTCATAAAGCTGCCTTTTTCTTCCTCTTCGCGGTGGATGGGCGCGGTAGTGACCGTATCAGACACGCGAGCGCCAGCAGGTGCAGCCGCAATCATACCAGCAGGTAAAATTGCACTCGCCCATGCCGGGATATGATGCTGATAACTGGCAAGATTGTCATTTAAAAACTGCGGTACAGGCGTCGTTCCTGCCAAGCTTTTGATTTCGTGATAGGCCAGTGGCGCGGCCATCGCAATTAAACCGCGCGCAGCAGTAGCGTCAACATTATGTTTACCAGCCAGCTCACGAGCGATTTGGTCACGGTGCGCGCCATCTGTCCATACCCGATCATAAAACCCTTGATCATCACGGGCGATATTTTCATTAGCAAAACGATTATAGGTATCGTTATCGGCTAGGCGCGCGGCAAAAATAGCATAGAACTGTTCAAGTAAATTTTTCTTAGCAGGAGTGCGGTCATCTCCTAGCACTGCTGGACTGACCGTCCGCGTTAAGTGACTGATAATATCCATAATGTCATTCCTCAATGAATTGTTATTTTAAATGGCTTGTTTTATATAGCGTGCATTCTCAAAAAGTAGAGCGTTGATATTGATATTTTATGGCTGCTATTTAATATGAGCTCATGCGATTAATATTAAGTTAATAGTATTAGATAGCAGCCGTAACTAGATTCAACTTTTGTTATTATAAAAGTATTAAGTATGTGTTCACAATCGACAGGCTGTTGTGCAATTGCTACGATAAGTAATGTTTCGGTTGTTACTCGTAACTGCAATGCTCAGAAAGTACAAATTACTAACATATGAACCGCTAATCGCTTAATTTTCAATGTAGTTGGTAAGTTAAATAGAAATTTGCATTCACTGTTTTAGGTATAGTCAGTTCAAAATAAAAACGATGCGTTAATAGTTATGGGCGACTGCTATAAATTTTCCTTGCTTGCTGTTATCACAGAGGCTACGAAAAATTCATCCCAGTCGCACTGTATCTGTTTTTCCAAATCTGTTTTTAAAGTTAATTCACTATAATACTTTTTTATTCTTATGCTCTTTATTTAGCGGCAAATAAAAAAGGAGTGCCGTCAATCATTGATACTACACTCCTTTTAGCTTTTTATTTTCTACGCGTTTATTATAAACATTCCATTTATCATCTGACTTGAGCAGGCTCCGCCACGATAACACTGTTTGCCATATCATCGACTTCCGATACTGAGAAAGGGCCTGGTGGTTGCTTTGATGCTGGGCGGTCGTTATTCATAGCAGCGTTATTGCTAGGTTGGTCATACATCGGCGGATTATTAAAGTCATTATTACGGCTAGGCGCTGGCATCACACTATCCCCCGTATCGTCGTCCGCTGCTTGGTAATCACTATTGCTGTTAACATTATCATTAATATTGCTATTCGCATCGTACTGATTATTGGTGCCATTCATAGCCGCCATATCAGCTGCTCCCATAGCGCTATCATTATTAGGTAGTAGTAGCGGCGCGTTACTATCAACCATCATCGCCGGTACCAAAGTACGGATATCGGTGGCCAATTTTTGCAGCTGCATACTATCTGGCGCCTCCAAAGTCATGCGGTCATTTTGCAGCTGTAAACGAGCAAATGGAGTCGCTCTTAATAAAGTCAAAATATTGGGTAGCGCCTCGATAGGCATATTGGCAATATTATTGGCCACGCCTTCTTGCACCGTAAACTGACACATCGCCGCCTGCTCACCGAAGCTACTATTAAGCGCTTGTTGCAGCGTACTTTGGAGCGCGGTATCACCGACAGAGGCGCTACAAGTATATAGATTGCCGCCATTATCGACGCCAACGATAAGCGCAACGGGCGTTGATACTTGCGCTGGCGGTTCAGCGACAGGTGGTATAACTGTGGGCGCTGTTACCACTGGCTCTACAGGCGGTGCGTTATTAGGCCTAATTAACAATGCCCATACCAGCCCAATCGCTGCCATTGCCGCCAATAATAAAAACACCCGAATCAATAAATCATTGCGTTGGTTGCGGGTACGTACTTTTTCTCGTTTTAGGCTGCTGTTTTCTTCTAGATGATGGGCTGCGGGATTGGCGTGGATAGCACCTGTATCGATAGCCGCTGTACTTAGACTGTTATCAAAACTTTCATTAGCAAGTTCTGTTGCCGTGTTCGGCTCTGTTATCAAGTTCGCAGAAGGGTTTGTCCTACTTGCTTCAGTGGCATCATGCTTATTTAATAAAACAGGCGTAGCAGCTATCTCAGTTAGCGTGCTTTGAGCATTAAACAATTCATCCTCAGCATGTTGCGCCGCGGTAATCACTGGTGCCGCCCATATCGGCAGATAATGGCGAAATGTAGGTTGCTGGCTTTGCAAAAATGCCGGCAAGAACTGCCCATTTGCCATTATTTTGAGCTCACGATAAACCAGCGGTGCAGCATTCATAATAAGCTTTTTGGTGGTGAGCTCATCAATATGATGAGTAGCCGCAAGCTCTTGAATAATAACTTGGCGCGCGTTCGGTGCTTGCCATAACTGCTCAAATAACGGCGTCTCTATCATATTTTCATTAGCAATCGGCTGATCATCACGCAGTAACTGCGAGTAAACTTGTGGCAACGCCAAACGCGCCGCCAAAATGGCATAAAACTGCTCTAATAAGCTGACATGGGACACATTACCATTATCAGCCTGATTAGTATGGTCGTCATTACTATAGCCACCCAACACCGCTGAGGTCACCGTTTGTTCTAATTGGTCGATAATATTCATAAATTATTGCCTCTGTCGGCGTTGATTTAGGTTGTATAACGGAGATGTATTTTTTTTAATTTAACTTTATATTCTAAAAATTGTGGGAAGCTGAACGCGTCACAAGCAATATTGGTATATAAATTGCCTATCATTTATAACTTTCATTACCTTTTAAATGACTATAAATTAAATAACAATGAATTTGACAACGCTTAATACGATAAACCTAAACGACTGCCAGACCTTTATTATTAATTTTTAGGTCTATTATTAACTATTATGTTTGGTCTTTATGCTGTCGTGAATCGTTACGGTCAGTATACGAAGCATTACTCATTCTGCCTGCTACGCTGTTATATTATTTAATATAAACGATTATTAAAGCACAATTTTGTCGTGTATTGGTTTTTTGCCTCGGCATCGCTGTTATTATTGCTAATATCATGCCTGAATGCTTTATCATTACTCATATTTAGTGGCTACTTATATTAGTAGCTATTTACCGTTTTAGCGTTATTATCATTAATAGTAGTTGTTATTGAGCCAAGACACTTGGGCTTTAAGCGTTACGATTTATATCATTGCCATCTATCAGGCTCGGCCTAAGGATTCCCCTTTGTTTAACCATACGACGCTTATTATTATCATCACCGTTATTGTCAGTTTATTGGCATGGCAAAACAAAGCCGTGTTTAATCGACTTATTTTCTATCCGCCAGCGGTGAAAAATGGTCAATGGGATCGCTTTGTGACGCATGGTTTTATTCATGCTGATGGGATGCATTTGCTGTTTAATATGTTTACCCTATACTTTTTTGGTCGGGCTATCGAAGGCTTATATCAGTCGTTTTTATTCGGTTATGGTTTCGTGGTTTTTTATGTGTTGGCTATCGTTGTCGCGATGGTTCCAAGCTATATTAAACATAAAGATAGTGCCAGCTACCTAAGCCTCGGGGCGTCAGGCGGTGTATCGGCGGTCTTATTTGCTTTTATTCTGCTGGCACCATGGGAAAAGATTTATCTATTTGCTGTTGTCCCTATCCCAGCGATATTATTTGCGGTCGCTTACGTCGCTTATAGTATTTATGCGGACAAACGTGGTGGCTCTAATATCAATCATATGGCACATATGTGGGGCGGCGCATTCGGGGTAATTGCGACGATTATTTTAGAACCTCAAGTATTACCGCACTTTTTAAATGCGCTCTTATCTCCTGGGTTTTAGAGGTGCTATTAAAACCAAGTCATAAAAAGCTCAGTGGTAAAATTAACAAATAAAAATAAAAGCTTAGTTCATTAACGCAGTTTAAATAGCCAAGTAATGCTTCATTTATATCGCTATTTAGATCGCTTGGTATTGCTTAGTATTGCTTAGTATCTTGCGCAAACTTATATTTAATAAAATATTTAAGAATTTGATAATTATTATGATTATAGATGTTATTGGTGATATTCACGGTTATGCTGACAAGTTGGTCGGACTCCTAAAGCAGTTAGGCTATGTTCATAATGGCACCTATTTTGTACCGCCAGCGGGTCATCGGGCGCTATTTATTGGTGATTTCATTGACCGTGGGCCGCAGCAAGTAGCTTCACTAGAGATAGTCTTTGCTATGCTAGATGCAGGCGTTGCCGATGCGGTGATGGGCAATCATGAATACAATGCGCTCACCTTTGCCATGCTTGACCCAGAGCAACCTGAGCGCTATTTACGCTCGCATAGCGATGTTCACGTGCGCCAGCATGAAACCTTTTTAGCCGAAGTCCCGTTTGGCTCAGAAGCGCATCAATATTGGTTGCAGCGCTTTTATGAGACTCCATTGTGGCTTGAGACTGAATACGCTTGCTTTGTACACGCTTGCTGGGATGTCGATAGCATGGCGGTATTAAAGCCGCTATTGACCGCCGATAATTGCTTGACGCCTGACGCCGTTGTCGCCACGGCGCAAAAGCATAGCCCTGCTTATGAAGCGCTTGAGCGCGTGCTAAAGGGCGTAGAAACGGCGTTACCCGATGGTTTAGTCATGGTCGATAAAGATGGGGCAGCGCGCTCGCAAGTACGCGTGCGTTGGTGGCTTGATGAGCTGAATAAACGTACTATTCATGAGATTGCCCGTGCGCCAAGCTCAGGATTGGCACAGATTCCAAGCGATGCCCTAGCAGAAAATATCGAATTTGCCCTTAAAACTCATAAACCGGTATTCGTCGGTCATTATTGGCTAACAGGCGCGCCGCAACCCCTTAGCCCGCAGGTTGCTTGTACCGATTATTCGGCAGCGATTGATAGCGGTTATTTAACCTGTTATCAGCTCGATACCGAGCAGCCATTACCACTAAAAGCCCATAACTTCGTACAGTATCGTCATGATGAAGACTCAAAGATAAAGGCATAAAAAAGATAAATGCATAAAATCAGCGTTATTTAGCCAGCTTTGCCATTAAACAGCAAACTTGGCTTTACGAAGGCAGCAAAACTTTTGTATGATGGTCCTTTTGAGGATATCAAAGCATGAGCACCACATCGGCTACCGTTACCCCTGTTGAGCAAAACAGCCCAATCACCTCTCCTGCTGGTCAGCCAAAAGTAGGTATTATCATGGGCTCGCAGTCTGACTGGGCAACCATGAGTGCCGCAGCGCAATTACTTGCCGACTTTGATATTGCCTTTGAATGTGAAGTGGTGTCAGCGCATCGTACCCCTGATAGATTGTTTGATTATGCCAAAAGCGCCAAAGGCAACGGCTTGCAGGTGATTATCGCTGGGGCTGGTGGTGCCGCGCATCTGCCCGGTATGTGTGCCAGTCAAACGCCGCTACCTGTCTTTGGTGTCCCTGTTAAATCATCAATGCTCAGTGGTTGGGATAGCTTACTTTCTATCGTACAAATGCCAAAAGGCGTGGCCGTTGGGACATTAGCGATTGGTGCAGCTGGCGCCTATAACGCTGCTCTCCTTGCTATTCAGGTGTTAGCATTGCATGATGAATCAATTGCGACTAAGCTGGATAATATGCGTCAAGCGCAAACCGATACCATTCTTGCCAGCCCAACACCCGGTATTATCAATCAATAAAGTAAGTAAACTCAGCCAGATGGCGTTAAGTTTTGACAAAAACACCCTTAGCAGAACTGCAATATTAACCAAGAGAAATTAAGCGCAATCATCTGGTTTTTAACTCTCAATATCAAACCTGAATACCAAATTAACGAGCAATGTTCTAAACTTGATATTTTTACTCAGATGCGTTCTACTAAATACAAGGTGCATACAGTGCACCTTTTCCTATTTTAATCGCATAAGTTTTATCCCGTAAATTTTAGATATTAGTACTCAAAATCCCTTATTCATTTTTAATGTAAAGAGCCTGCCATGACTACAGCGAACGCTTATCCTGTAACCCAAACCATTCGTACCATCGGTATTTTAGGCGGTGGTCAGCTTGGCATGATGCTCGCCGAAGCCGCCATGCCGCTCGGTTATCAGTGCGTATTTTTAGAAGACAATGCCGAATGTCCTGCCAGCCTATACGGAAAAGTTTTTCATAGCGAGCAATTAGAAGCATTTATTGCCGCAGCTAACGTCTTTACCTTAGAGTTTGAAAATACGCCTACTGCTACCGTTGAACAGCTAGCCAGCTTGTCAAAATCTGGCAGCAAGCAAGGCATGTTTCCGCCACCAATTGCCCTTGATATCGCCCAAGATCGCTTAAAAGAAAAAGGCATGTTTAATGAGCTTGATATCGCCACCGTACCATTTATGGCGGTTAATTCTGAAGCAGAATTAAAGCAAGCTTGCGACGAGCTAGGATTGCCTATCGTCCTAAAGACTAGCCGCGGTGGTTATGATGGTAAAGGTCAGTTTGTCATCAAAGAAGAAAGTGATATTACCGTTGCTTGGCATGAGCTTAAAGATGCAGTTAGTGGTAAAGGCGCACTAACGCCAACGTCTGCTCCCCTCATTGCAGAAGGCTTTATTAACTTTAGCCGTGAAGTATCTATCATTGCTGCACGCGCCCAAAACGGTCAAGTACGCTGCTATGATTTGGTCGAAAACCATCATCATAACGGTATATTGGCCAAAACGCGCGCGCCTGCCGTTGGTACTAGCCATTTGTTCCAACAAGCAACCGATGCCATTACCACTGTGATGAATCATTTAGGTTATGTTGGTGTGATGGCGCTTGAGCTATTTGTGACTAAAGATACGCGTGGTAACGACTATCTGCTGGCCAACGAGATTGCCCCACGCGTTCATAACTCTGGACATTGGAGTATCGAAGGCGCGATTACCAGTCAGTTTGAGAACCATATTCGCGCGGTGGTCAATCTACCCTTAGGCGATACCGATAACGTCCACCCAGCGATTATGCTGAATGTGTTGGGTCAATATCCTGATATCAGCGCGGTGCTCAATATCGATGGCGCCCATTATCATAGCTACCATAAGGCTGAGCGCGAGGATCGTAAAATTGCGCATATTACCTTGATGCCAAATGACGTTGCTGACTTAGATATTGCCCTCGCTAAGCTGGTTGCTGTCTTGCCTAATAAAGTCGGTCTTGATAAAAAGTTAGCGCCTATGGTTACCGAGAACCAAGCAAAAACACCAGAGCAAACAGCCAGCACGGAAACTGACCAAGCTGTAGAAGATGCTGCTATCAATGTTAAAGAGAGCCAACCAGAGGGTTTAGGAGATATAGACCAGCTATCAAACGACCAGCTATCAAATACAGATAAGGCTCAGAAATAATGCAGATTTGGGTAGATGCTGATTCGGTGCCTCTGATTGCCAAAGACTTGATTATCAAAACGGCTGAACGTACGCAAACCATGGCGATATTTGTCGCCAATCAGCCGATTAAACTGCGCAAATCACCGCTGCTCGTCATGACAGTGGTGCCATCAGGGTTTGATAAAGCCGATGATTATATCGTTGAGCAAATCCAGCCAGGCGATTTAGCCATCACTAGCGACATTCCCTTGGCCAATGATATTTTGGATAAAGGCGGTATGGTTTTAACCACCCGCGGTATGGTCTATGATAAAAATAACATCAAGCAAAAGCTTAATATGCGCGATTTTATGGATACCATGCGTGGCACGGGCGTGCTCGAGCTGCAAGAAATGAGTGGCCAGAAACCTTATGGCGACCGCGATAAAAAAGCCTTTGCCGATGGTCTTAATCGCTTAGTACGTTAATTTTCTTACGCATTATTGGACAGCTACCCTTTCTAACCCTTGTTATAACTTTCTTATTCTTATGAATAGCCGCTTTTATAAATAGCAATTTTTATAGAGAGCACCTTTATAAAGAACAGTTTTTATAAAGCACAGGCTTGCAAACCGTATACACTCCATAACCAAACACTATGCAAACGGCACGCTTCATAACGAAGTGTGCTCATCATTCTTGTTACGCTATATGCAGCTTTCAAAACAATCGGTTTTTGAATAATTGGTTTTTAAACAAATGATTTTTAAACGATAAATTTTAAAATAACGATAACGTATAGGAAACGTATATAAAAATAGGAATGAATATGAAAATTTTAGTGATTGGCGCCAGTGGTCGAGTGGGTACAGATTTGGTTAAGCAGCTATTAGCAAATAACCATCAAGTGATTGGCACCACCCGTCAGGAGGAAAAACTCTTTACTGATGATAATTACAGCCAATTAGATTTGGATATCACTGCTGAAAAAGACGCAATTCAACATCAAATTGAATCAGATATCGATGCCGTTTACTTTGTTGCTGGTTCAGGTGGTAAAGATGTCTTAGAAGTTGATTTACATGGTGCGGTCAAAACCATGCAGGCAACAGAAGATAAAGGTATTAAACGCTATATCATGCTTAGTACGGTGTTTTCATTAGACACTAGCAAATGGGACAATCCTGGTATTGCTGACTTAAAAGAATACTATATCTGTAAGCATTACGCCGATCAGTGGTTGGTTAATAACAGCAAACTTGATTATACTATCGTGCAAGCAGGTGCACTAAAAGAGCGTGAAGCAACGGGTAAAATCACTATTAATGATGACAATGCGGGTGAAAACTCAATTGCAGATGTGGCTACGACGTTGGCAGCTGTACTCAATGCTGATAATACCAATAAGAAAGTCTTTAGCATGCATAATGGCGAAACTACCATTGATGCAGCGCTTGCTAAACTGTAATAAACAAAAGTTATAACAAACAATATGCAGCTTTGCAGCATTATAAAAAGCCGTACAGAAATAGAAAAGCGCCTAAGCCTTCCGGTTTACGCGCTTTTTTCTGATAGATTGTTTAAAAATTAACGGTTACGTTAAACGATATCAAAGAGCAACTAAGCTAAGCCACTGGGAAAAGGAATCACATCCTCTAAGCTGCTAGCGCCTGTTATAACCATCAACAATCTATCAATACCGACTGCGATACCACTACAAGGTATTAAATCATCAGACGCTGCTAATAAATGCTCATCAATTGGCATTTGTGGCAAGTTATGATGCTGACGCAATTGATTGTCGCGCTCAAAGCGCGCTCTTAACGCCTGCCCATCTGCCAGCTCATCGTAAGCATTGGCAATCTCAATACCATTAATATAGAGCTCAAAGCGCTTAGCAACTGTATTACCGTCTTTATCCTTAGCCATTTTTGCCAATGCCGCCGTTGCAGGTGGATATTCTATAATCAGCGTCGGCAAATCATGACCCAAATTTGGCTCGACGGCATGACTAAATAGTAAATCTAACCAGCTTTGACGAATATCTTCTTCACTATTGGTGGCGCCATTTTCTGCACTATTAAAATCAAACCCTGTCGAACCCTTATCTTCTGCCACCGCTTGTAGCGCCGCAATACTGGCCGTTAACGGATGGATACCAACGAAATCCATAAAGGCATCGACGTAACGGTAATGACTCAGCACAATCGGATAACCGTAAAGCGCTTCAAGTAACTCGCCCAATTCAGCAGCCATATCATCTAAGCTGTAGTTCGGCTGATACCATTCGAGCATGGTGAATTCAATATTATGACGCACGCCTATCTCATTATCTCGAAATACCGGACAAATCTGATAAATGGGCACCTGCCAGCTGGCAAGTAGCCGCTTCATGGCGAACTCAGGCGACGTATGCAGATAATAGGTGCAAGGTTTATCTTGGTAAGTGACCTGCGCCGCTACTGACTGCAAAAAGGTATCAGTATTGCCTGCTTGCGATAACAAGGGCGTCTGTACTTCGAGCACGTGACGCGTGGCAAAAAACTGCCGAATAGCACTCATGAATTGCGCACGCTTTTGTGCCATTGATACGGTCATGGTCGGCGCATAGCTGGGTTTAGAAAAGAAATTACTTGCTTGAGTCATTATTATTTACTGCAACTTAAGGATAAAAAATAGATTTTAAAATGATGTTTTAAGTTTTAAGGCTGCCTGACTTTTAAAACCAGCTAACTTTTAAAAACGCCTAATTTTTACGATTGCCATTCACGGCGTAAATGATAATCTCGGCGCAATTGATCAAAGTCGGCGCCCTTTACTTGACCATCAGCTAACTTACTTCGCAGTGCAGCATCATCTTGCATGATATTATAAAATTTAATCAGTCTCTCAGGATGCGCCTTGAGCTCAGACCATAAAAACATATTGAGCGGCAATAGCGTATGCATAGACTGCGCCGGTGTGACCGCCAGTTTTTCACAAAGCGCATCATAGATAATTTGCGTACCACGCAGTTTACCTTCGACCGTGTAGCCTGCGATATGCGGTGTGGCAATCGCAAGTTTGGACAGTAAGCGCTCAGCAATCTCTGGCTCATGTTCAAACACATCGAGCACCACTTGGCGACCCGTACGTTCAATATCAGCTACTAAGTCATGCGCATTAATAACCGGTCCGCGCGCGCTATTGATTAATAATGTATCTGCAGGCATCACATCCAAGGCATTGTTATCGATTAAATACCGGGTTGGATAGTCGCTGCCATTAGGATTAGCATTATCTTTTTTATCGGTTAACGGCACATGCAAGCTGATTACATCACTTTGGCTAATTACCTGCCCAAAGCTGGCATTATTAATATTCGATGCAGGCAGCAGCGGATCGTAACCCCATACCTGCCAACCTAAATCATGAGCATATTGCGCAAGGGTGCTGCCAATATTACCCAGTCCGATAATGCCTAAGGTTACGGGCGGTATCGATGGCTGCCAATACTGCGGGCGTAAGGTTAAGGCCGCAGTTAGTACATATTGCGCAACCGAATGCTTACTACAGCCAGCGGCATTAGCAAAGGTTATATTGCGTGCTACCAAATAATCTTGATCGACATGATCGGTACCGATGGTCGCCGAACCAACAAACTTCACACTGTTATTATCTGCCAATAGTGACGCGCCTACTGGCGTCACCGAACGTATCAATAGTACATCAGGTTGCAACTCTGCGAGCAACTGGGCATTGATATCACGTCCAGCGACGGCAAAAATCTTCACCGTGCGCTTCGTCTCTTGCCCAAGCGTTGATGCATTAAAAAACTCATTAAGGCTGGCGATATTGCTATCAGCAACAATGGTCAGAGGACGCATATTATCGTTATTCGTAGTGCTGGCATTAGGCATCTTTAAATATCCCTATTTATAAAGGTTTCTTATCAACCATCGCATCATTAGGACAGTGTGTTTTTTATTATCAAACTCTATGCGCTTCTCTTTTTAACCTTCTGTTTGGTCAGTAGAAACGGTATTTTCGTCTTTATTTTGCTCAGGCATTTTTTTCTCCGTAGCTTTTTGCTCAGTAGCTTTAGGTTGCAGTGGACCGTCAACCAACATCCCTTCTTGCTGGGCAAACAACTCATTCTTATGCTGCGATATCCATTCACGCCATACGGCAAGGCCGATTGCCAATACCACAGGACCAATAAATAAACCAACAAAACCAAACGCGGTTAAACCGCCCAATACCCCGATAAAAATAATGATAAAAGGAATTTTGGTGGCGCCGCTAATGACGATAGGACGGATAAGGTTATCAACCCAACTGATAACCAGTATACCCCAAAGCGCTAAGCCAATCCCTTCTACGGTATGTCCTTGGCTCAATAACCAAATCGATACCGCGCCCCAAACAAATGGCGTACCAAAGGGAATTAAGGCAATGATAAAAGTCACAATGGTAAGTAAGATAGGACTTGGCGCGCCAGCGAAATAGTAACCAATACCCGCGAGCAATGCCTGCGCCAATGCAGTCAAGCCGATACCATAGACGACCGCGCGCGTGGTCGTACCGACCGAATCAATGTAACCATCGATACGATTGCCAATGATATTACGCAGCGCTTGACGGATTTGACGTACCAAACTGGTGCCATCGCGATAAAAGAAAAACAACGTCATCAACGCCATACCAAGTTTGGCCAAACCACTGAAGACGACATCAAAAGCGACTTTGCCATAATATAGATGCGACTGTACCCAAAGACGAAAAGCCTCTAGCGTCCCCTCAGGGTTTTTATTGATTCTCCATAGCACATCTTTGACTTGCTGACCGATGATGGGCAAATCTTTGACAGAATCAGGCACATCCAAATAGCCCACTTTGATGCGATAGACTAAATTACTAATAAGACTTAACGCTTCTTGCTGCAAAATAAAGATACCAACGACGAGCGGCACACCAATCATAAGCGTGATGCTCACCGTCATAATAGCGGCGCTAAAGTTTGAGCTGAATCGAACTCTTTGGTGAAAAAAATTATAAATAGGAAAAGTCACGTAGGCTAAAATCGCTGCCCATAGCGCTGGTACAATAAAAAACTGTACGACTTGGAAACATAATACGAACAGCACCACCAATAAGGTAATGGCCAATAAGCGCTGAATAAGAAATTCTTTTGTCCAGTTTTCAATCATAGCGTATAAACCAAGAGCAGGCAGCAAAAAGCCAATCCGGCTTTGCTGTAACGTTTATAAATAGGTGGATAAAAATCACAGAGCTTGTCCGTTCCCGAACATGTCTATTATTGGTATCCCTTAGCGAGTATGTTAAGTGGTAAATATTAGGTAATAATTAATATTGGATAATAAGTTTCGTCGTAACTGCAGCGTAAAAAAGTTGCTGTCAATAGCGCGCGCAATAGAGCTACCGTACCATACAGCACCTTTATAAACATCATATTTGGCAAGCAAAACAGCATTAATTTCTAAAAATAATCTTTGCTGATTAAAATAGCGTTAATTTGATATTTACCTGCGCTTAAATGAGGTAACCCGCCGACAGTAACGGTTTATTATGCAATAAAACAAACCCAATAAATAAGACTATGTTGTAATCTTTACTTACATTTATCTGTACGCATTATCAGTGAATATGGGTGCTTGCACGTAAAAATTCCCAAGCAGATTTATCCCTGTAGCATAACGGCTATCTAGCACCTTTTTAGTCAATTATGCTGTGATATCTTGCCAGCTAAATCACTGCTCAGTTCTATTAGTACGGACAATTGATGTTATACTAAAGGGATTAATCTGAACGCTCGAATGCTGTTAAGTTAGTATGACCTTATAGGTTTTTAGCATTATCAGCCTTGGCGTTTTGAAAATTACTTCTTGCAATCCTCATCTGCCACCCTACTCTAGACTGTCTTAATCACGGGTATTTAGAGCGGCGCTGCATATTTTGGTATTGTCGATAAGCATTATATTGATGCCTATCCAAGCTTGGCGCTCATTATTTCGACTCACTATTCAAGCGTCGTGTTTTGAGTGCCTGATTAAACACTTATATTTTGCGTTACTTTTATAAATTACTTTGATTTGGTTTTATTTGAAACCAAGACGGATTCAACACATTTACACAACCTATTGATAGGAACAATAACAATGTCAAGAGACACTGCAAAAGATACTGATAATCCCAATTCTACTGCCTCAAATGACGCCAATACGGCATCTAAACCACAAGACAGCGTGACTTTTGCGCTAGCGCAATCGCATTTTTTGGTTGGTGATATCACTGCTAACGCTGAAAAAATGCGCACGCTTGCACTACAAGCCCGTGAGCAAGGCGCTGATGTGATTATCTTCCCAGAGTTAGCATTATTGGGCTACCCACCACAAGATTTATTGCTACGTCCTAGCCTTTCAGGACGTATCAAAAGCGCGCTGTCGTCTTTAAGTGATATCGATGATATCGTGATGATTGTAGGCTATCCGCATGTTGACCATCATGGCACCTTTAACTCGGCTGCGATTTTGCATAATGGTCATCAGAAAGGCTTTTATCATAAACAAATCTTGCCAAATTATGGCGTATTTGATGAGCGCCGTTATTTTGATAAAGGTCGCAACCAAGTCTTGTTTGACTATAAAGGCATTACCATCGGTTTGCTTATCTGCGAAGATTTATGGGAAAAAGGTCCGATTGCCGAGCTTAAAAAACAAGGCGCTGACCTGATTGTGAGCTTAAACGCCTCACCGTTTGAGATTGAAAAACAAGACAACCGTAAAACCATGCTGGCCAAACGTAGTCGAGAAAATAACTTGCCTATCGTTTATCTAAACGCTGTTGGCGGTCAAGATGACTTGGTCTTTGACGGCGGCTCTATGGCGATTCAAGCCGATGGCAGCGTAGCTCACGAAGCCTCGCGCTTTATGAATCAGCTTATGCTAGCGACATTTAATGTAAAGACGGCAAAATTTGATACGCAAGCAAAAGCGCCTTTATCATTAAGCCGTGAGTCAGAGATGTACCAAGCGCTGGTCGTTGGTCTACGTGATTATGTCAATCTTTCAGGCTTTACTGGCATCATCGTTGGCTTATCAGGCGGTATCGATTCAGCCTTGACCTTGTGTATTGCCGTCGACGCTCTGGGCGCTGATAAAGTCTATGCGGTGATGATGCCGTACGAATACACTTCACAAATCAGCTTAGAAGATGCGCAAGCACAAGCACGTCGCTTAAATGTTTCTTATACCGTTTGCCCGATTTTTGATGCGGTTGAAGGTATCCGTCATACCTTAGCGCCACTATTTAACAAGTCACCTGCTGATACTACCGAAGAGAATATCCAAGCGCGCGCACGCGGTGTGGTGCTGATGGCATTGTCTAATAAATTTGGTCATTTGGTCATCACTACGGGTAATAAATCAGAGTTAGCGGTTGGTTATTCAACGTTATACGGTGACATGGCTGGCGGCTTTGATGTGCTAAAAGACGTTTATAAATCACAAGTTTATAAGCTTGCCAGCTACCGTAACCGCTTAGAAGATACGCCGGTTATCCCTGAGCGTGTGATTACGCGTCCGCCATCGGCTGAGCTGCGTCCTGATCAAAAAGACCAAGACAGCCTGCCTGATTATGACGTTTTAGATGGTATCTTAATGTCGTATATCGATGAAGATATGGGTTATCAAGATATCGTCGATAAAGGCTTTGATGCTGATTTGGTCGCCAAGGTTATCAAAATGGTTGATAACAGCGAGTATAAACGCTCGCAAGCACCGATTGGCACTAAGATTAGCCATAAAGCCTTTGGTCGCGAGCGTCGTTTCCCATTGGTGAATAAATGGTCAATAAAAGGCTAAGCTTTAACTACTGATTTATCATTACAACCTTTTAGATATGCCGTTGTTTTTTAGATTAACCTCTATTTAAATTACAAACTAAAAGGTTGGATAGATTTAAGTTTTTATATAACTTTATTCAAGTGTTTTATAATTAGCTGGGTGCTTACCCAGCTTTTTTAGTTTTTATTGATAAATAATCTTCGCTATCTGCTACTTGCCCCAAATTTTTATACATAATCTCTTACTTCACCTTATTCCAACTACTGTTTTTAATTTAGCTACCCTACCTATTTTTATCCGAGTCCGTCATGAGTTTGATCACCGCTACTATCTTCCTTCTTTTATTACTTACCTTGAGTGCCTTTGTCTCTGCCGCCGAGATTGCCATCGCTGCTGGTCGCAAGATTAAGCTCCAAATCATGGCAAAAGAAGGCGAAGTCCGCGCCCTTGATGTCCTGCATATGCAAGAAAATCCTGGTGGATTTATTACTGTGGTGCAAGTTGTTCTGAACGCCGTCGCCATTTCAGCCGGTGCGGTTGGTGAGTCAGCCATTAGCCCTTATTTGCAGCTGTTGATTAAGCATGAAGCGGCGGCATCTATTATCTCGTTCGTGCTTATTACCAGTTTATTTTCCTTACTTGCTGATTTGATGCCTAGGCGCTTGGCGATGTCTAATGCAGAAATCTTTGCTGTGCGACTGGTACGCCCTATGATGGCGTTGACTTTTATTTTTAAGCCGGTTATTTGGGTCTTTGATGGCGCTGCAAACCTTATCTTTGAGCTTTTTGACATATCAACCATTCGCCAAGATGACATTACTCCAGAAGATATCTATGCAGTAATGGACGCTGGCGCTGAAGCTGGTGTGCTCAAAAAACAAGAGCACCATTTGATCGAAAACATCTTTGAGATGCAAGAGCGTACCGTCACCTCAGTGATGAATCCGCGTGAGCATATCGTCTATTTTGATAGCAAGACCAGTACCGAAGAAGTGGTCGAGGTGATGATTGCGCAGCCGCATAATAAGTTTTTGGTCTGTGAGGAAGACGATTTAGAACAAATTATCGGTTATGTAGAGTCGCGCAGCTTTTTAGCCTTGGTACTTAACCAACAAGAGGTTAGCCTAACTGACAAAGCGCTATTAAAGCCGGCGTTATTTGTACCCGATACCTTGTCTTTGTTTGAAGTCTTAGAGATGTTTAAATCGACCGGCGCTGACTTTGCGGTTATCGTTAATGAATATGGCTTGGTGGTTGGCGTCATTACCCTACGCGATGTGATGAGTATTGTCATGGGTGAGCTGGTGACGGTTGAAGAGCAGCCTATCGTGCAGCGTACGGATAACTCTTGGCTTATCGATGGTATGACGCCGATTGAAGACGTCATTCGGGCGCTAGATATTGTTAATTTACCGCGCAGTCAGAACTATGAAACCATCAGCGGCTTTATGATGTATATGCTGCGCAAAATTCCTAAAAAAACCGATACCATCGAATATGCCAATTATCGTTTTGAGATTATCGCTACTGATAACCTTAAAATTACCCAGCTACTCGTCACCAAACTTGAAGAAACGGTGAAGTAAAAAAAGCAGTTCAAATTTGCTATTAATATGTGATGAATCAATTGAGTGTCAGCTTAGTAGTTTAATGCTTTAACAGTCAATTAATAACAAGCTCAAAATCAGGCACGCGCGCCAAATATTGCCGTGCCGACGCGCACCATAGTAGAGCCATTGGCAATGGCTTCACCCATGTCACCACTCATGCCCATGCTCAGCGTATCCCACTGCGGTAACTCTGGATGCTCAATCTTGATATCTTCAAATAACTGCTTGGTTCGAGCAAAGGCATCGGTGTTGGCTTTTGCCGGAATAATCATCAAACCACGTAATTGCAAACGCTCGTAATGTTTAATGGCAGATATCAATGCGGGCAATTCGGCTGGTAAACAGCCGGACTTACTGTCTTCATTATCGATATTAACTTGTATCAGCACATTAAGCGGCGGCAGCTCGGCTGGGCGTTGCTCATTAAGGCGCTTGGCAATAATCTCGCGCTCCAGCGTTTGCACCCAATCAAAATGCTCAGCAATATCACGGGTCTTATTACGCTGAATACTACCAATATAATGCCAAATGATAGATTCGCATTCTGGCTGTTCTCGCAAAACTTGTATTTTTTCAAGCGCTTCTTGCAGATAATTTTCACCAAAATCACGCTGCCCTTGCCGCACTAATGTCGCAACCATCTCAGCAGGCTTGGTTTTAGATACCGCCAGTAAAGTGACTTCATTATGCTGCCTTGGCGCTTGGGCACACGCCTGCGCCACCTGTTTATTAACCTGCTGCCAACTTTCAATTAGATTTATATTATTGACATCACTTTCTTCATTTTGCGTATCAAATGCAGTCACAACAGTAGGAATATTATTTTTATGGGTTTGCTTAGAGATATCGTTCATAAAAGGCTCACAGGGATAAAGGATGCTATAGTTAAGTCGTTATAAAATCGATACAGCCCATATCATGAAACAGTTTAGGTAGATTATTCTCCATCCACCCTTGGCGTAGAAACTTAGCCTGTGCCCACTTCTTCTCGATAGGGTTCAGATCAGGGCTGTACGGCGGTAGCCAAAGAATACGATGGCCATGTCTGTTGAGTAGCTTTTGAATACGTTTGCTTTTATGAAACCGAGCATTATCCATGACAATCACGCATTTAGTCTTGAGACTTGGAATAAGTGTGAACTTACACCAATCATAAAATATATTGCTATTGATATTCTGCTCAACGTACTCAAGCGCAAATAGCATTTTTTCATAGAGAGCTCCGATGACATTCGTACGCTTCTTTGCTTGCCAGTTGTGGCTATCGATACAGGGTTTACCAATCGGTGCATAGCCATGAGAACGAATGGTTTCAGCCTCAAAGCCGCTTTCATCCATATAGACAATGGGATAGCCTTGCTGCGTAAAGCGATCAAGCCTACTCTGGAATATCGCTCTTTTTATCGGACACGCTTTTGGATGTTCTAAGGTCTTTTTTTTGACTGATACCAAGACGCTTTAAAGCATTAAAGATACCCGTTTTACTACAGTTTAAGCGACGAGCTCTTTCATAGTTATAATCATCTGGGTATCTTTTTACGTCTTCAATCAAGGCGTCATCAGGTATTTTAGTCGGTGCTTTATTTCTGGTTGTTTTAGGCGCTAATTTCTTCTGCCAGCTGTGAATGGTGCTGGTGCTAAGTCCATAAAATAGCGCAGCTTCTCGTATGGTCATACCATCAGCTATGCTAGAAAGTACCTGTTTGCGATAGTCTATTGAATAAGTCATCGTTTATTTCATTAAATGCAATTGTTAATAGGATTGTATCGGTTTTATTTGGATTAGACTATATTGTCTTAGATCATTATTTTTATAAGTCATTTTAACTTTTGATAAATACTCTTTTAATAGAGAAATAATAAATCAATATTCGTAAAACAAAGAATTACTGAACTATTTTTGCATTTTATTTATATAGTAGATGGTTAAATAGCCATAGTCTTGTTATGATATTGTTACATGGTCTAACATTTACTACTAAAGACAGTAGTAATGGTAACAAATACAGCGAAGATCAACATATTTTTAAGATGATTGGCTTAGATGGCGTTATAGAATACGTATCCATTATACATTCTATACGCTTTTTGGCTCACCCTTATTTATTGATAGGAATATCCGATTATGGCTGAAAAGAATAATTTAAGCATTGAAGACTTGCTGCGCTTTACGGTCAAGCATAAAGCCTCAGATTTACATATTTCAGCCGGTATGCCAGCGATGATTCGTGTCGATGGTGAGATGACCCGTATCAATATGCCAGAGATGAGCCATCAGGTTGTGCATCAGCTTATTTATGACATCATGAATGATAAGCAGCGCGCCGACTTTGAAGAGTTTTTTGAGACCGATTTCTCTTTTGAGATTCCAAATTTAGCGCGCTTTCGTGTTAACGCTTTTAACCAAAATCGCGGTGCAGGCGCGGTCTTTCGTACCATTCCCTCTAAAGTCCTTACCATGGAAGACTTGGGTATGGGCGAGGTTTTCAAACGTGTGTCTGACTTTAAACGCGGCGTGGTATTGGTTACAGGTCCGACGGGTTCAGGGAAGTCTACCACGCTGGCGGCCATGATTGACTATATCAATGAAACG
The DNA here is from genome assembly GCF_049896465.1 of Psychrobacter sp. DWR1-2-3. Classification (NCBI taxonomy): domain Bacteria; kingdom Pseudomonadati; phylum Pseudomonadota; class Gammaproteobacteria; order Moraxellales; family Moraxellaceae; genus Psychrobacter; species Psychrobacter sp. DWR1-2-3. The sequence continues at coordinate 88,601 of NZ_JAFCUJ010000003.1, forward strand.
CGTAAAGAGCATATTTTAACCATTGAAGACCCGATTGAATTTGTCCACGAGTCTAAAAAGAGCTTGATTAACCAACGTGAAGTCCACCGCGATACTTTAGGTTTCGAGCCTGCGTTGCGTTCTGCGTTACGTGAAGATCCAGACGTTATCCTCGTTGGTGAGCTACGTGACCTTGAGACTATTCGCTTAGCCTTGACCGCCGCAGAAACAGGGCACTTAGTCTTTGGTACTTTGCACACTAGCTCAGCGGCAAAAACCATTGACCGTGTGATTGACGTCTTCCCTGCTGCTGAAAAAGACATGATTCGAGCGATGCTTTCAGAATCGTTGCAAGCGGTCATCTCACAGACTCTTTTGCGTCGTCAAACCGGCGGGCGAATTGCCGCGCATGAGATTATGCTAGGCACGCCTGCTATTCGTAACTTGATACGTGAAAATAAAATCGCCCAGATGTACTCCTCTATTCAGACGGGTGCTGGTGATGGCATGATTACCCTTGACCAAACACTTAAAAACCTTGTCTCAAAAGGTACTATTAGCAAAGATGTTGCACGTCCTTATGCCAAGCAGCCTGAGGCGTTTATTTAGTACTGTTTTTCAAAGTATTAAACCTTTATAGCACTAAGTTTTAATAACATTACAAATTGACAATCATAGATTTTTAATCTGCTTTATTCATTTTTAATGGTCGTTATTGGCAGTCTTTAAAAGTTTATTGAAGCACCTTTTAATCTATATATTCCAAGTGTAGGTACGTTATGGACATTGATAAACTTTTACAGTTAATGATCAATAAAAACGGCTCTGACCTTTTTATTACCGCTGACGTTGCGCCATCCATGAAAATTAATGGCAAAATTCTGCCCGTGGGCAAAACGCCATTAACGGCTGAGCAAACCATGAGATTGGTTAAAGGCGTGATGACGCCAAACCAACAAAAAGAATTCGACGAAACCAATGAGTGTCAGTTTGCGATTACAGACCAAGCTCAGCAAGCGCGTTTTCGGGTTAGTGCCTTTATACAGCGCGACATGGCGGGAATGATTTTACGGAAAATTGAGAATAAAATTCCGACGGTCGAAGAACTGCGCCTGCCACCAGCATTAAAAGAGCTGGCGATGAAAAAGCGCGGTATTATCTTGTTGGTTGGTGCAACGGGGACGGGTAAATCCACCACCCTTGCGGCAATGATTGGGCATCGTAACCAGAACTCACACGGTCATATTATTACCATCGAAGATCCTATCGAGTTTGTGCATAAGCATCGCGGTTGTATTATTACTCAGCGTGAAGTCGGTATCGATACCCACTCTTTTGAAGCGGGGCTGAAAAACACCTTACGCCAAGCGCCTGATGTTATTTTGATTGGCGAGATTCGTAACCGCGAGGTTATGAGCTACGCGATTCAATATGCTGAGACCGGACACTTGGTCTTTGCTACCTTACACGCCAATAACGCCAACCAAGCCATTGACCGTATTATTCACTTCTTTGAAACCAGTCGCCATAATCAGTTGTTTATGGATTTATCGCTGAACTTACAAGCCATTATCGCCCAGCAACTGATTCCAACGCCTGATGGCAAAGGACGACGCGCTGCTATTGAGATTTTATTAAACTCACAGCTGATTAGTGACTATATCCGTAAGGGTGAGGTTCATGAAATCAAAGATGTGATGACGCGCTCACGCGAGAGTGGTATGCAGACCTTTGACCAAGCGCTGTTTGATTTATATGAACAGGGCGAAATCACCTATAAAGAAGCCATTCTGCACGCCGACTCTCCTAATGATTTGCGCTTAAAAATCAAATTGAGCAATAAAAACGGTACTGCCAATTTAGATGAGGGCGCTGATAGTTTATCGCTTGATATTACTTAGTTTTATATTACTTAGCTTGATCCTACTTATTAATTTATTCAGTATTTTTCCATAAAAAAGCCCTCATCGAATGTGAGGGCTTTTTTATAGCTTTAAAATTAGCAGCATCAGCTATTTTTTTGAAACGCTTATTTTGCGTTGTCTTTACAAGCCTGGTTGTCACAAATACCGTAGAGCACTAAAGAATGACCAGATAATTTAAAGCCATGTTCTGCTGCTACTTTGGTCTGCTCTTCTTCGATGATTTCATTATGGAATTCGATAATCTTACCACAGACATCACAAACCAGATGGTCGTGATGCTCTTCTTGGGTAATCTCAAATACCGATAGATTGTTCTCAAAATTATGACGCTCAACGATACCCGCTTGCTCAAACTGCGTCAGCACGCGATAAACGGTGGCGAGACCCACATCCTCACCTTGCTCGATCAGCGCCTTGTACACCTCTTCTGCACTCATATGATGCAGCTCTGCGCTTTCAAGCAGCTCTAAAATTTTAATACGCGGTAACGTTACTTTCAAACCCGCTTTACGTAAGTCTTGATTGGTAAAAGAAGCCATAATATCCCTTCTGACTATGAAAGTCTTAGCAAATAAATTCAAAAAACACGAGTTAAAAATCATTAATCATGAGTAATAATAGCGGATAAAGAAATATCAGCCATAAAAACCTAGCCACTCTCAGGCGAATTTCTAGAGCAATTTTTTATAAAAATTTGATGCCAAGTCTATGAATTTAAAATATAAATAATAAATACCGCCAGATAGCGTTTGGTAAATAATGTCGTAAGTGGTAGGCAATTGCAAGTAAATGACGTATCATTTGTCCAAGATTGCCTGCAAGACCAGCCTTATCGGTTCTTAGCTGCGCCTAACCCATTTTTTATGAGTCATCTTACCATGATAAAGACATTGAATTTTCGTTCGTTAAGCTCTGCAAGCGCAGTACGCAAGATTGCCATTACCAGTATGCTTAGTGCCGCTGTCGCTATGTCTGGCTGCTCATTACTAAGTGTGTATAAGATTGATTTGCCACAAGGTACCGCTATTACCCAAACCCAAGCACAAAAACTACAAGTGGGTATGAATCAAAATCAGGTACTTTATATTCTTGGCAGTCCGGCAATTAAAGATACATTAGAGCCTAAGCGCTGGGATTATATTTACGATTATAAAGCAGGGACAGAAGGTCGCCGCAAAGGTATCGCCGATGTTAAAAATGCCAGCCAGCACTTAATTGTCTATTTTGATGATAATGGTATAGTAACTCGTATCGAAGGTATCGACAGCTTACCGGCATCGTAAATCTGTTCGCAGACCATAACGACTGGCTAGTAAATTATAGCGACTGACGGTTAACCCCGAGATTTATTTTTGCGCTGAGACATAGGATCAGCGCTTAAGCTGCGATATACCTCTACCCGATCAAAAGGCTGCAATATATAATTTAGCGGCTGTTTTTGCGCATATACCCCGACACGCCAACGCTTAGCCGTTGGCGTCGTCATATCAGCCACTTGTTCGCACCATATTGCCAGCTCTTCGAACTGTGTCAGCCAACCCACTTGCGCCAAAGCCTCATATAGAGTAGCACCTTGACTGAGTTTAACGGTTAGGTAGTGCTGACGCTCTGCTTCTTCGGCATACGCCAGATATACCGTCATCAAATTGCTCTGTTCAGACTGAGACATATTAATGTTAGCTTCACTGTTGCTAGCTGCATGATTATTAGCAGCATGGTTATTAGCAGCGTTCATTAGCTTAACCACTGCATTACCCAACCGATTAACGCTAATAGTAATGCCAATGGCACAATCAAGCGTATCGCAACCCGCCATAAGTTATAAAAAGCTTCATTGCCAAAGTTTAAAGACTTACGCAAATGGCTAATTTTCATTTGCCAACCGGCAAAAACTGACAGTAATAACACGGCGATACTACTGATAATCACCAAAATGCCAACCAGCCAATTGGTCGGTATCGCAACTACTAGCAGCAGGGCTATTACAAAGGTTAATAGCACACTGACCAATAAGCCAAATTTATACGCCAATTGCTGCGTGCTATAGTGTAGTAAGTAGCTGGCCACAAACAATACGCCGACCCAATAAAGTAACTGCCCAATCGGTGGCAATGCCATACCGCTGATAAATAAGGCGACAACACCAACCACCAGCTGTAATATCCAAATCGGTAGGACAAGCTTAGTTGCCCGATATTCTTGCGTAGCATGATGACGAGAAGGTTTTTGGGCGTTATGATTATCCACCCCTACCGCAGTAACGGCTTGCTTGCTGACTAAATGCTGACCAAACCAATATAAGCCAGTACCTGCACCCACACTGACTAATGCCAAGGCAACAGCGCGTGCCCACTCGCTTAAGCTGACATCGGTCATCGTAAAAGCAACATTTGGTAAACCGTTTGCTACTCCTAGTAGTAAGCCAATCAACATTAAGCCCAAGCCAATCGGTAAAGGAGCGACGCCCAGTAAGCTTAATAAGACAGCAATAACCATTAAGCCTGCCGCAATGGCAAAGCTTGGTACATCAGGCGCGCTATTTAATTCCGTTAGAGCGGCTAAAATACCAGTACTTGCACCAGATATGACCAGTGCTGCAATAATAATAGACACCAATGCGGCGAGCCAACCAAAACCGCGCCATAAAGAGCTGGCATCTGCCTCGCGCGTGAGCTTTTGCATACCCGCTAAAGGCGCCTCGGCACTACGATAGGCCAAGGCAATCTCAGCATACACGACCGGTAATGAGACCAGCACCATGGCTAACAGCCAAAGCAACCAAAAATCGATCTCACCTATAGATGCGGGTGCAAACCAACGAAACAGTAGTAGCGGTAGCAGCGCGGCGATAAAGTAAGAAGCATAGCGAATCATCATAATTTAAATCCAAGCGATTCAAAGTGAATAACATTTAATGATATAAAGCCCTGATAAGCGCCGATACTTTTTCTATTAGCTTTATATACAGGCGACTTATTTAATACAAGTTTTATAAAAGATTATGCAAATTATATAAGGACTGACAGTTATAAAAAAACCCCGAAATCGGGGTTTAATAGCTAAAGCATAACGGCTGCATGAAAGTACATAAGTTAGTATTTCATTTAAACATGCAACAAATTAGTGGATAGCACTCACATAATCTGACAAGATGCGAATATCGCGATCAGACAGTTTTGAAGCAACGGTTTGCATCATACCCATCTCGCCTTCTTTTGCCGCATCGTTGACACGTTTTTGCTCATCGCTGTCGATATCATCTACACGACCAGCCGCACGGAAAAGCTTTAATTGAGTGGCGATATATTCAGCATGCTGTCCACCTAAACGTGGAAATGCAGCCCAAGCGTTACCCGCTGCATCTGGACCATGACAACCTGCACAACCGATGACACCGCGTGTCTTATCGCCGCCTAAAAACAGCTTAGTCGCTTCTTGTGTGGTTGCAGGATTACCGAATGCTACACCCCAAGGTTTTTGGCTCGCATAATATCCTGACACGTTGGCCAAATCTTGCTGAGATAAATTGGCAACTTGTGATTGCATGATACCGTTTTTACGATAGCCCGATTTAAAATCAACCAATTGTTTGTATAAGTACTTCACGTTTTGACCGCCAAGATTTGGCTGGGCTGGTATAGGACTCACACCATTAACACCGTGACAAGCAGCACAAACCGTTTCGGCGACTTGTTTACCAGCGTTAAGATCATATTCAGGAACAGTGATAGCAGCTTGTACGCTGAAACTTGCAACACATAAGCTGGCGGCAGCGATTAACTTTTTCATTGATACAAATCCTACTAACTCGGCGTAAGCATTATCTAGCATGATTGTATTATTTAAAGACGAAAGATATACAGAGCCATCATTTAGCCAGCTAAGCCATATATTCTGCGGTCTTTATCACAAGCAGCCCGAAAGTACTTACTAATATCAGGGTTTATTTTGGATTATTATAGCAAGACTTTTTACTATTTGCCTACTTAATCGTAGCATTGGGGATTTTTTCTATTCATATCCTAATCACCTGCTTCATAAAAACAAAAAAGCGCAACAGGTTTAGCAACCTTGCGCCTTATATATTTTTATAAACAATGATTGATAGCTTTATAACTTAGGCATGACCTATACACAGGTTGAACGCTATTTACTCATATATTCGATAAGTTTACGGTAATCATCATCGCTGCAATCTGTGCACAATCCACCGGCGGGCATTTGAATCATGCCACTTTTCACCGATTTAATCAGCGCTGGCATGCCCTTTTGTTTGATGAGCTGTTGCCATTTGGCACTGTCGCCTTTTTTAATGGCATTGAGCGCGCCACTATCGTGACAAGCGGCACATGAGTTATTATAGGACGTTGCAATATCAGCCGCACTGGCAGTACTTAGCATTGCCGTACCAATTATGAGCGCGGTTGCCGTACTGGCTAATAAGCGATAGCTTTTGGCAACTGTTGTGGTGATTGAGAACATGGGACACCTCACATCGTTTTTCATTCGCTTAATCAATAATTTTATTAAACGTCTTTCATTCAATCTGTCTTACTAAAGATTGTAACAATATATGTCGTATTAATATATATAAATATAGTTTAGCTTTGTTAACGGCTGCTCATGAGGCAGAAGACTGCCCTAAGAGCCAATTTACTTAAAAGCTATTTTAAGACTATGTCGCCAATAGGTTGTAATTAATATAAGGGTAATGGCCGTTATTTCAATAACTAAGCGCCGTAATAGTATAGAATAGGCGGTATCCTAAAACCCTTATATGATTGAAGTCTTATTTTTGCAGCGCACCTATTCCATACGCTGCTGTAAGCACTACTTAATTCAAAAACTTTTATTACCGTATCCAATTTTTCAAGATTAATGAGTCACTTATGAGTACCCCGTTCAAAGATGTCGCCGCTGAACACGCGGATTTTAATACCAAAGCCCGTCAACGCATTCAGCAAACTGAATTTCTCATGTCTGCGCCAACTTTTCGCCTTTGTCCGCCTGATGTTGGGCTAGAGATTGCCTTTGCTGGACGTTCAAACGCTGGTAAATCGTCCGCTATTAATGCACTGACCAATCAGCGCCAATTGGCACGCTCGTCTAAAACGCCTGGCCGTACGCAGATGATTAACTTTTTCAGTATTGGCGATAGTGATAGACGTTTGGTTGATTTACCCGGTTACGGTTATGCGGCCGTACCGCTTGAGATGAAAAAAGAATGGCAGGTTGAGCTAGAGGAATATCTGGTATCACGCTCAAGCCTTGCAGGTTTGGTGCTGATGTCAGATATTCGTCATCCACTGAAGTTCTTTGATGAGCAAATGCTGCATTGGGCAAAAGATGGCGATCTGCCAGTGCATATCTTGCTGACTAAAGCCGATAAGCTTAAATATGGTGCTTCCAAAAACGCGCTACTGAATACCCGTAAGAGACTGAAGCAATTGAGCTTAAACTGTACCATTCAGCTATTTTCAGCGTTAAGAAAAGAAGGGCTTGATGAATTGGCCGGCGTCATGGGCAACTGGTATGAGTATCAGCTGGATGCTAATAAAATTATTGAATCCTCTTTTGCTTTGCTAGAAGGTGCTGAGCTAGAAGACGCGATTGCAAAGGACGCTGCTCAAACAGGCAATGTTGAGAAAGATAGTGCTAGAAAAGATAGTGCTGAACAAGATAATGTTGAAAAGGACAGTACTGAATAAGACGGCAAGTAAACCTCATGGTTTTCTTCGCCAGTCCTACTTTTTAACCAGTCACAGTTTTTAACCAGTCACAGTTTTTAACCAGTCACAGTTTTTAACCAGTCACAGTTTCAGCCAAAAAGGGTTTATCGCTAATAACGATAAACCCTTTTTGATTTTTATGACCCTCTTTTACCATTTAAACGAATGCTTATTTAAGCACACAATAGCTCAGCCAAGGCTTGCGGGGTATCCACTTGATAAGTTGGCTGCTCGGCAGCAAGCTCGCCACTCGACGCCGTACCATAATTGACCGCAATACTGGTCATGCCCAAACGGTTGGCCATTTGGATATCATAAATACTGTCGCCGATAAATACCGCCTGCGAGATTGGCTGCTTGGTATGGTCTAAAATATCACTGAGCATTTGTGGGTCAGGTTTTGAGCCTGACTCATCAGCGCAGCGCGTGATGGCAAAATAATGATGACTGTCAGAACCATCTAATACCCGATCTAAACCCTTTCTTTTCTTACCAGTGGCGACCGCCAGCTGCTTATCTTGCTGTTGCAAGGTTTGCAGCATAGTTTCGATAGGCGCAAAAAACGGCGTACGATGGCTGTTCGGAATATAATAATCCGCATAACTTTGCTGAATCGCTAGCTTCTGCGCAGCGGTTGCTTGCGGATATAAAATCTCAATACCATTCATTAGACTCAGGCCGATGATGTCTTTGACGGCCTGATCGGTGGTGGTAAAGCCATGCGCCTCGCCTGCCACATGCATTGACTCAACGATTAAGCCAATCGAATCCATCAAGGTGCCATCCCAATCAAAAATAATCAGCGTTTTATTGGCTAAGTGATGCTCGGCTGCTAATTTAGAAGTATTGGCTGTTGCTAATGTATGAGCGAGTGCTGCTGCTGTCATGAACTAACCCTTAACGATTCATCGTAAATGGCGGATATGAAAACGTCACGGTCACTTATTTGGATAAAACATGCCCTTATAAGTCACTGTGACGTTTGTGCTTCATACTGAATATTAATATAAAAACTGAGAATGGAATATCAGTCCTTTAAGCTTATTCAGGTAGTTTAATGTCTGCTGGTAACCAAGCTACCATCTCATCTGGTAATGGTGCGGTAATGGTCTCATAGCCGGGAATATCCAAACGCCACGCATGTAAGCACAGACGATGCACGCCAGACTTGTCATGCACGTTGTATTTATCATCACCTAAGATAGCATGACCAATATGTGCCAAATGCACGCGGATTTGATGAGTACGACCGGTCAGTGGCTTAGCTTCAATCAAGCTGACTGGCTGATTGGCCAGCATAAAACGACCATGAACGATAATATCTGTCTGACTTTCTTTAGCTTGGGCATCTTGTGCATCTACTTTTACGCGGCGCTCACCACTAGCCAGTGTATAGCGCAATAATGGCGCGTCGATACGCTGCTCGTTCAGTGCAGGCTGACCTTTGGCGATACATAGATAGTGTTTTTGGATGGTTTTGTCGACCAGATGCTGTTGCAGGGCTTTTAGCGCTGAGCGTTTCTTAGAAATCATCAGCAGACCTGAGGTATCTTTATCGATACGATGAATCAGCTCTAAGTACTTTTTGCCCGTCACTTCGCGCATGGCTTCAATAACGCCAAAATCTAAACCACTACCGCCATGAACGGCGATACCCGATGGTTTATTCAATACGATTAAACCTTCATCTTCGTAGACCACACGTGCCAATAAACTCTTGGCAAATTCGGTACTGATAATAGGTTTATCGCGGGTGGCTAGCTGGACAGGCGCAATACGCACCACGTCTTCACGCTGTAATCTGTCATGCGCTTTACAACGTTTATTATTGACGCGCACTTCATCAGAGCGAATCATTTTATAGATATGCGGTTTAGGCAAGCCCTTTAGACGATTGAGCAAAAAGTTGTCCAAGCGCTGATCATGCTGATGGCGAGTAACTTCAAGGTAGTTGACCTTTTCAAAGTTACTAATTTCGTCATCGGCACTTTGCGGGCGCGTTTTGCTATTAAAGATAGCCGGAGCTTCGTGGATAGGTTCGTCGTTTGTCATTTTGTCGTTTGTCATTTTTAGTTAGGTATTTACATAAAGATTTGCTATAGTTTAGCATGTTGAGCGCCAATTAAGCAGAGGCTGCGACAATAATTCATTGTTGTTACAGACAGTGTAGCGCCATTTTTACTGCTGGTCAGTACTGGTTAGTTAAGCGCTGCCTGCTATAAAATCTGCCAAGCTTGTGTGTTTCATCTGATTTTAAGGGTGTTATATCCCTTGATATACCCTATAATGCCCCATAAATTGTAAGAACAACGCTGACATTTATTAGTACAAAACAGTATTAGTACCAGATAAGTTATCAGCATAAGATTGTTTATCATTACAGAATATTGTGACATTAGACAAAATCGCTTTGATAGATTTTTAAAACATTTTTATCAAACGATAACAACATAACATTTACTCACTACCGCATAACCACGACTTGCCTTGATAACTATTTATGATCATACATAATTATTTATCATCCAGTCCTTTAGGCGCGCAGATGAGCAAGTATGGGTCGTTTAGAGCCAGAATCGAGCATCATTAACTGATTGTCGATAGCTGCCTGAGTATTGGTGGTCAAACAGAGGACGATAAGTAGAATAGACAAGAGACACCGTGCCGATAAGCCGGTCATTTATTCTGTTTGCCAAGTACGCCCCGCTGATGACGAAAGCAGCGCCACCTAGCTTTGAGATACCCCAGATATATTGACGTTATACCCAAAAGAACGATAAATAAAGAATGACCAATTGCTTCACCTAAAAGGATAACCGCTGCACGGCACTATTTTATACGATAACACTTATATAATAGTCCTTAATGACAGCGATATTATTGCTAGACCTTGATTGATTACTGTGACAGCACGATGCTTTTTTAGTACCTGTGACCTCTTGACTCTCAGTCACTATCCACTGCCACCCTTACAACGTGCGCTGCCTACAAAACTGGATAAGACGACTGATAATAAAAGACCACTAACTTGCTCCTGCATTAATCATTAGAACAAGCCTATTCATAATAACTCTATAGATAGATAGTAGCCTTACACCCTATCTTATCTATATGAATGTTACCGACATTAGCATACCTTATCGCTAATACATTTTAGGTCAAAAAGCGATTGCGAAAAGCCCGCGCGCTTAACTGCATTTATGATTTACGTTCTACCGCTCATTAACGTCTGCTCAGGCTAATTGTATTATTAGCCACACTTGCCACCCTGCCCTAAAGCCTGTCTCGTCGTTGTTCTGCGTACTCATAGGATATAAATATGAAACGCATTTTAATCAACGCCACTCAAAACGAAGAAATTCGTGTTGCCCTTTGTAAAGGCAATCATCTTTATGATTTCGATTTAGAAAACCGTACCCGCGAACAAAAAAAATCCAACATTTATAAAGGTCATGTGACCCGTGTCGAGCCTTCGCTTGAAGCGGTATTTGTCGAATATGGCTCACAGCGTCAAGGTTTCTTACCGATTCGTGAAATTTCTGCTGAATATTTAAGCGGCAATCCACGCGATGAAAACATCAAAAAACTGATCAAAGAAGGTGACGAGCTCATCGTCCAAGTTGAAAAAGAAGAGCGCGGTAATAAAGGCGCGGCTTTATCAACTTATGTGTCATTGGCTGGTCGTTATTTAGTGTTAATGCCAAACAACCCTCGTGGCGGCGGTATTTCACGTCAAATCTCGGGGAAATTGCGCGAAGATATGAAGCGTATGCTTGGCAGCTTAGATTTGCCAAAAGGCATGAGCGTTATCATTCGTACTGCTGGTATTGGCAAAACCCAAGAAGACTTGCAGCATGACTTAAACCACTTGCTTAATATCTGGCAAGCTATTCAAGAACAAAATCAAAAATATCCTTCACCGCGTTTGGTGCATCAAGAAGCTGGCGTCGTGACGCGCGCCGTGCGTGATTATCTACGTGATGATATTGCTGAGATTTGGATCGATAACGAAAACGCTTATATCGAAGCGGCAGGTTTTATCGACGCGGTGATGCCAAAACAAGCTGAAAAGCTACGTAAATACACCGATTATGAGCCAATGTTTTCACGCTTTAATATCGAAAAACAAATCGAAACGGCCTATCAGCGTGAAGTACGTTTGCCATCAGGTGGCTCAATCGTTATTGACCAGACTGAAGCCTTGGTGTCTATCGATATTAACTCCGCCAAGTCGACCAAAGGTTCAGACGTTGCTGAAACTGCTTATCATACCAACTTAGAAGCCGCCGATGAGATTGCTCGTCAATTGCGTCTACGTGATATGGGCGGCTTGATTGTCATTGATTTCATCGATATGAATGACAATAAGCATCAAAAAGAAGTTGAAAAACGTTTGGTTGATGCCACCAAATATGACCGTGCCCGCGTACAGTTCGGTGATATCTCTAAATTTGGTTTGATGGAAATGAGCCGTCAGCGTCTGCGTCCATCACTAGAAGAATCGACTGGTTATATTTGCCCACGCTGTCATGGCAATGGCATGATTCGTGATTTGCGCTCGCTGTCACTATCTATTATGCGTCAAATTGAGCAAATCGCCTTAAAAGAACGTCAAGGTGAAGTACAGGCAGAAGTACCGACTGATATCGCTGCTTTCTTATTAAATGAAAAGCGCGATGCCTTGGTTTACTTGGAACAAGACAGTGGTACGCGTATTACCATTTTGCCGCACGCGCATTTAGAATCGCCAAACTTTAAGCTGCACTTTAACCGTGACGGCTTTGCCCCATCAAGCTATGAGCGTATTACGGATACAGCCCAAGAACATAGCGATTTGGGTTATGAAGTTGACTGGCAAACCGCTGAAAAAGAGCGTCCTGAGCAGCAGCCGACGCGCCAGCCACGCCAAATAGCCGATAACAGCAGTAATAATAACGGTAATAACAGTCAAGCGAATACGAGCGCCAATACCCAGCAAAGTGCGCCGAGCCAGCAGCAGAGTACGACCAGTCATAGTAATGACCATCGTAGCAATACCAATGCTAGCAATGTTTCATCAGCGCGGGCGCCACAAACACAGCCACAAACACATCCACAAACACAAGCGCCGACACAAAGTGCACCGGCTGTTGCGGCTACAGCTGCGCCAGTAGCGACCCAAACTGCTCCTGTTGCTGCTGCCCAACCGCAAGCCGTTGCTTGGTTGTCTAATTTATTTGCGCAAGCACCGCAGGCACAGACCACTCATAGCGTCAGTAGTCGTGACGCCGCTGAAGCCATTGAAGCGCTGGTCAATACAGGCGCGCAAAGCTTAGGCTCGTTTGGGCAAGTTGATAACAGTGTGCTTACTGATAACAATCAAGCTACAGCTGCGCCGCAAGAGAGCAATCAACAAGCCAATAACCAGCCGTCAAACGCCAATCGTCAGCAGGCTGCTAACAACACAGCTGATGACAATAACGATGCTGAAGAAAGAAGAAGACGTAAGCCACGTAAATCACGCCCTTCTAAGACGCGCCAAAGAAAAGAGCCGTCAGATGAAACGAGTGATAACGTCGCTGGCGATACGACAGACAGCAGCATCAGTAGCGCTGATAACAAAGAATCGAACAGCCAAGATAAACGTCAGCAGGATAACAGACGTCCTAACGACCGTAATCGTAATAATCGTCAAGACAGCGCTCGCAATGGTAATGAGAGCAGCGAAAATAGCAAAGGCAATGAACGTCATGAGCGCACCGACGCTGACGACAAAAGCGCTAATGCTGCAGACGAGCAAACTCGTGCTAAGCGTAAATCAAATAGCCAACGTCACTCACGCGGCAAACTTCAGCGCGGTGAGACGTTAAGCGCTGATAATGCACAACAAAATGCTCAGCTAAGCACTAAAGAGGCTAATAATGGCAATGGTAGAAGTCAATCCAGCTCACGCCGCAACCAAGACCCTAACGAAGTTATATTACAGGTCAATGAAGCAGCCACGGAACTCAAATCGCCAGAAGTTGTACATTTATCCTTAGATGACAGTAAATCTGTAACAGCTACTCGCCAAGCGCCTGCAAAGCAAAACGCTGAGAAAGCTAGCAATGACGCTGATAAGCAGAAAGCACGTCAAGAAGACAGCACGCCGAAAAATGTAGACAAGCCGGAAGCTGTTGAGCAAAAGACTGACAGTCAAGCTACTAAAAACAGCCGTGAATCGGTTGATAACAGTGAAAAAAACAGTCAGCAAGTTGATATAGCTGAAGCTGTTAACAGTGATGCAGCTCATCTAAAAGAAGCAAAAATAGCAGAGCCAAAAGCAGACCAAGCACAACCAAGCGCTACTGAAGCTAAAGTGCAAGTGTCTAATACTAATTCTGTAGACGACAGTAAAGTCGCCGCTAAAAAAGGTGCTGCTGAAGAAGCAGGGACAGATGAGCAAGCAACGTCTAACAGCAGTGATGTTAAAACTGACCGTCCAGCTGAAAGTCAAAAGCCAGTAGACGCCATCGTTGAAAATAAAGCAGCTACAGAGAAAACTCAGGAAACCGCTTCTGATGTTGCCACTGATGCTAATTCTAAGGCTGACGATGATGCTAGCAATAGCAAGCAACCAGCGTTTGAGCTTAACCATGACGCCTTGTTTGCTAAACGCTATGTGACGGCCAATAAGTTTGGTCAAGCCAGCAATGACCCACGTCTGGTTCGTCGTCAGCAGGCTCAAGCACCGACAACTAAAACGTCGGTCGCTGAAATACCTCAGGCAAGTCAGCAAGACAAGCCAACCGCTGTAAATATGCCAGCTATCCGTGGTACGGTTGGTGAATTTATCCGTGCGACGCTACCAGAGGCGCAAGCGCGCTTAGCAGCAGAGGGCGTTATCAACTGCTTTAATGCAGCCATTGCCTTGCATGTTGAGCAAGCGCAAGCCGCTACTACTGACGAGGACAAGGTTAAAGTCGATAGCAGTAATGAGCCTAAAGTAGTGACTGGCGAAGCTGCCAATCAAGATTTCAACTTTAGCAACTATGGTTATCAACCTTTAGCAGCAGATTATATCGCCCGCTTTGAGAAGATGACGCAAGCGGTCAGTCAGTTTGCCGCCGCGCAAGGTAAAACAGCCGTTGAACCACGCGCTATTAGCAAACGGGCAAGCAACGACCCACGCGGTCAGCATCCTGACTATCAGGAACTAGCTGTAGTTACCACTTCTGAAGCGCCTGCAGATAACGCTTTAGCTGCCGACAGCGACGTCGATGCTCATGTAGATGCCCATAAAGTAGAAGCAACTGCGCTTGCAAATCAAGGTCAGACAGATGATGTCAGCGCCGATAGTGAGCAGCTGTTAAAGGTTGAGCAAGCACTAGAAGAAGGAAACGCGGAGCAATCTGAAGTTGAAGCAGCGAAGGCGGAAGATGTTAAAGCAGAAGATGCTGAGGTTAAAGATGCTGATTCTGAAACTACTGTTTCTGATGTTGAGCAAAGCGAAACTGAGCAAGCGCCTGAGGCAACTGAACAAGTATCAGAGCCTGCGACAAAAGAAGAAATTCAGGCGGCGAAATCAAAAACAACCATCGCCAGTTATAAAAATATGATTGAAAATGTGGCTGAGCAGTTGTTGCCACAAAAAGGCATGTTTAACTTAACCACGCCAAAAGTACCTAAAGCGCGCACGCGTAAGCCGAAGACTGAGCATAAGAAGCCAACGCAGGCGGAAAAATCAGAATCTGATGATACTGATAGCGAAAGCTAATCGCCTTTTATAAATAGTCTTTTATAAAATGTAAAAGCCCCAAAGTTGTTAGCAACTTTGGGGCTTTATCTTGTTCAATGTAGTTGTTTATCAATAGCGGTTTTTATCAACAGCGATTGTTATAAATACGGCTCTCTAATAGTCAGAACCTTGAAGACTCAGCGTTTTTGAGAATAAGCTTAATGTGCAGAAGTCGCGTCTTTATTGCGTATTTTGTTAATCACCGTCAACAAAGCAACGATAGCAGCACCAATAATAAAGCCGATAACACCATTTAATAACGCCGTGGTAAAGCTCTCAAAAATGCCCGTTAAATGGGCGATATCTTCAACTTCATGGTGTAAAAAATTAATACCGTGTACCAAGATACCACCACCGACTAAGAACATCGCCAAAGTACCAGCGATCGACAAAAACTTCATCAATTTAGGTGCTGCCGCAAATAAAACCTTACCGACTTTTTGAGTAAACTTGCCGTCTTTCTCCATCATATGTAGGCCCACGTCATCGATTTTAACGATACCGGCGACCAAACCATAAATACCAACGGTAATACCAATGGCTAAAATAGACAGCACTAAGCTGCGCTGTAACAAAGTAGCCGTTGCCGTCGCGCCTAACGCGATGACGATAATCTCTGCCGATAAAATAAAATCGGTACGTACCGCCCCTTTGATTTTTTCTTTTTCAAAGGCGACCAAATCGACCGTTTCATCGGCGTTGGCTTGTCGGCGTGCATTTTGTTCTTCATCATCAGGTATGGCATGCGGCCAAAATCGGTGAATGACTTTTTCAGCACCCTCATAAACCAAAAACAAGCCGCCACACATAAGCAAAAAGGTGATTAAAGGCGGATAAATGGCACTAATAAGAATTGCCGCTGGCACCAAAATAAGCTTATTGATAAATGAGCCTTTGGCGACCGCCCAAATTACTGGAAGCTCACGATTTGCTTTGACACCCGACACTTGCTCAGCGTTAAGCGCTAAATCGTCACCCAACACCCCCGCGGTTTTTTTGGCGGCGACCTTAGTCATGACCGACACGTCATCTAATATCACACTGATATCATCAAGTAGGGTTAATAAACTGGCACCTGCCATATGGGCTCCTTAGAAAATTAGAAAGAAAATTAGAAAAATTGTTTTAGTAAATGATTGAGATATAGTTTAATTAAGAGATAGCTTATAAGAAACGGTTATAAATAGTAGCCTACCTAGACATAAGCCGAGATGAAATAGTGCAAATGTATTTTATTTCTGCTCTTGTAACATTTATCTATAAATTGTAGATTTGACAATGCTAAAACTCACCTTTAGTGGTTATTTATAAAAATATGCTAATATGACAGCTATTGCCACTTATCTTTTATTATCAATAAATTGTATATCACCATTGCAATATATCGCCCTGATAACAAAATCCAGTGAATATGCGGCAAGCGTTTACATACTTTTTATTGCCCTTTACTGCCCTCTTTTTTATATCTATATCTTGCTTAGGCACGACTGCCTAAAGGAACACCCTATGTTTTTACCTTCTTTTTCTAAAACCACCGCTATTCGTGATACATTTTCTCGCAAGCCTTTATCTCGTATGATGATGGGTGCGTTGCTAGTCGTGGTTGCGGCGGGCTGCTCTAATAATGCGGCTGATGCAACCAGTAATACAGGCATCGTCAATAGTGCAGAAGCCAAAGTCAGTACCGCGCAGGTGGCAGCCGATAGCGATTCAGCAGTGGTAAAATCCTTACAAGCAAACTTAAAAGCTTCAGGCATTGAAGAAAACATTCTTTCAGCCGTACCAACGGACATGAAAGATATTTACTGGGTAACGGCATCGGGCTTACCGTCTTTCTTTACTGATAAATCTGGCAAACATATTATCCAAGGGCAAATTATCGCCGTTGGCGCAGAAGCACCGGTTGATATCAGTGGCGCTTTGGTTGCCAAAACCGCGCAAGAGGCGCTAAAAGCAGTCGACAAAAAAGACATGATTATTTATCCGGCTAAAGGCGAAACCAAATCTGTCGTGTATTCCTTTACCGATGCCGATTGTCCTTATTGCACCAAGCTCCATGAAGAGATAGATGACATCAATGCGCGTGGTATTGAAGTGCGTTATTTGGCATGGCCGCGCAGCGAAGGCAGTATTCCAAAGATGGAAGCCATCTGGTGTAGCGAAGACCGTAATGCGGCGATGGATCAGGCAAAAATGGGCGCTAACGTCCAAGCCCCTAGCTGTAATAGTCCGGTAAAATCGCAAATCGAGCTTGGTATGGCACTGGGCGTTCGTGGTACACCCGCTATCTTTACCGAGTCTGGACAACAAATCGGTGGTTATTTACCAGCTGCACAATTGGCACAAACAGCGATTGATGCCAGCTAGTCGTTTGCCCTGATATTATTGACTTTGGCGACAGTGAGTTTGGGTAGACGCCACAAGCGCTTGTCGGTATGATACGATAAAGCGCTTGGCGATATTAGTCGTATATTTTTACACCGTTCTTCCTTATATCAGCACTCTTTATATCAACCCTTTTATATCAGCGTTTTTATGTAAGAGCCTGTATAGAAGCATTCTTATCCAACTCTATAATCTCTTGAGGATACTGTGAGCAAATCCATCAAACTAGCGATACTTGGTCTCGGCACCGTCGGAACGGGCGTGATCAACCTAATCAATGATAATTTAGATGAGTTAAAACGCCGTAGCGGACGCGATATTGTGATTACCGAAGTCGGTACCCGTCGTCAGCGCGATGATATCGACCCTAACATTATTCAAAACAGTGACTTGATGGCAGCCGCTGCCAGTGACAATGTCGATATTGTCATCGAAGTGATTGGCGGTACGACGCTGGCTAAAGACGTGATTATGCATGCCATCAAAAACGGCAAACATGTGGTTACTGCCAATAAAGCGCTGCTCGCTGAACACGGTAATGAGATTTTTGCCTTTGCGGAAGCCCACAACGTCCATGTCGCTTATGAAGCAGCAGTGGCAGGCGGCATCCCAATTATTAAAGTCATGCGTGAAGGCCTTGCTGCCAATAAAATTGAGTGGTTAGCAGGTATCATTAATGGTACTGGCAACTTTATCATGACCGAAATGCGTGATAAAGGTCGCCCGTTTGCCGATGTATTGACCGAGGCGCAAGAGCTTGGCTATGCTGAAGCCGATCCGACTTTTGATGTTGAAGGCATTGATGCTGCTCATAAACTAGCGTTACTTGCTTCTATTGCCTTTGGGATTCCGCTACAGTTTGATAAAGTTTACTGTGAAGGTATTACTGCTATCACTTTACAGGACGTCAACTACGCTGAAGAGCTTGGCTATCGTATCAAGCATATAGGCTTTGCTGTACGCCGTGAAGGCGATGGCTCAGGTGACAATAGTACGGCTGGTATTGAGCTGCGCGTCCACCCGACGCTTATTCCACAAAATGCCCTACTTGCCAACGTCAATGGCGTCAAAAATGCGGTACTGGTCAACTCTCATCCGCTTGGACAAACGCTATATTGCGGCGATGGCGCAGGTGCCGGTGCAACCGCTTCTGCGGTGATGGCTGATGTGATGGATTTGGTTCGCGTTCTTGGTAGTAAAGATAGCAACAATGAAAGCACGAATGGTCATCATGTGCCACATCTAGCCTTTATCCCTGAGCAATTATCAGACACGCCTATCTTGCGCGCTGAGCAAATGATTACCGGTTATTATCTGCGTGTGCATGCGCATGACAATCCTGGGGTATTGGCTGATATCACGCGTATCTTAAGCGACGCGGGTATCAATATCGATGCGATTTTACAAAAACCTGCCCATAAACTTGGTCAAGTGCCGGTAATTATCTTGACGCTACCTGTGGTTGAAAGTCAGATGAATATTGCCATTGAAAAAATCGAAAAGCTCGATACTATTACTGATAAAGTAGTGCGTATCCGCTTAGATGAGCTGGCGTAATTTATCCAGCGCTTAAGCTGTATGACTCATTAAGCCAGACCGCTATTAGTACCTAAGCGGTTGGCTTTAGCTTAACTGTTTTATTTTAACTATGAAAAATAGCACTTTCGTTTCAAAACCTAAAAGGGAAGAAGAATAATGTCAAATGATGCAATTGTAATTTTAAACGGCGCACGTACTCCAATGGGTGGCTTTCAAGGCGCACTTAAAGACATGAGCGCCACAGAATTGGGCGCTGCTGCTATTAAAGCCGCTGTTGAGCGTTCAGGCGTAAGCGTTGATAATATTGATGAAGTCATCATGGGCTGTATCTTGACCGCCGGTCTTGGTCAAGGCCCTGCTCGTCAAGCCATGCGTAAAGCAGGTCTAAATGATGCTACTGGTGCCGTTACCATTAATAAACTTTGTGGTTCAGGTCTAAAAGCGGTTATGCAAGCGCACGATGGTATTAAAGCGGGCAGCTTTAACGTGGCAGTTGCAGGTGGCATGGAATCGATGACCAATGCTCCTTATATCATGCCAGGGTCGCGCGGCGGCTATCGCATGGGACATAAAGAAGTCAAAGACCATATGTTCTTAGACGGTCTAGAAGACGCTGAAACTGGTAAGCTGATGGGTCAATTTGCCCAAGAAATGGCCAATGAAAAAGGCTATACGCGTGAGCAAATGGATGATTTTGCCATTGAGTCGCTTAACCGTGCGTTGACAGCCATTAAAGATGGTCATTTTAAAGATGAAGTTACGCCAGTTACTTTCAAAACTCGTAAAGGCGAGCAAAGCGTCGATACTGATGAGCAGCCAGCCCTTGCCAATGCTGAACGTATTCCTACCCTACGCCCTGCCTTTGCTAAAGACGGTACGATTACCGCGGCAAATGCCAGCTCAATCTCAGACGGCGCTGCAGCTGTTGTGATGATGAAAGAGTCACAAGCAAAAGAGGAAGGCTTAGATTATCAAGCACGCATCGTAGCCGCTGCTTCTAATTCACGTCATCCAAGCGAATTTACCATTGCTCCAGTTGGCGCGATTGAAAAAGTATTGGACAAAGCCGGCTGGTCAGTTGCTGATGTCGACCTATGGGAAATCAACGAAGCGTTTGCGATGGTCACGATGGCTGCGATGGATGAGCTCAACATCGAACATGCTAAAGTCAACGTTGAAGGCGGCGCTTGTGCCCTTGGCCATCCAGTCGGCTGTTCAGGTGCGCGTATCTTAGTCACCCTTATCAACTCGCTAAAACGTACGGGCGGCAAAAAAGGCGTCGCAACCTTATGTATCGGTGGTGGTGAAGCCGTTGCTGTAGCAATTGAACTGGCTTAATTTTAGGCTATTTAACCTTTTAACTTCTTAAATTTTAGCGCCTTAAAAAATTTTAAGACTTTAATATTAAGTTAATAGTTCTAAGCATTAACTGATTTTCTTACTATTTAAAAGCCGCATGGCATTTGGCTATGCGGTTTTTTTATGCGTGAAATTTACAAATCACAGAAATTTGTTTATTGCTGTAATAAAGCCTTAACTTAAATTTATATAGTGATAGTGAGTTTTACAGCCTATTACACGCACTTACCTCAAGCGCACACTTTGCTACCTTGCTCATATATCTCATTGAAAATCGCACTGTTACGATATGAACAAGTTGATGGACAGGCTATTTACTAGAGTTGTTAATTAAATTAACAATTTAGCTATCCACTAGAGCCGTGTTGGCTTAAGACAACAACTTACCAGTTTCTCAGTAATGCGATTGTTTATCGCATTTTATTTTAAAAAAATAATTACTAATTTATTTAAATAAAATTTACTCATATAAAAGGAAGATAATAATGAGCCAACTAATTCGTTTAAGAGATATCCAAGCGACTCACCGCGACCTTATCGGTGATGACTATTATGACCCAACAGGCAAAACAGCCTATGGTGTTAATGAAGAAAAAATCGGTAAAATCGAAGGCGCTTTAGTAGAAGATACCACCGGTCGCATTCGTTATCTAATCGTTGACGCAGGCGGTTGGTTTAGCTCAAAAGAAGTATTGGTACCAGCAGGTTTAGCACGTATCGTTGGTGATGATGTATTTTTTGATAGCCTAACGCAAGCGCAAGTCGAAGCGATGGAAGTATACGATCACGACTATCAATACAGCTATAAAGAGCAGTATGAAAAAGATCGCCAATCATTTGTGGCTGATAGCATTCCAGAAGCTGAGCGTATGGAAATTGCAGACCATGCCTATAATGCCCCAAATACGTTAGAGCTATTAGAAGAGCGCTTGACAGTTAATAAAGACCGCATCGTAGCGGGTTTGGTAAAAGTCGGTAAGCACGTGGTGACCGAAGAGCGTAATATCGACGTCGAGCTAGAAGAAGAGCACGCTAATATCCAGCGTACCAATGTAGACCGCCCAACAGACCGCCGTATCGGCGATATTGATGGCAACCAAACCGTGGAAGTTGAGTTAGAAGCGGAACGTGCCCGCGTTAATAAAGAAACTTATGTCTCTGAAGAAGTAAATGTCGGTAAGACAACTGAGCGTCATACTGAAACGATTGCTGAAACCATTCAACGTGAAGAGTTAGATATCGATGGTGATGGTAACGTGGTTGACCGCGATGGTAATCTTTTTGACCGCGATGATATCACTGCTGAAGATGTACGCCGCGCTCGTGGTATGTAATAAGCAATTCTTTCGCATAGTTCCACCATCTTTGATAAGCAATTCTTCATAAGATGAATACATACTATGTGACCGTAATTAGCAGCTGAGTGTTATGCTCAGTAGATAAGACCAGAGCTCGCCTCTGGTCTTTTTTTATACCTATTTATTATATCTGCCCATAAGGAATATGACCATGAACGCCGACGACAATGACATGAAACAGCAGCAAATTAAGCAAGATGCACACTTATCAACAACGAATACTTCTTCTTTAGATAGAATAGCCAACCATAGTGGTGAGAATAAATTACCCGCGCCTGATGTAGCTGCATCTACCTTATCTACTTCCTCCCCTACTTCTAAGTCCAATCAGCAGCAAGCACTAATGGGCAGTGGGCAAGATGGTTTATCCAATAATTCAGCAAATAATCTGTCAAATAATCGAGAAGACACGAAAAATGGTGGTTATCTAGAGCTATTAGAAGAACGTCCTGTCATTAACAAAGAACGCTTGGATGTCGGCAAAGTAACGGTCACTAAGCATACGCGCACAAAAACCATCGACGTACCTATTGAATTGGTAGAAGAATATATTACTGTACGCACTGATTATTATGATGCAGAAAGTCAGGATTTATTATCAGGTAAGTACGATGATAAAGACATATTACGTCATGTGGAGCCATCGCTAGATAGCAGAGCTGTTATAACCATTAATGGTAAACAGATTGAGATGGGCGCTGAGCCAATTGAGATTATTTTATCGCGTCAAGTGGCGACGATTACCAAAGATACTCATGTGATTCAAGAAGTAGAGATTAATAAAACCACCCATACGCATACCGATAGCATTCAAGTAGAAGTTAAGCATGAAGAGCTAGAGGTTACCGAAGAGGGTTTTTTAGCACATGAACGTGAACATAGTACATCGTATAAAGAATAAAGTTATATAAAATCGAGCATTTATTCTAAGAGCTTCAAAAGTTAGACCCAAAAAAAGCAACGTCACTGTTGCTTTTTTTTATAAGGTTTTATCTAAATTTAATCAGAAAAAACCTCATTTTATAAACCTACTTTTATACTGCTGCTTCTACAGTTGCAGCATCTTCGGCTTTCTTACACTCATACGTGCTGACGTTGGTTGCATCTGCACCCGCCGTACGCATCACACCTGTTTCGCGCTCTTTATGAGCCACGCGCCACTGTACAAAGCCTTCACCACCATCGATGGCAGTTTTTGCTTCAAACACTTCAGGGTTAGTCGCATCGTTGGTTTTCGTTAAAGTCGCTGTACCTTGGGCAGTTGCAATAATGACCTGATTATCAGTATCTTTATACGTCGCTTCAACGGCGAGCGCAGGTGAACACGAATAACTTATTTGATTGACGCCGGTATTAACAGAAGCAATCGTATCATCTTCTACGTCGCTGGCAGGCGCATCTACCACCACATCACTAGGCTCGGCAGGATCAGCGGACATGGGTACAGACTGCTCTTCACTAATACTGTCTTCTAGGCTTGGCTCTGTCTCTTGCTGTTGTTGACAAGCGCTAAGCGTCATGGCACCAGCCAGTAAACCGGTTAGGACGATAGAGGTACGCAATTTTTTTAATAATTCTACATTCATCACACTCTCCCAAATAAAGATGTTAAACACTATAGCGCGCCCGTAAATTCACGCCTATGTTGGATTTGTAATTAATCGCCAAAAAGACACTGATACTTTTATAATCGTAATTCTCATACTCATACTTATACTCATATTAATTATTCGATATAAGTACTAAGGCTATATCTATAAAAAAAGCCCCTATCTATTTTAGATAGGGACTTTTTATCATAACTTAACAATGGTTGATTATCAATGTTTAGATTTTACCATGGCATTGTTTATATTTCAGTCCTGAGCCACAAGGACATGGGGCGTTACGACTGATATTCATACCAGCGTATGGGTCTGGCTCATTTGCACCACCACTACCCGCCACAGCGCCTGCTGCGGTCGCACCAGCAAGATTGCGGTTTTGTGCAGCGGCTCTATCGGCGCCGCTGTCCATGTTATCAATATCGCTGTGCTCAAACTGCATTTGCATCTGTGCTGCATTTTCACGCTGCTGCGCTTCTAATGCAGCAAGCTCTTCTTTGGTCGGGATATGTACGCGTGATAAATCTTGTACCGTCTCAGATTTAATTGCCCCAAGCATCATTTGGAATAATTCAAACGACTCACGCTTATATTCTTGCTCAGGGTTTTTTTGTGCATAACCGCGCAGATGAATACCTTTACGCAGCTGATCCATTTGGGTTAAATGCTCTTTCCAATGCTTATCTAGGCTTTGCAGCATAAAATGACGCTCAAGCTGGGCGGCATCTTTTTCGCCCATTTGCTCACGGCGGCTATGATAACGATCCAATGCCGTTTGGATGATTTTGGCACGTAAGCCTTCTTCATCTAGGCGGCGATCTTCATCCAGCCAATCGTTAATGGGCATCGCAATCTTGAATTCGTCCTCAAGCTCATCTTCTAAACCATCGATATTCCACTGGTCATCGATAGAGCCCGGCGGGATAAACTGGTTAATCATGGCATTATAAACTTCATGATGCATGACTTCGATGGCCTCTAACAAATCTAACTCTGCCAGTAAATCATCACGCTGACTATAGATGACTTTACGCTGCTCATTAGCGACGTCATCATATTTCAACAGGTTTTTACGCGCATCAAAATCGCGGCTTTCTACTTTACCTTGGGCATTTTCAATCGATTTAGAAACCATTTTATGTTCAATGGCTTCGTCTTCTTTAAGACCCATGGCGCGCATCATGTTAACGACGCGGTCACCGGCAAAGATACGCATCAAGTCATCTTCAAGCGATAAGAAGAAGCGCGACATCCCAGGGTCACCTTGACGACCGGCACGACCACGCAGCTGGTTATCAATACGGCGTGATTCATGACGCTCAGAACCGATAATATGTAGACCGCCAGCGGCAACGACTTGGTCGTGCTTAACTTGCCATTGGGCTTTTAGGCGCGCCATCTCTTCTGGACTAACCGAATCAATATCTTCGATAAATGATTGCCAGTTACCACCAAGGATAATGTCGGTACCACGACCTGCCATGTTGGTCGCAATCGTTACAGCCTTTGGACTACCAGCCTGCGCGATGATCTCTGCTTCACGCTCATGTTGCTTGGCGTTTAGGACGTTATGCTTGACGCCTTCTTGGTCGAGCAGATAAGACAATTCTTCACTGGCTTCAATCGTCGCCGTACCAACCAAGACTGGTGCGCCTTTGGCTTGAATCTCTTTAATCTCGCGGATGATACCTTTATATTTCCCTAACTTGGTTAAGAAAATCTGATCATCCATATCGATACGCGCAATTGGCTCATGGGTTGGAATCACGATGACATCTAAATCATAAGTTGATTTAAATTCTGCCGCTTCGGTATCAGCCGTACCCGTCATACCTGATAATTTGTCATAGAGACGGAAGTAATTCTGGAATGTCGTGGTTGCAAGCGTTTGGTTCTCTGCTTGAATTTCAACATTTTCTTTGGCTTCTACCGCTTGATGCAAACCTTCTGACCAACGGCGACCGGGCATGGTACGACCAGTGTTTTCATCAACGATAACCACTTCGCCATCATCGACGATATAATGGACGTTTTTAACGAAAACATGGTGGGCACGAATCGCTGCTTGGACGTGCGCCAATAGTGGCAAACGGCTTGGGCTATATAGGCTTTCGTTTTCACCAAGCTCGCCAACTTCAATTAAGAAGCGCTCAATTTTCTCATAGCCTTTTTCGCTAATCTCGATTTGACGGTTTTTCTCATCAATCCAAAAATCTTCTTCTTCGTTATTCTTATTGGCTTCTTCATCTTTTGAACGAATAAGCACCGGAATAATGGTGTTAATCAGCGCATACATACGTGATGAATCTTCGGCTTGACCCGAGATAATCAATGGCGTACGCGCCTCATCAATTAAAATAGAGTCAATCTCATCAATAATACAGAAGTTAAGCGGGCGCTGTTTTTTCTCAGCGAGGCTAAAAACCATATTATCGCGCAGATAATCAAAACCGTATTCGTTATTGGTACCGTACGTTATATCTGCTTGATAAGCGTCAATTTTTTCTTGCGGTGGCTGCTGTGAGTAAATCACCCCAACCGTCATACCCAAAAAGCTGAATAATGGACGGTTTAATTCCGCATCACGCGCGGCCAAATAATCGTTGACCGTGACCAGATGGACGCCTTTGCCACTGATAGCGTTAAGATACATGGCCAAGGTACCCATCAGGGTTTTACCTTCACCAGTTTTCATCTCAGCGATTTTGCCTTCGTGCAGGGTGATACCACCGATTAGCTGCACATCATAGTGACGCATGCCGTTGACGCGTAGCGATGCTTCGCGGCAGACCGCAAACGCTTCTGGTAATAATGCATCTAAGCTTTCACCTTTTTGGTGTCTTGCTTTAAACTCTTCGGTTTTTTGTTGTAATTGCTCATCAGACAGGGCTTGTATCGTGGCCTCATGTGCGTTGATTTTGCTGACCACTTTGCGCATGCGCTTTAATTCGCGGTCATTTTTAGTGCCAACGACACTGCCTATAATCTTTGATAACATAATTTTTTGACCTATGGAAATATTCGATAATTAGTGCGCATTAGCCAAGGCTTCATATGCTGCCGCCTTGTCATCATAGCTATCATAGTCATCACCCGACCAACGTACCACTTAATGAAGTACTGACTAATGACGTGTCGCCTAATGAAGTATCGCCCAATTAAGTGTGACGTCATTATATATGGTTATGACGCCGATGGATACAAGGGCAATGAGTAGATATTTGCCGACGTAAAAACCTAGTAGGACGTGTTAAAATAGCGCTTATAGTCTTAATATCTCAAGCTTTTCCCTGCAACATTTAACGGAATAATTTACTAACCCTCAGCCGTTATTTATTCTTATAAAAACCAGCATTTCACCCCACGTAAACCCATTTAAGCATCATAAGAGACCCTGCATGACCGTTAAGCCGTCCGCTCAAAATCCTCATTTAGCTGAACCATTAATCATAGGTGATGCCGTTTATCACTTGGCAGACCATACGCCGATGATGGTGCAATATCTAACCATGAAAGCCAATTATCCACAAGCGCTACTGCTGTACCGGATGGGTGATTTTTATGAGTTATTTTTTGATGATGCCAAGCGCGCGGCGCAGATACTCGATATTACGCTCACTCGCCGTGGTACGGATAAAGCAGGCAATACCATTGCGATGGCAGGCGTCCCCTTTCATGCGGCTGACAGCTATATGGCACGGCTGATTGCGGCTGGACAGACTGTGGTTGTTTGTGAGCAAATTGACGAGTCAGTTACTAGCAGCCCGTCCAATACACCGACAATGGGCGAGAAGCAAAAGAAAGATAAAAGTAAATCGGCAGCTGGCACTATCATGCGCCGTGAAGTAGTTAAAACCCTGACCGCTGGTACGATTACTGATGACGCCTTAATTGCACCCAACCACACCCCGACTGTCGTTGCCATTGATATCGAAATTCCTAAATCGAACAGTAAACAACCACTACAAGCTGCCATTAGCCAAATGGACTTGGCCGCCGGCACGTTGACCACGCAAACACTAAGCGCCAGCTCGAATAACAGCCATGATGATATTGAAGGACTTCAAACCCAAATGCTGACGGTGCTGGCACGTTTTGCGCCGAGTGAATGTATTATTAGCGAGGCACTTGGCAACAGTTTTGACAGTAGTAATATTAATGGCGAAGATTGGCTGCTATGGCTACGGAAAAATCTTGACTGCCCTATTATTGAAGTCGCTGCCAATGACTTTCATCGTGAGCATGCCAGTGCGACCCTTTGCCAGCAGTTTGACGTGCAACGTCTTGATGGACTAGGTATTAGTGACGCGCCACTTGCCCAATCTAGCTGCGCCGCACTAATCCATTATGCACGGCAAACCCAGCAGCGCCATGTGCCACAAGTTAATCAGCTTATCGTCGAATATAATGATGACTATTTAATCATTGATGCTAATAGTCAGCAAAACCTAGAGCTGTTTACCCCCGTTAGCAGCAATGGTACATCATTAATATCGGTACTTAATCATTGTCAAACGCCAATGGGACGCCGCTTACTTGTGCAGCAAATGAAGCGTCCGCTGCGTCAGCATACACGTATTAATCTGCGTTTAGATGCAATCTCTAGCCTTTTGCAGTCAGATAATCAGTCTGACGGAAACAAACAGCTTAAGCAAAATTTAGACAATAGCTCATTAGTGAGTAGCTTACGCGAGACTTTGAATGCTATCGGTGATATCGAACGTATTAGTAGCCGTATCGGACTGATGAGTGCCAAACCACGTGATTTGCGTAAACTTGCTGATGGTATCGCTAATAGCGCCCAGCTGACTACCCTATTGATAAATGCAGGTATTAGCCATGAGCAGGCAGGACTGTTGCCCATGCTGATGCAACAATTGCCTGCGCAGCTACCTGCGGTGCAATCCGTTGCTGAGCTGATTGAGCGCGCTATTATCGTAGAGCCACCGGCGCATATTCGTGACGGCGGTATGCTAGCAGCTGGCTACGATGCAGAGTTTGATCGCCTGACTCATTTACATGACAATATCCAAGTAACATTAGATAAGATGGTAGAGCGTGCGCGTCAAGAGAACCAATTACCCAGCCTAAAAGTCGGCTTTAATAAAGTCAGCGGCTTTTACTTTGAATTGCCAAAAATGCAGGCGAGAAATGCACCGGCGCATTTTATCCGGCGGCAAACACTTAAAAGCAGCGAGCGTTTTATCACTGATGAGTTAAAAGAAGTCGAGACTGAATATTTAAGCGCGCAGACGTTAGCATTGACTCGTGAAAAACAGCTATATCATGAGCTGTTAACCATATTAGGTAGCTACTTGGCTGAACTCCAACAGCTGAGCGCGGCTATCGCGCAAATAGATGTCCTCAGTAATTGGGCACAACTTGCAAAGACTTATAACTGGCAGCGTCCAGCCATGGGTAACGATTCAAACAATGGCAGTTATTTGGAGAATGGCAACCAAACCAGTATCGATATTAAACAAGGTCGTCATGTCGTTGTCGAAGCGGCTTTAAATCCAATCCATACGAGCAATAATGTTCATCAAAGCAGTACCAAACATAGCAGCCATTTTGTCGCCAATGACTGTGCGCTCGGCAGCGCTTCAAATCCTGAACGCCTCCTCATGATTACCGGTCCTAATATGGGCGGTAAATCGACCTATATGCGCCAAACTGCACTCATTGTCCTACTTGCCCATTGTGGCAGCTTTGTCCCCGCAGCGAGTGCCCATATCGGTGATATTGACCGTATCTTTACTCGTATTGGCTCAGCTGATGATTTGGCAGGTGGCAAATCAACCTTTATGGTGGAAATGATTGAAACCGCTAATATCCTGAATCAAGCAACCAATAAATCGCTGGTGCTGATGGATGAAGTCGGACGCGGTACGGCGACCACTGATGGTTTAGCAATCGCCCATGCTTGCGTCAATCGATTGGTAGAGATTGGCTGCCTGACATTATTTGCCACCCATTATTTTGAGCTGACAAAATTGGCGCAAAATAACACAGAAAAAAATATAGAAAATAATGCAAGCAATCATGCCAATATCCGCAATGTGCATGTCGCCGCCAGTGAAGTCGATGGTCAATTATTATTACTCCATCAAATCAAAGATGGTGCTGCAAGCTCTAGCTTTGGATTGCATGTGGCAAAGATGGCTGGTATTCCTACTCAGGTATTAAATGATGCTAAGCGTTATTTAATAGACAATTTAAAAGCGGAAAAAGAAAACAACATTGATGATAAAAATGAATTAGCTAAGTCGTTAAACGATAAACAGCAACAGAATCATGAGAGTAAAGTAGAAGGTGTAAGTATCAGTAACATTACTCAAACTCAAAAATCAGGTGACAATTCAAAACAAAATCAGTTATTTAGCCTACAAGATGAGCTAAGCGCGATCAACCCTGATAACCTGACACCAAAGCAAGCGCATGACTTACTTTATCATATAAAGGAAATCATTAGTCATTAAAGGGAATTGTCAATTAGTGGTAAAAGCGCTAAAATGTGCCTTATTTTTAATCTATTCTATTTCGCCCAATCCAATAACAGGTAGACAGTACTATGACCTTTGTCGTTACAGAGAACTGCATTCTTTGCAAATACACCGACTGTGTGGAAGTCTGTCCTGTAGACTGCTTTTATGAAGGACCGAACTTCCTCGTTATCGACCCTGATGAGTGTATCGACTGC
The DNA here is from genome assembly GCF_049896465.1 of Psychrobacter sp. DWR1-2-3. Lineage (NCBI taxonomy): Bacteria > Pseudomonadati > Pseudomonadota > Gammaproteobacteria > Moraxellales > Moraxellaceae > Psychrobacter > Psychrobacter sp. DWR1-2-3. The sequence continues at coordinate 118,935 of NZ_JAFCUJ010000003.1, forward strand.
GCGCTATGCGAGCCTGAATGTCCCGCCAATGCGATCTTTTCAGAAGATGAGGTGCCAAAAGGGCAAGAGGTGTTCACCCAGCTAAATGAAGAGCTGGCACAAAAATGGCCAAACATCACTGAGATGAAAGGTCAATTGCCAGAAGCTGAAAAGTGGGATGGCGTGGAAGGTAAAATTCAGTATTTAGAGAAGTAGCTCAATAGCTACAAAAATTATTTATAATAAAAAAGGCTGATGCAAATGTATCAGCCTTTTTTGTTGCTTTCTGTCATCTATCAAAATGATTCGTCAAACACATACTTTTATTTAGTAGGTATCAATAAGCCCCTCTGCAAGAGTTAGGTAAATACCTATCAGGAATAGTAGTGCCATCTATAGATGAACCACAACGCCAATTTCCAATATTCTTACTGTTACTCGTAATACCAACTATCGGATTAGCATTACTCCCCATCTGAATCGGTGCAAGCGTTAAAGTATTTGTACTAGTAGTTAATGAAGATAATTGACTTTCGTTAACTTGCACGTTAATAATACCATTGGTACTGACCACAATGTTTTTCACATATTTAGTATGAATCGAGTCACAAACATGTGGTAAGGCTGTAGCCAAATTTGATGACGGAGAATCTACAACCTCTATTACTGAGATACGACATGCCGTAGCAGCTAAAATCACCTCTGAGAGCTTGGCTTGCATAGTGTAGTTTTGATAAGCAGGGAATGCGACTGCGGAGAGAATCCCCACAACAGCAATGACTATCATTAGCTCTATTAAGGTAAAGCCTGACTGTGGTCTATAAGTTTGATTTAGGAGAAATAACAGCATCACAGCAAACCATATTAATATTGAATCTATGCTGTTGCATGCGACATGCCACTTTTATTTACTACATACATTTTTTAGGTCACATAAGTAATTTCAAAAATGATTTTCTATCGGTTTATAGAGTGTGTTACACAGCTTAAGCCATAATCTTTTTAGCTAAAGGGTAGCATAAGGTAGTTAATATGCCCCATACTAGCCAACCAAACGGTAATATGTTTTGGGCAGGTTTAAATCCAGTTGCACTGATAAGTAAAGCAACTATAAAAAAGATAAGAGAGCTAATCAGTAAGGCACCGATGATATATTTCATGGCGATTCCTAAATCTATCTATAAAAATATTTGGAGAATAAATGTCGCTTACCAAGGTCTTAGATTTACAATATTCACAACCTTGTCAGCCTCCGCTTTATCGATTAGTACTACCATATTGATGGCACTTGCCTTTAAAGGTAAATATCTGGTCGCAGTCGGATATTTAGAGAGTATGTTATCAACGTCTGATTTATCGTTATAATTATATAGCTCCTCAATAGGTTTTGACTTAGTAACTAACAACGCAGCTACTGTATCAAGCGGCTGATAAAGCTCTGGGCGCTGCGATGGTGCTATACCATAGCCTATTTCATCGAACAGTATCTGCTGGCTAACCTCTTTATCATCTTTAGGAATCACAGCAGCAACATATTTCGGCCCAGTATTGCTTAGTATTTGGAATTCAGGCTTGGCCTGTGCTATCTTTCGAGTGTCTATCTCATTGACACGAACCAAATCAAAGCGATCGACATTATAAGCAATCCATACAGGTCGACCTTCATAGACATGATATAAACCATACACTAAGGCAATAAGCTGCAATAAGCCAATGACAAATAAATCAAACTTTAAGGTTTTTTTGCCCTTTTTGTAGACAATAAAAGTCAGCAATGGCCCAAGTACCAAATCAATACCAAGCATTAATAGGAAAATTTTGGTAATACCGGTTGCTGTATATAATGGGGCTGGATTCCATACTAAATAAACTAGCACTAAACTCATTGTTGCAATCAGTATACTAATAGCTAAATGTATCAAAAAAGCTTTAACTTTATCTTTAAACACTTATTCCCCCAAAATACTTAAATTTTTTAAATAGCTATCACATTCTAAAATAATTAAATCGCAACTTCTATTATTAACGACTATTAAGTCCAAATAAAAACCCTTGCCGAAGCAAGGGTCTTAATATAATTGCACATCAATTTATATAAGCGATTCATCTAATCTTAAATTAACCTAGGATTAGCGACATTGTGCTGGAGCTAAATTAGTAGGAATACCGGCAGTCAAGACTGCAGGTACAGTGGCATTAGGTAATTGTGCAGTTGCCGTGGCGTTACCCGCACTCACACATGCCCAGTCGATTGTACCTTTAGCACCTGCTGCTAGCGCAGCACCCAATGCGGTAGTTGTAGTATCATCAACTTGTACGAAAGGCGCAATTAGCAACTCATTACTTGTTGCTGGTAGACCAACTGCATCTGCGTTATAAGTAATTGTGATATCACCGTCACCTGCTGCAGTAGTGCCAGCTGCTGCAGGAGCGGTCATAAGTACACTAGTAACATATTTAGAAGTTGCACCAACATTATTAGCTTGGCTATTCCAAGTGTCAGCTACTGTGAACAAGTCAGCTTGTGAAGTTGCTTCTGAACTGATCATTGATTTGGCTGAATTAGCTAAGTTTAAGCCTTCAGTTACGCGTGAACGTACAGTATAGTCTTGATAAGCAGGTAGAGCGATCGCAGCTAGAATACCGATAATAGCGATAACGATCATTAGCTCGATTAAGGTAAAACCTTTTTGTGCAGTGTTCATAAGAACTCCTTTGGGGTATATAAAGATAGCTGATTATTAGCAGCTTCTATCTTTAGGGATATTGTCTATTTCTTTCTTACTATAAATATTGCAGTTATTATGCCAATATCCAAATTACACTGGTTCTACCTTCAAAAACACCTTTAACAGCATGATTTACTATGTTTAGTTTACAAACAATCGTAAGTTTGACGCTAAATGTTACACTTAAGATACTGAAAATTGTCAGTTCACCTATAATAAGTAATATAAGGTAAAGATGACTGACAATTTTTGTCAGATTATTCATATATCTATTCAGTTAATGCTATTTGGTCCACTCATCGCCAGTACCACATTTCTTATTTACCCCCGTACCTCGACACTTAATACCCTGATAATTTAGCGTTAAAATACCATCATTAGTCATTTGACTAGTAGGCTTAGGGGTGGCAGTAACATTCCATTTATCCGTCAAAGTATTGTCCGGTGGCGCTAAAGGAATGGGGTTAATAGTAACGTCATATAGCTTATCGCCCTGCCTCGGGTATTCGATGGCAAACTCATCTTTTATACCTACACTAATCGCACTATAACTGCCCTCAGCCAGTTTACGACTTTCAATTTGCAAGCCAATGTTTTGCATCTCGCTCATCATGTCGGTACGTTTGGTTTTGACGATGTAACGTTCATAACTCGGATAAGCAACGGCTGCTAACACCGCAATGATAGCAACGACAATCATTATCTCAATCAGTGTAAAGCCTTGCTGTTTGGATAGTACTCTAGATGATTTTATTGTAGCGGACATCACCAGCTCTCCTTTCCAGTGCCACAATCAGTTGAAGCAGCAGTAATCGTTCTATCCTTGCTTTTGCATTTGACTCCTCTGCTACTGATCATCAAAATATGCGCATCTGATTTTTTAAACGACGTATTTGGCTCAGCGAACATACGCCATGAGCTACCCGCCATAGAGTAGCCAGAGCTTGCAGGAGCTAAAGTATTACCTGTACTCGCGTCCACCAAGGTGATTTTGTAATGGAAATTGGTACTATCGCTGCCTTTTGGGACGTAGATGGTTTTGTTATCAGTCTCATCGTAGGCATAACTGACATCGCCATTACTGGCTACCTTTTTGGGTGTGAAGCCTTTATAAGTCAGAGCACTAGCGCGCCAGCGATTGAGCTCTATATCGAGCTCCTGCATTCTTGCCTGTACCTGTGACTCAGCATTACGTACCACAAATTGCCGATAAGAGGGAACCGCAATCGCCGCTAAGATAGCCACTATCATGATGACGATCATCAGCTCTATGAGCGTAAAGCCTACTTGTTGTTTTAACGCCTTCATATTCATGCGACTATCCTATCAGTCTACTTCATACCAAGTTTTAGGCTGCAGCGTATAACGTTCATTAAATATCATGTCAGGTGCTGTGCCATCGCCAATAAGTTGATCAGCGTCGGTTAAATTCTGTCGTAGGCCCTGCTCCTTCTTGCCTCCCCCTGCTACAGGAGTATCATAAAAGAATTTACCATCATCGCTGCCGAAGTTTACACGGTCATTAGCACGTTCGGTCAATGTCCGTGTACCGATAAGCAGACGCTGATTTGATAGACTCGAGCTACGTGGCCCGAGTGTCAACTCTTGAATGCCTTTACCTGCCCGTACATATCCAGCAGTTCCATTCTTGGAAGCATCATCGGTACAAATACCATAAGGTAGGCAATAAAGTTGTCTTTCTGAACCGCCCGTTACTTTGGCAGAGCAAGAATCGGTAGCACCATAACTCATATCTGGATTATAAACAGTCGTATAGATAAAACTATCTACTACTTCAGATTTACCAATACCTTTGCTATATCTCACATTACCGTAGCCATCAAAGCGGGTCAGAGGATAGTACCAACCTTTTTTTGTACCAGCTTTTAGGGTATTTATGACGGTGGTTTTTTGCGCTAAGGTATAACCTGCAGCGGTAAGCGTACCGATTGCAGAGGGCAGCTCGGCTAAACTGCTATCTGCTAAATCGTTGATTGTTTGACCACCTGCTGTTCCTGCTGTCGTAAAGTTACTGGCATAAAAAACGTTATCTAGCTTAGTAACATCACTGTCTATAATACCGTAGAGGCGATCGGCCTTGGTATTATCACGTATTTTTGATAAAGGTGAACTGCGATCGCCTGAGATAGCGTTAACTAAGGCAAATAAGCTGTTGCTACTATCATTACGATAGAAACTGACCATAGGGCGTTCATAGAAGCGATAGTTATACTTTTTATCATTATCTGTATAGGCACTTTTAAGTATGCGCGTGACTCTGGTATTGCTAAAAGAAGTCTCAGGTGATGGTGTGCCTGATGCAACTGGTTTTTTAAAGCCCGCATTGGTAAAGTCAGCACGGAATATCTGACCCCCTAAATCTGCAAAATAGATATGATCCATAAAGCCATCATTATCGCGGTCTAAGGTAGTGACGCCAGCGACAATACTATTGGTCATACTACTGACCGTCTTAGTCGGTGAGCCCTCAGCGGATGCTGACCATATTAACGCACCGGTTTTAGCATTGATAATATATACCGCGTTGCCTTTAGTAGTTGGGATATTTGAGCAAGCACCTAATGCCGTATCTGTAACACCCACTTGAAAGGCTTCATTTTCATAGCACATATCATAACCGCCACCAAAAACCAATACATCGGTACCAGTATCAGTAGTACTGGTTTTTATTTTGGCTTTGGTTGGTTTTTTCCAAATTTGTCCCATACGGCTAAAGCCCGATGTATCTGGCGTAATGGTAAAAATCATTCTCGGATTGTTATTATCATTAAGGTTTAGCCCATAAAATGCCTCACCGCCCATACGCAGTCCACCATAAGCAAATACTCCTTTACCGCCTGTGGTATTAACATTTACTCTATTATTGGACAAATTGTACTGATAATCGGCAGTGACCAACCAAGGGGCATCTATACCAAAGTTCGGTGATCCTATCTCAGCTTTGGTGGCGCCTTTAACGAGCGCATCAGAGTTACTAGTATTTTTTAGCATTTCTCTTGGAATAACAACGAATTTCTCTTTGCCTCCATTACCGCTGCCTTGATCACCTGCATCTACTAAATGCAAGCCACCTTCTGATGAACCGAATAATACATAATCATCGCGTGCATCCGTGACTCTACCTGTGTCAGCGTCAAGAGTAGCAGAATAAGAAACAGCGGCTGGTGTAGAGTGAATAGTAGCGCCTAGTACTTTGATAGGCTCAGGTACATTTGCGCTGCTAAGCGTCATATCCTTTACTAATGTAGAAGTACTTGGAAGATTTTTAAATCCTAAAAAGTTTAATAATTTTCTTAAAGTGGCTTCATTATTTCCATAATATGTATTAGTATCTTTAAATGTGGTGTTAGTCAATGCAACTCCATCAACTACTACCTTACCAGCAGCATCTACGCCGAATTTTCTCAATATGGGTTTTTTATCGGTAGCATTATCCCAATCTTCTACATATAGCGTTCTAACGGAAGTGACGCCAGTGGCTGGTGTGTTTAATTGCGCATAAAAACCACCGTTTTCTACCTTGTCATTAGCACCAGGGTAGTTTTTATCCGACCACATATCTTGTGTCGCTGGATCCAAATCACCTGCGATACTTTTAAATAGCTTAGAGCTGCCTTTTCCATATAAGGTACCTTCATTTAAGGTATACTTTTTTAAATTACCTTCCCAAATAACTGCGTTTTCCGCTACTTTGGGTTGTAACGTAGGATAATAAGCAACAGCAAGTTGACTATCAGCACGATACGGGTCATCAGGTATGATAATCGTACCTGATGGTACCGACGGTAAGGTTTGGTTTAAATCACTGACAAAGTTGACGATACTATTGACGATATCGTCTGTTGACTGTGCTGAGTAGAAGCCGCCTTCACCAAAACCACCCACACCTGGTAACTTGGTATTGGCTTTCTCTCCCCAGTTACAGGCGTTCTTTGCATCGATATTTGTAATGTTTTCACAGTTATAAAAATCGCGATCTGCTGTCACACCCGTTTTCGGATTGGTATAAGGCAATCTACGAATAACTCTCTGCTCTAGAGGTTTTCTTGCATCTGCTACTCTATCTACATCAAAGACTGAACCAAAACCAACGACTGCCGTAAAGATCTCTCTATCTGTACCTAGCGGGTTGATAGTCGGGTCACGTAAGGCTTTCGCAAATGCCCCAACCTCAGGCATACCATGACCGCTTTGACTACCAATAGGCAGCGTGACTGTTGGTAAACTGAAAGTGGTGGAACCTAAAGCTGATTTCATCAAGGGCAAAGGAAAAGGAGAGCTGTTTGGCTCACCATCCGTTAAGAAGTATATACCGCGACCGTCACAGCTAGAGGGGTTTGACAATGGGCTAGTATAATTAGCACCAGTTTTAGAAGCAGTAACAGACTTGGCAAAGCCACTATAACCTAACTCTTGTGCGGTTTTAGTATCATACTCTTTAGATAAACACGTTAAAGAATCATTGTTTTGACAGGGTACAAAGGTATAACTAAAAGTGTTAGTTATATAATTATTATTACTATAGCTCGAACAGCTCAAGCCGCCATTGCTCCACTCTGTACATTTATAGTATCTATTAGTATTATTAATTTTTATATATTCTTCTCTAAATCTTTTAATCAAAGCTGAAGTGTTTTTACCTAACATGTAGGCGCCCACCTCTGCATAAGCATTCGCAGTAGGAGTACCATTACCCCCTCTCGCATCGGCTACAGCAGCTTTGATCTTGGCACGTTGAGCATCATCTACTAAAGCAGCAGGAACTAGTATCTTGCCGCTAGAGCCATCAGCATCTTTGGCAGTCCCATCAGATGAGGTTCTCACTACATTATCACTATCGCTTTGTGACGAGTACTGGCCGATACCAATAGATACCTTATTTGGATCTAATAGGCTACTGTCCATCAAAGCGAAAATAGCATCTTTTAATCGAGTCAGTCGATCGTAAACTTTACCCTTGTTCGTTGAGCAATAATCTCTTCTATATACGGGTGTGGTATCTGAATATTCAAATCCTTTACTATACGAGGTACCAGACGGAAGATCGCAAGTACTTGCGTTATTTACCTGATTTAGGGTCATACTACCCGAGGTATCGAGCATCATGGTAATTGTAGTCTTACCACCTTCGGCGGCTTTATAAATCTCTAAATCACCAATTTTTTTGCCTGCTACATCTGCCTGTGAGATCGGCATTGCCATCATCGATGCCATGACAACGACCAGATACTTTAATGGCACCGTAATCATATTAGTCGTTGTCGGTACGTTGTCAAATCGTTTCATGACATTTGTCCTTATATTATTTCAAAGCAATGAATAAGCAAGTTAAGGCGTAGCTGTTGAAAGCACACACAGCGGATCTAGGGTTCCTTTGCCAAAGGGATAACACTTGGTAGAAGATGAAAGATTTTCAATATCCGCTTGCTCATATAGCATTTTGCTCGGTGTACTAGCCGCTAAGAGACAATCACTTAATGATTCGTCACTCCTAAGTACAGCATTATTACTAATACTAGTCTTAGCAAAACAAGATCCTTCTGAGTCCACAGGCTCACTATAAGCTGGTAGTGAAGACGTTGCCCGAATATCAAATTGATACTTTTTACTGGTTCTGTTCTCTATCTCTTTACCAATTACAACATGTTCAAACGGATCTGCGTTGGCACTAGGAGGCGTCAGTGCAATACTCATCTGTGTCATCACGGCTTGCCTCTCGCTAGTATAATCATCCGCTTCTGTATAATCACATATACCATTATTGATACCATCTACATACCCACCTGCCGGTACACTAACGGTTGCACTATTGGTTAAATATCGTTGGGTGCGCGGATTAAAGCAATAAACGAACTCATTAACTTTATTCTCTTCAAACAATATAAAATGACCGAGTGCACCTGTTGCACTCGTGACATCTTTATATCCTTCAGATGCTGGACTACCATTTACCATCGTCTCTAGTTTTTGATTGGCGCTATCTGCTGATTGCAGTAATACCGTATTAATCTGATCGCTGGTTGCAACTTTAAGATCGGTCGTACTCTGTCTAACTGCGATAGCGCCCGCCAACATAATAAGTACTAAAAACAATAAGACTACTATCAGCGTCGCCCCTTGCTCGTCACTTCCGTATGCCAAACCTATATTGATAGGTCTTTGTGTCGAACTTGATAAATCCTGATGTCGAATCATTTTTAGTCTCCTTACCAATATGCTATAGGCTAGTGTTAATATTTACGACACGGGCGTTACGTAATAATGTTGTGGTTTCATAAGTACTACGAACTTTCTTTTTGCTACTAGCATCTGTTTTTAACTGGTTATCTGTAGGTAATTGCCCTAATAAAGCAAATTTCGACTGCTCAGCACTCCCTATAATGGGTGTACTGCCGTGAACAATTAAACCAATCTTCACAGCTGTTATAGCTGCCTTATCAGGAGTTGTTATTAATGAATAGGCGCTACTAGGTAGATAAATAAGTTGTCCTGCATTAGTTCCAGTGGTGTACTGGGCACCTAACAACACCTTAAACTGATCGACATTAACGATAAACTCTTGCCCTGCTTGTCCAAAGTTTTTTGAATCTGTTGTTGGCGTGAAAGTAGCTATTCCACCAGCGTTATTGACGCGTCCGGCGTCACATGCCAATACTAAGTCCTTAATAGCGGTAGTACTGGTATTACTTGTTGCCAGACGTACAAAATAGCGCTCGATAACGATATCATTGACAGCAGCAGTTGCCCCTTCACAATCTGTCATTGGAGCGCCTGTTATGTTGGTATATTGAATTGTCAGCTGATCGCTATCGGTATTGGTATTGGATATACCTGACCATGCATTGTCATCAGCAGACTTACTATCTCCTGCTCGTCTGGTCAGATATCCTGTATGGGAATAAGGATCTGGTTCACTCGGATTCGGAACGCCGATATTAACGCCTGTTAAGACAATACCGCCATTGAGTGTAGTACCATCAATGCTGGTGGTTGGATTACCAAGATTCGCTAAACGAATACTTTTCTCCAGTTGCTGCAATCCAAACACACTGGCATCCTGTAACTCACTACCACTTGCCTGAATACTGCTTGTCTTCACATTGATTAGGTATACTTGAATAACGGCTGCAGAGACGATTAAACCAAGTACTAAAGAAATCATCAGCTCTATTAACGTAAAGCCTGCTTGATGGTCATTCATATGCTCGTTTTGATAATTATATGACATCAGTAAGCCTCCATAATAAAGCACTCGGCACCATTCTTATAACTCCCATTTGCCTTGGCGCAAGCCTTAGGTTCAGTATCACTTAATTCAACTGTGGTATCGCCCCAACTTGCCACAAAACATTGAAGTTCTTGGTTACCAGATGTACCAGGACAGCCGCCTGGAACCATACCAATATTAATATCATTCGCGCGTGCATATGATTTTAATAATAATCCGTCACGGGTGGCAAGCTGCTCGATAGTACAGCTGGCGTTAGCGGCAGGGGCGTCAGCGGTATTTTGTACACAACTGTCTTTGGTGATACCGCCAATAGCTGTCGTTTCTTTTTCACTATTTATCGCTATCTTAAAAGCAGAAATACCACTAGGATTAGTACGCATCGTCTCTGCGCCGCCTCGCATAATAGCTAACGATCGTGTACGCATCAGACTTTCGTCTGTTGCTTTAATCGCTGACATTTGCATAGCACTAAACCCTAATACAGCTACAGCTAATAAAAGCAATGCAACCATCACTTCTATTAAACCTACGCCTGCCTGTGCAGATTCAATCTTCATTAGCAGCTCCCAGCATTTACAATATTTACATTAGCAATATTGGTAAGATTTACTTGTTTAGGTATCTCACTATTAGAGCCACTATCACAGATGGTATATACTACTGTGACATTGTCAGCTATTTTCTTATTGGGTTGAAAAACAATGCTAGTTACATCGGATGGTGTAATCGTTTGGGTAACAGTACTTTTATCGCTAAGATTATAGGTAGATATATCATCACCACCAGCTTGCAATTTGATTGTTTTAGGTGTGCTAGTATTCGTATATATAACAGTTACATTTTGACGACGGAGTATACTTTCTACTTTCGCTTCTTTTAACGCATTAGCCAGTGTAGCTGTCGTCGATTTTACGCGCTGATTGGCAAGCTGAGTACTAATACTAGGGGCTGCGATACCGACAATAATAGCAAGCACGGCAATCGTTACCATCAGCTCAATCAGCGTGAACCCTGAGCTAGTCATTCGTAATTTTTGTGCTACCTTATTTGCAGATGCGTTCACATCAAGTCCCTATCTATAGCTGTTACTATCTTTGATAAATCCTAGGTCTGTCATAGTAATAATTACCGTACCTAGCCCTTCTAAAGCCTACTCTCAGCTTATTATTTTTTAACTATATTCATTAAAATACATGCAATTTTTGTTCCAATAGAAACAATCGTCATACAGTAACGATACTTTTGTTCAATGTATTTTTTGATTTAAGCGTTTAGAACACGAATCGGAGTTATAGCATTTTATTTAAACGATAAAAAATCGAAATATGTAGGTAAAATGTGTCAATAATATAACGTTAAGGCAACATATTAGCAACATAATAGTTATTATAAATGAATAGAAGTAATTTTTGATAGGAAGAGATTTTACGATTGACTGCCGTGCGCTAACGCATAGGCTGATAGGTGATATTGATTAGAGTTTTGATAGGCAATGGCTGCTAGGCTTATAGACTGACCGCTTAAAGCATGACCTAATGCTTGTAGGCTCGCACCTGTAGTCGCGACATCATCAAATAATAATAAGCGTTTAACCGGAGGGTTTTCGATTAGCGCAAAGGCGTTTTCTAAGTTGGTCAAGCGCTCGGCACGTGTCAGCCCTTGTTGACTGATAGTATCATCGATACGTTCTACCCCTTGCCAAAGTGGAATGTGCCAATGCTTAGACAATTGCGCGGCTAAAATACTGACCGGGTCAAAACCTCGTTTAACTAAACGTTGCTCTGTCGTTGGCATCGCAACAATGACACTATTATCCTGATGGCAGCCGTGCGGCCTAGGCAATTGACGTAATACATGTAGCAATAACGGCAACTTGGTCATATCTTCATGATGCTTAAAAGCACGGATAGCTTGGCGTATTGGATAATCGTAATAGGTCGCTGCTTGAATAGAGAGAACAGTACCAGCTGCGATATCAACTTCGAAAGGTTTGGGTAGCCATGCGAGACTGTGATGACAATGTGAGCAGAGCAAGCCGCTATTAAAACGGTTATCAACTTGCTGGCGCAGTTTGGTAAAGAATGAATGCTTGTTTGGCGGACTTGATGAGGAATGAGTTGGTATGAGTTGTGATTGCGGCGTACTGCGATAAATACGGCATAACTGGCAGCGTATGTCTCCATACTCTGCCAGCCATAGTCCGCTTTGATAAGGCGCTAAATGGCGCATCGGACGATGCCTATAGACGCGCTTATATTAGAATCCTTTCCAATCGTTAAGCATGATACCAAAACCAATAGAGGTGTTTTCATGATTATAATCAATAATGGACTCGCCATAACCTTGGAATAGCTGTACATAGGCATTGACGTTTTTGCTTAATGGATAGACATAATCGACTTGCGCCGCGCCTTTATTGGTGCTTGGGTTATAGCGCAAGGTACCGCTGATACTCTGTTGCGCAGGTAAGTCATATAAGAATTTGATATCACCATAACCCATGTAATCTTCAATATCTGGATTGTCTTCACTGCTAGAGCTCTCATTATTAACGCGGGCCCATAGACGCGGTATAACCGACAGCTTGCCCCACTCTGCCCCTGCCATGAGATACGCACGATTCCACGAGCGTGATAAGGGATCATCTTGCCCATTAGAGTGGTGAATTGCCCCCGCGCCCAACATGCGTAAACGGCCACCAAAAGGCAAGTCGGCTGACACTGGCTGAGTCAAAAATATCTCAGGCTGATAGTCGGTCGCGCGAAATGGTCGCGAGTTGTCTTCATTATAAACTTGCCAATGCGACTCTTGGGTATAACCGAACCATAAATCCGCACTGGTATCGAACAAATCTTCCATGACTTTGGTCTTTAAAGACAGCTGGAATTTTAGCTCAGTATTACGCGTATCATTAGACGTTAAAGGCTCTGCAGGTTGCGACGGTGTATTTGGGCCTAAATTGGGATCAAAGGTATAAAATATCGGTAGTATATAGGTCGGTCGGTACGGTCTAGCCGTCCACTTCCCGCGCTCACTGTTTTTATCCAAATCATAAGACAAGCTTAGCGGGGTGAATTTTTCGATGTCCGTTTGGGTGACCCCCACGCTTTCTAATACCTCAGCTTCTCTTTGCGTCAGTCCAACGGTATCTAAGCTTTCTGTATCCGCAGGCTGACTGTCTGCCGCACCATTGGCTGCCGCATTGCCATTCGTCATGACGGTGCTATTTTCTTCTACAAGGACAACTTGTGGATTACCGGCAAGCGTGCTTTGAAAGGTTTTTGCCAAATCTACTGGCTGCTTAGTGGTGGTATAGCTTGGCTTTTTGCCTTCTTCTGCCACTTTATCAAAGCAAGCCAAACGGGCCGCACTGGTCTGAACTTGGGTACATTCATAAAACAATCGTGCTTGCTGCGCGACGAAATCTTTACTTATCACTTTATCGCTTTGCGCGGCAGCATTTGGATTTACGACGCGCTTATTGACACTTTTTGAGGACTTATCCACTTCAGCTTCAAATGCGATATCCTCTACAGGCAAATCCTCATAAATTTCACCGCCATTTGCCGCATGGCCTTGCAGCGTAAAACAAGTAAGCGCCATACCGACCGCTATCGTTAAATAGCGTTTAGGCATCTGAGAGTTGGTGTGTTTTCGCGCTTTAATAAAGGGCAAAGAGGTGCGCTGCGGAGTAATATGGAAAAGCATAAGTGTCCTTTATCTAACTGACACCATCGTCAGCAGAGTATATGAGATAATTAATATAGCCATTAGCATTAACGCTAAAATAGAATAAGAACTAAAAGAAAATCAATAAATTGGGACATAAAAGGCAGCCATTACGTATGGTAATGCTCCTGCGGCAATGTTGCTTTATTGTAATGAAAATATGTGTACTATACTAGCGTTATCGCTGCATAATACCAGTATAAATAATAAGCTAAATAAGAATAAGTGCCGCGAAACCAAGACTTTAGCGCATAAACTAAACACGCTATTTAATAAAAGTAAAAAAGCCAACGCCCTATTATTAAAGGACGTTGGCTTTTTTCTATTAAGAATAAAGAAAGACTTATCTAAATGGCATTATTGGTTTAGTGTCGTTAAGGTTTGTTCAAACTCTGAGCGACCAATCTCACCAACTTGCTGATTGGTCAATTGACCGTCTTGATAATACAGCAATGCTGGCGGACCAAATAATTTATAACGCGCTAAGATAGCTTTAGAATCGGCTGTGGTTTCTGTGATATCAAGTCGCACCAACTGCCAGTCTTGCATCTGTGCTGGACGATTATGAAATAAATTCTTATCCATAATCCGGCATTCAACACACCAGTCAGCGGTCAAATCGACAATGACTTTGGGGTTGGCAGCGATAATTGTATCGAGCTCGGCAAGGGTGGTGATATGTTCGTCTGTCGCATTATTATTGGCCAGTGGCTGACCTGACGTCGTTTGCATCATCGGCGCGGCGCTTAATGACGCCAGCGGATGTAAGCTATCATCATTACCCAATGCGGCACCAATAATTAAACAAGCCGCCCAAATACCGGCAATCAGCCCCAGCGCTTGGGTCAGCATACGACCTTTACCCAACCAGCTCCACGCCCACATTGCCACGACCATAAACCATAGTGCCCATACCATCAGCATCACAGGCGAGATAAAGACGCGCTCAATCAATAACAGTGCAACGGCAAAGAGTAATAAAGCAAAACCTTGCTTAACCCAGTTCATCCACTCGCCAGCTTTGGGCATGATTTTACCTTGGGTCGCACCGATTAAGATAAGCGGCGCTGATAAACCAAAACCCAGCATGAATAAGGCGGCAAACCCAAGTAGCGGACTACCAATCGTCGATACCGCAAGCAGCGCACCAAATAATGGCGCAGAAACACACGGCGATACTACTAAAGCAGATAAGAAACCGGCGATTAAACTACCGCCCGTACTACCAAGTTTGCTATCCCCTGCTTGGCTTAAGCCCTGCATTTTACGGCTAATAAAACTTGGCAGACGAATGCTAAACACACCTAGCATATATAACGCCAGTAGGACAAAGACAATGGCAAAGCTAATCAAGATAATAGGGTTTTGCAGCCAACCGATAATACCTAAGGATTCGCCAAACACAGCGATGACCGCACCCAAAATACCATAAGCCGTTGCGACACCAATAGCATAACTGCTGGTCAAAATAACACCGCGTTTCACCGTTGGGTTATCTTCGCGAGCAACGATATTGGCGACAATCGGTAGCATCGGCAACACGCATGGTGTCAATGCCAAACCTAACCCTGCCAAAAATAATAATACTAATGCTAACCACGGATGAGAAGCCAAACCAAATGGATCGCTATCAACCGCATTATTGCCAGTCACTGTATTTTTGTCTGTTGCAGCAGCATTATTTATTGCAGCGCCAACGCTTACTGCCTCACTTGTGACATTGCCACCTACCACCTGTTCATCGGCGCCAGAAATGGTATTGCTAGCACCAAGCTCTGCCTCTAAAGCCTCATCATCTAGCAAGGCATAATCAACCACTTCATCATCTGACGGATTTTGCTCTACAGCAGCATTATTAGTATCAGTTGCACTTGTAGATAACTGGGCACTGTCTGCAACGCTATCATTCGTTGCAGAATTTGTAGCGGAAGTACTGGCGCTATTTGCGGCAGAATTTGGCGTTGCGGCAGCAATATTAACCGTGGTGTTGATTTTTTCAGGTGGATAGCACAGCCCTGCTTTGGCGCAGCCTTGCCAACCAATCGTCACAGCAGCATTATCCAAGCTCTTGCCATTACTATTGGTCAAAATGGTGCTGGCAACTATATTGGTTTGATCAAATACCGGTACGCGCCCGAAAGTTGGATCATCGATTGAAATTGGCTTTTGGCTAAAGGTAAAAGGTGCAGCAGTAACGCCCGCTGGCAGGGTCAGTTTAATTTTGTCTTTATAAACATAATGCTCAGGCGTAATGTCAAAATTAATCGCTAAGCGCGTGCCATTAGCGGCAGGTTTGCTACTAGTGCTGACCTGAAAAGCTTGATCAACTGACAAAAACTTCGGTTGGGCAGCGCTTTTATTACCGAATAAATCACCCAGTCCTGCCGCTTGCGTGGACATGGAGGTCGCGCTCACTCCAGTAGCAACTAGCGCAGTCAGTCCCGTCGGTAAAAGACCGGTAAATAACGAGCCACTGGCGATAGTAAATGCTAAGAGATACGACTTTTTGGAAGCACGAATCGTTGTTTGCGATGAAGTTTTTTCTGCTGTCTTAATGGACATGAAACGCTACCTATTGATGACTAATATGCTATGTATTACCTATGCTTGCTTGAATTGAAGCGCTATCTATTTACGTGATTATTTGCTTAGGAGATTATTTATTTACGTACCGTAGCAATATTTACCGTGGTTTTGATTTTCTCTGGCGGATAGCATAGCCCCGCTTTGGAGCAGCCTTGCCAGCCAATGATAACCGGTACATTTTTGGCGCCTTTGCCATTATTGGTGGTCAGCGTGGTGGTTGCGACCATATTTTTTTGCGTAAAGACAGGCACTTTACCAAAGGTTGGATCATCAATAGACACTGGCGACTGACTGAAGCTAAACGGCGTGGCACTGATGCCCTTAGGAAAACTGACAGTAAGCTTGTCTTTATAAACGTAATGCCCGGGCGTAATATCAAAAGTAATCGATAACTGCGTACCTTTAGAGGTCGCTTTGGTAATACTGCCCACTTGAAAGGCTTTATCGACCGGCAAAAACTTCGATTGCGCTGCATTATTATTGCCAAACAGCTCACCCAGTCCTGCTGCTTGCGCGCTCATTGAAATTGTTGATAATCCTGTCATCAACGAAGTGCTTATAAGCACCATTGAAAATAGATGGGATTTTTTAGCAAGGCGTTTATTGATAACTGGCGTGGCTGTTTTGATAAACATAAATAACTACCTTTGATAGCGGGTTTTAAAGGTTACTTTTAATAACTGTTTGTAATGAATTTTGATTAAAAAGGCTGAACGTATATGGTGGGCGTCTATTTAGCATGGTACTTACTAACATAATACTTATTTTATGCTTTCATAAAAAATATCAACCAATAAAGCCTTATTGGTTGATATATAGAAATTCTAACGCCGCTTTAATCAGTAAAGTGTTAGAAAACGCTATGTTGCTCAGCGCTAATCACTTTAATCTAATAACCTTAAGGCGCAGCTTATAACTGGGCATAAATATCGGCGTCTTGCCCTTCGCCGCCTTGCTGCCCATCAGCCCCTAATGAAAATAAATCATAAGGACGACCTTCGCTACCTGGCGCGACATATTGCAACTCGTTTTCCCAACCATCAGTCGGATAGCCACCTTTGATATAACCGCCATCGGGATAGTTTTTGGCGTCAGCAGGCGGTGTGGTTAGGGCTTCTAAACCTTGCGCCGTCGTCGGATAACGTGAATTATCAACTTTGTACATATCAAGGGCATTGGAGACCGTAGCAAGCGCCGTTTCAGTGGTTTTGACGCGAGCTTTATCACTTTGCCCGACCACTTTTGGCACCACTAAACCTGCAAGGATAGCCAAAATCACAATCACCACCATAATCTCAATGAGGGTAAATCCAGACTGGCTACTGCGCATTGGCTGATGGCCGCGCACCGTCGTTTTGCTATCATCATTCACAATAGCGACAGGTGTTTGAGCGTTATTAATAACAGTCTGCGTCATTATATTTACTTGGTTTTTTTTAGTCATAATCATCGCTTTTATCGTCACAGTTATATAAGTGGTCAGGAGCGCTCAGGTAATATTAGCGGGGTCTTAATAAATATTGAATCGATTATCACTATAGACCATGATTTTATTTTTATCTAGCGCTGCGATTAGATTATCCTTACGGTTACTGATTTTGCCAATGTAAACCTGACAAAAGCGGAAAATCTCATATAAGTAGATAATAAATAATATAAAACCTTTAGAATACAAAGTGAAAGTCAAAGCGGATTGACGTTAGCTACTATAACCCAATGCCTAAGCGGACTGAAGTATATAGCCCACGTCTTCAACAATGTACAACAGTGAGCAAAGCTTAAGAAAGCTAGCGCAGGATTTAGTAAGGTAGATAAAAGGAAAGTTTAAGTCGGATAAAAGTAAACCAAGTAAGTTCAAGCGATTTAGATATATAAGAAACAGTGTTTACTAGCCTGCCAAATCATTCATATTCACAATCGGTAGCATTACCGCCATCACAATAATCATCACCACCACGCCCATGAGCACTAGCATTAACGGCTCAAGTAACGACAGTAAGGTGCTGATAAAATTGGTCGCTTCCGCTTCTTGCATATTAGCCGCGCGGCTGAGCATATTTTCAAGCTCACCCGAGTTTTCCCCACTTTTAATCATTTGTACCATCATTGGTGGAAAGTAGCTGGACTTGTCTAATTGACTTGATAAGCTTGAGCCTTCTGTCACCCTATCAGCTGCGGTGATAATGGTTTTTTGAATGTGTAAGTTAGTGGTGACCGCCGCGCCAATATGTAATGCTTCGATTAGCGGCACACCCGAGCGCACCAATATCGCAAGCGTACTGGCAAAGCGCGCTGCATTAAGCCCTTTTGATAAGCGCGCCAATATCGGTAGCCTGAGCACAATACTGTCTATCGCTAATTTACCCGCTTGGGTTTGGGCAAAGCGATAAAACAAAAACGCCGCTCCTGCCAATACCAAAAGCATCAACCACCACCACTGGGTAATGATATTTGATAAGCTCAGGACAATTTGGGTAATCAGCGGTAGTGCTTGTTCAGATTGCTCAAAGACTTTGACAATCTTGGGCACCACAAAGCTCATCAAGCCCATAATCACCCCGACTGCCATTACCATCAACACAATCGGATAGACCATCGCCCCTTGGATTTTCTTTTGTAGGGCAAAACGGTTTTCAGTGTAATCTGCCAATTGGTTGAGAATTAAATCTAAGTGACCTGATTTTTCCCCTGCCGCAATGGTGGCAATATAAAGCGGCGGAAAACTGGCCGCTTGTTGCAACGCCCGTGCTAAGCTTAAACCTTCTAGCACATGCGAGCGCACCGCAAGCATAAGTGATTTTATGTGAGTTTTTGGTGATTGCTTAGCAACTGCTGCTAAGGTTTCTTCGAGCGGAATACCGGCGGCAAGTAATACTGATAATTGACGGGTCAGCAATGCCAATTCATAAGCCGATGGTTTTTTATAGCGGTTTTTATTTTGGCTTTGTCGGTCATTGACGGCGGTGACTTCAACGGGCGTCCATTGTTTATCACGCAGTTGCTGGCGCACTTGCCGCGCAGAATCGCCTTCAAGTAAGCCTTTTTGGACACTGCCATGGTCGTCTAACGCTTTATAATGATAAGCGGGCATAGCAGCGAATATCCTAAGGTGGTCAGTTAAAAAGGGTGATAAATCGACGTTTTAAAATAAATTTTAGAGAATTAATATCTTAAAAAAGCGGCGTAGAATCACTACTATCCGGCATTAAACCTTGTAATAATAAAACATCTAAATGCTGTTGTTGCAGCTTTTTATCGAAATCATTGACCTCAGCTATCAGCATTCGCTCGATACGCTTATCACTGGCAAATACGCTCAACCTTGCACAAATAACTGCGAGCTGATAAATACGTTTTTTGCAATAACCGTCTAAGCCTTGTAGCAGTCGCACCATATGCGGCGTCTCTAAACTGGCGTATTCATAGTCACTCACAACCTGCGGGCCCAGCGCTGTAACCCCATAACTGATAGACAAATGGGCGCAGAAGTAACAGCTAAACAAGTAACCAACCACATGACCAATATAATAGCCGCGGTCATAAGTAAAGCTGCTAACCCCAAAGTGCCCAAGAACATAGCTGTTCAAACTGCCTTGATCTAGAATAGGCTTGCCATGTTTGAGCTTACCGATGGTAGCAAAGCGTAGTGGATTGTGTCCATCTTGCGTCGTCAACTGCCAACCAGCAGGCTGCTGCGCGGGCATATGACGCACAATATCTTCGATAATATCATCAACCACATGCAGCTGCTGCCATAGGCGCTCTAGCCCATCGGTATCCATAAGACCACGTTTATCCAGCTGCTGCGCCAGTAAATATTGCTGATATTCTGCAAACTGTGTTTTTAGCGTTTGTACCAAATAAGTAGGACGGGTCGCAGCAGACGCCATATAGAGCTGGCGCGTACGCTCATGCTGAGCACGATAAAGCGCCACTCGCTGAGCGGCGACATTGTTCTCTGTGTTGGCAGTACTTAGGGTTTGATGGGCAGGTAGTTGGTTAGTAGATATTTGATTAGCAGGTATTTCGTTGTCACTATTTATACCAGCTTGTTCAAGCGGTAATTGTTTAGATGCTGATTTTTCAGCGGCTAGATTTTCGCCTGATAATTCGTCAGAGTTATGCTCAGCATTTGGCAAAGTAAATAATGCTAATAATGCCGCTTTATCAAGCGCAGCCGTCACTTGACCTTTTTGCTTATTTTTTACCGTTCGCTGACTGTTTTTTACCTTACTTTTAACGTCTTTTTGATTAACGCCTTTTTTATTAACGTCGTCTGTATGATTAGTAGGCATAGTAGCGCCTTGAGCATCATTTAAGGTTACGGTTGGTTTAGCGGTCGGTTCAGTCATAAAATACCATCAGCTGCAAAAAATCAACATTACCCAAGTCATATTAGCTATCACCATCGCATGGCTGTCATACCATGAGATTGAGATATTACCTGCTAAGAAATCAACGCATCAACGCGCATCAGTACATCTAGTCTTGGGCAACTCATGTTTCTATAGTACCTGAACCTCAGTACATTGTCAGCTGTCCATCACCGAAATACTAGGCATCAAACTCAGTGATAAAGGGTCTGTTAAGCAGTAAAAACATCCAATTAATAATGAGTTTTCAATAAAAAAAGCGCTCAGGCAAATAAATAGCCTGAGCGCTTTTTAAAGATGCACGACAGCTAAGAGCTGACTAAGCAAGCGTTTGCTGTTGATACTGCTGGCGATAGGCTTTTGGCGAGACACCATACACACGCTTAAAGGCTTGGCTAAAGGTCGAATCTGAGGCGTAACCGACCAATTCGCTGATACGGCTAATACTATTTTGCTGCAACCGCAAATAACGGGCAGCTAAGCGCAGGCGATAATCCATCAAATAGGTCAATGGCGGTATGCCGACCACTTCCTTGAAACGCTGCGCAAAGCTTGAGCGTGACATTCCTGCCACCTCAGCAAGCTTATGAATCGTCCAATTTTTGCTTGGCGACTCATGCATCGCTACCAGCGCTTTGGTCAAAAACGGGTCTTTCATGGCTATGAGCCAATTATCAGTCGCTTCAGGTAGGCTTTCAATATATACCCGCAGGCACTCAATCATCATAATACTTGCCCAATGATTGATGACCGCAGCTTTGCCCATACGTTCGTGTTCAGTCTCTAACGTCAGCAGCCGAATCTCGACATCAATGACTTCAAACCGACCATCAGCTTCTTCGCTAATTTCAGGCAATATCGCTGGCAAGACGGACAATAAAGGCCGAATCATCGCCTTATCGTACTTACATTCAATCAGTATCAGCGATGAATTGGGCTCACCGTCAAGCTCACCCTGAAGATCCAGTGTATGCTTTTGACAATTTGCCAATGACGCATCTAACGATGCAGCATTATCACCATGATGATTCAGCGCGTAACTGACATGCTTATGCGCACTTGGAACCATAATCATGTCGCCAGCATGCACTTCTCGCGGGCCATTGCCGACATCAATAACAAAACCACCCGACATCACCAAATAAAATAAAATCGTATCCTGTCTTGTGATTGAATAAGACCAATGACCAGCGCCATTTAAACGATAATATTTCGTTTCGAATAAATGCACATTTTGTAGCAACACGCTCAGTGCGTCCATCCATCACTTCCTCAGTAATATGTACGTAATAGACATCAGATTTAAAAAGAGACAAAGCGCTTATCACTGCAAAATCTCTTAAAGTATTCAAGGTGCAATTTTTATTTTCTATAAAGGATTCACTTTAAAACCGATACAGTGTAATTGGGATAAATTTTTCCTAGCCGCTGTGATAGCAGCAAGTAAGAAGGATTTATACCCGTCGCATCGCCCATCACTATTAACGTATCAATTTTATTTTGAACTGACGATAGAAGTTTTATGTTTGATAAAGTCGAAGCAAAAAAACGTCTAAAAATACCTAAAAACATGAAGCAAATAATTTGATTTAACAGCTGGATTTAAGAAGAGTTATCAAACATTTATTTGACAACCCTAGCAAGTCAGCAAAAACATCTATCATAAGAAAAAAAGCGAAAAAAGGCTAGCAGGCGCTTATATAATTAAATGCCTAGGAAGTTTATAACTGATAAGAATTAAAACAGCAGAATAGTTTGCATAGCATCATAACTTAGAGAGCATGGAGAACACGCATGAATATTAAACAGACAGGCACGAAAAAATGCCAGTAATGGCAAATAGAGTTATTTTAATATTTTTTGAAGGTAGTGAGGAAGGTAATGCAGAATAAAATATGGGGCGACTGATGGGACTCGAACCCACGACAACCGAGATCACAACCCGGGGCTCTACCAACTGAGCTACAACCGCCATAACTGTTGCCAAAAAGGCAAGATTGACAGGCTAAATGGTGCGCCTGGCAGGATTCGAACCTGCGGCCACCTCCTTAGAAGGGAGATGCTCTATCCAACTGAGCTACAGGCGCTCTTAGAGGACTTTTATATATCTTGGTAAATTTAGCATAGCAGAAACTAAACCATTATACATAAAAAAAAGCCTGTAAGGCTCTTTAAATAGATGGTCGGAGTGATAGGATTCGAACCTACGACCCTCTGGTCCCAAACCAGATGCGCTACCAAACTGCGCCACACTCCGAAATTTTCTATTATCACGATAGTTTGTTGCTTAACTTATTATCGGTAATACCGCTAACTTGTTAATGTTACTTGCTATCGAGGTGCATATATTAAGGGTTAAAGCCGGTTGTGTCAACACTTATTTTTGATTATTTTCAAAGAATCGTTAAACTCTTTTAAAAACCTTAAATCTTAATGCAAATAGCGTTAACGCAATATTGGTTTT
The DNA here is from genome assembly GCF_049896465.1 of Psychrobacter sp. DWR1-2-3. Classification (NCBI taxonomy): domain Bacteria; kingdom Pseudomonadati; phylum Pseudomonadota; class Gammaproteobacteria; order Moraxellales; family Moraxellaceae; genus Psychrobacter; species Psychrobacter sp. DWR1-2-3. Next base: position 142,047 of record NZ_JAFCUJ010000003.1, read on the forward strand.
CACCAACCATAATACATACTGTCGTTTTCGACAGCGCTCATTATACTACATTTACGTCTGGAAGCAAGCTACCATTTATCTTTCCAGTAATAACATTAAAAGGTATCAGCCATAATCGGGCGGGATTTGACTGCCGATCAGGTGTTTTACGGCACTCTGTACGATCACCTTTATCATACGCTTGTTGTTTAAGCTCAACGGGTTGCCTGATATCATCTTGCACCGGATAAACCAACCATACTTGCTCTGCACGATAAGCCTGCGCATAACTGGTCAACTGATAGGCGTCATTGGCGCTAATCGCACCGGCGTGCGCTAGGTGCTTCCATTTCATATCAATCACGTGGCTATAATGACCTAAGCTATAATCACCTGCGTTCTCACTCTCACTGACTTCTATATCATCCTGATTTTGAAGTTGACCTAAACCGAGATAAGCACCATTGTCAGCAGCTGCTTTATATATCAATAAATCGGGACGAATAGACAGACATGCCCGCCCTTCTGCATCGTTTAGCCAGACGCTTTGCGTTTGAAATAAGGGCTGATAAGCCAAATTGACTTGCTGAAATATTGTCGCTATACGCAAGCTTGCCCATTGCTCAAACGCTTGATTCATATCAATCAATAAACATAAGCGTGGTTGAGAGGGATTGAGAGCGGCTGATGGATTCGGATCAATACCATTACCGGTATGGGCGTTAGATTGTTGCAATAGCCAATAAGCCAAATCTAGTAACTGCTGCGCCGCTTGTAATTGCTGTCGAGATAAAGGCTGTAGCGTTAACTGGTGTTTTGCTTGCTGATATAGCAGCTCGAGCCGCTGCAGCTCATAGCGACTTAATACTGCTACTTGTTGCCACTGCTGTAATGATGGCGGTGATGCTGAAAATAGCGGTGCAAGTAAAACCAGCGCACTTTTAATCAATCTATTACTAAGCATCTCTTGGCTCAGCACACTGCTCTCACAGACGAACTTATGCGGCTGCATACTATTGTGGCGTAATTGCTCTTTGATAAGCAAGCGACCTTGTAGCGCTGCTTGGTTATGAATTTGTGCCTGATAGTGCTTGGTCGGTCGATAGTGAGATAAGCGCTGTAAAAACTGCGCAATCAGCCAGTCTGATAATGGCAGTGCTGTGAGTGGTAGCGCGGCTAACTGATTGCTAAATTGACCTAAGTTTTTTGTATTAGGGAGCTTGCTTTGAGAATGGCTGTTATTGGTTAAGTCAGCCAACATATCCTGCACCCATTGGCGCGTCTGATTGATAGCGCTAGATTTGGATGGCTCGTATGGTTGCTGCTGATTGTGCTTAGTAGACGTTCTTGCCATCAACTTGGGCAATATCTCAAGTGTCATACCACTTGGCAATAAAATAATACCAATATAATGGCCAACCTTTAGCTGCCATTGTCCTTGCTGGCGTTTAATACTAAAAACGGCATATTCCTGCGCCATTAACCAGTGAAAATCCGCTACGTGCATGAAATCACGCGCTGTTAAACGCTGATGTTCAAATACCGTAATAATATGAGTATCAGTCGTAGTTGCATTGACGCTATTAGTACTATTAGCGCTATTAGCACCATTAATGCTGCTACCTATCGCTGTATCCTCAGACTGTAATACTCTACTCATCACTAGCTAGCAACCTTGTTAATATAAACGCTGATAGACAAACGGCTTTGTAAACTCAGCGCTGTTATCTAGTAAATCAGTATTAATTTTATAATTGCCACTGCTTATAGACTGACCGAGAAAGGATTGATGTCCTGCAAACAGTTGACTTGGACTATTTGGATTAACCGAATTATTTGCATCATTATTGATGAGCGCTTGGCTATCTTGTATAAACTGCGCACTTATCGGCTGCTGCTCATCTTGGAAGATATATTGCAAAATAGTCACTTGTCCAGCCGCGGCTTGCGCCAATTGCGGAATGATTTGCTCAATAAGCACCGTTTGCAATTGCTCAAGACTGTCTACTGACCATAAAAATGCATGACCTAGTTGCGCCTCTGCCCCTAGCGTTTGGGTGATGCGATTATTTAAACCCGTTAAGAGTTTCGCTAAATCAATGGTTTCTGTTGGATAACGGTTTTCTGCTGGATTAGCTGTTTTTGTATTAAGCGTTACTGAATTAACTGCTTCTGAGTCTTGATTGAGATTAAGATAAAGATAAAGAATAGGCAATAATTTAGGCTGCGGCGGGCAGTCAATAAAGCGAAAACGCCTTCGTAATGCCATATCAAGCGGCGCTAATGAATGGTCTTGGGTATTCATGGTGGCATAAATATCAACGTTGGCAGGAACGCTAAAGGTTCGCCCTGAATAAGCCAAATGGACCGTCATCGCGTTTGACATGCCAGCACGTTTGTCTGATTCAATCAAACTCAATAGCTCGCCAAAGACGCGTGACACGTTAGCCCGATTGATCTCATCAATCAGCATCGCATAACGCTGATCAGGGTCATTGGCAGCGCGTTGGCACAATTTTAAAAATGCGCCGTCTTGAATGGCGTAACTCATTTGCGACGAACTATTCGTTGCAGGACTGGTCGCCGCCATCACAGGGCGGATACCTTCGACAAACTCCTCATAACCATAGGCCTGATGGAAGCTGACCATACTAAAACGCTGTTGGCGAAACTCTTGATTTTGGCTATTATTCTCGCGCTTCGCCTGCTGAAACTCGGCTAATTGCTGCGCTAAATCGCTTAACAAATCCATGCTTTCTGGGAGCAGATACCATGCGCCGCTATTATCTTTATCAAAATAGGCTTGGCTGGCTCTATTTTTATAACTCACCGTTTGTGAGCTAGCAGGCGTATGCATTTGCAGCACAGACCAAGCGGTATTGCTTAAGTTTTTCTCGCGCGCATTTTGCGCCGCTTTGCCAACAAAAAACTCATGATTGACAATTTCTGGCACCTTGACTAAGTCCTGTCTTTTGGACTTAAAATCCAAAAATATTAAACAAACGACATCACGCCAGTTTAATTCCTGCAGCAGTTGTCCCAATAAATCCTTGTCATTTATCCTTGGTAAATAGTCGGTATATTGCTGCGCGATTTGTAGCAAGCGATAGGTTTTACCCGTACCAGCGACGCCGGTATAAATGATATTGGTCGGTTTTTGAGGAGACATATCCGGCATAGCCTTATCCAGTATTAAAAAATCACGGCAACCATACTTCAGCATTTTAGCCACGTGAAAGTCTAGCTATTATAACGTAGCTCTTTTGCATTAGATGACCTAACATTCAGTGATGCTGTTTTTCAGTCGTACCATTTTTAGCAACCTTACTGTTAGCGATGTTATTACTAATATTTATTGCGAACATTTAAGGTATCGTTACGTTAGTCATATTTTATAAGCGCAGCAGTTCATGTTAATAATAGTAGCGATACGGCACTTAATGTACCATAGTTAGAAATTTACTAAGTTAGAAATGCGCCAGCGTTAAAATAGCTGCTAGGATAAAGCTGGTTACTTTTCTCATTTAGCGCTTATTTTCTAACCATCCGTTAATTAACCCAGTTGGCTAGCCTAATGAACCAGCTTGGTTAATTAATATGATTCAACCACTCCAAATTGAGGAATGTTGTATGTCAGGATTATTAAAAAAACTCCCTACCAAGCTGACCAATAAACGAGCAGCCAAAGTAGCTGACAACACAAGATTGCCAGTCGAAAAACCAAATAGCACCTTAAAACCTATCAGCAACCAATTTACCAAACTGCTATCTGTCACCAAGTATTTACCGGCGGGTGCGCGCGCCAGCATTTTATCGAAAGCCTTTGGTAAGGTGGTGCCGTATGTGGGCACAACGGGTATCTATTATGAGACTGTCGACCCCAATCAAGTGGTGGTCAGCTTAAATAATACCAAAGCGGTGCAAAATCATATTGGCTCAGTCCATGCCGTTGCCATCACTTTACTTGCTGAAACCGCAACAGGGTTTATTTTGGGTTTAAACCTACCCTCTGACCGCGTATTATTAATTAAATCTTATTCGGTAAATTTTTATCGTCCGATTAAAAAAGGTCAGATTGCTGCCGTGGCGTCATTATCAGACGAGCAGCGCTTGGATATTTTGAACACGCCAAAGGGTGAAATGGTAATTCCTTGCGTGATTCATGACCGTGAGTCAGATAGCGACCGTGACCCTATCGTCGTTGAGATGACGTGGGCTTGGATACCCAAATCTGAGCTAGAAGCGCGCCGTCAAGGTAAAGCCGCTAAAGCGCTAGAGAGTAATCAAGTTGACAATAAAAAAACTGAAGATGAGCCGTCTGAAGACCAACCATCTGAAGACAAGCAACCTAAAACAGAGCAACCTGAGAGTGAAGAAAGCAGTAAGCACTCGACGCCAGAACTCGAGAGCAATTAATTTCAATTTGTTAGAGAAGCAAATAGCTACCAAAAAATGGATTTAAGAAATACCACTATAATAAGGAGACAAGCATGTCTATATATATTAATAAACTGACCACTCAATTATCTAAAGCAGTGCTGATTAGCGCCTGTTTATTAGGCTTGGGCTTTGCGGTTACTGCCAATGCAGCGCCAACGACTAATAATGCAACCGTCACCAAATCTAGCCCAGTCTTTCTCGGTGATGGTGGCAATTATCCATTTTCAGAAGCGGTACGTGTTGGCGATACGCTCTATATGTCAGGACAGATTGGTTTTAAAGACGGCAAATTGGTCAAAGGCGGCGTAAAAGCGGAAGCCAAACAAGCGCTCGATAATATCCATGAAACCTTGTTAAAGTACGGCTATCAAAAATCAGACATCGTCAAATGTATGGCGATGCTGACCGATATGGATGATTTTGATGACTTTAATAAAGTCTATAAAGCAGAGTTGGCTAAGCCATACCCTGCACGCTCAGCCTTTGGTGTTTCAGAGCTGGCAGCGGGCGCAAGCGTCGAAGTTGAGTGTATCGCCGCAAAATAGCAGCGCTATTACAAATAAACCAAACTAACTTTTTGATTACGCGGTTATTGAGCCAATTGCACTGACTTTTGACTCAATAACCGTTTTTCTTTATACAATAATAGCATCATCGGTTAGGGCGCTTTCTTTGGTTACCCGCAGTACCTCTTCTAACGTCGTCCGTCCCTCTATGACCTTGCGTAGTCCATCAGCTCGTATCGATGGCGTCTGCTGACGGGCGTATTCTTCTAACTCGTACTCGGCAGTATTACTATGAATCATCCGGCGCAAGGTATCGTCAATCGGCACCACTTCATAAATTGCCGTCCGCCCTTTAAAGCCTGAATTATTACATTTATCACAGCCAACGGGTTTCGGCAAATTAATAGTATTCTCTACTAATTTTTCAGTAGCCGTATTTTTAGCATTCGACGCTATACCAATTTCAGTAAATAATTTGGCCTGTTCATTATCAGCAGCTTGCCAGCCATGACAATGTGTACATAACGTCCGTACCAAGCGCTGAGCGACGACACCAATCAGCGATGACGATAACAAAAATGGCTCTACGCCCATATCCTGCAAACGTGTGACCGCACCGATGGCGGTATTGGTATGCAGTGTCGATAATACCAAATGTCCTGTCAAAGACGCTTGCACGGCAATTTCAGCGGTTTCTAAATCGCGAATCTCACCAACCATCACCACATCTGGATCTTGTCGCAACATGGCGCGTAAACTCTTAGCAAAGGTCATATCGACTTTATTATTAACCTGCGTTTGCCCAATGCCATCGAGCTGAAATTCAATAGGGTCTTCAGCAGTCAAGATATTGCGGGTTTGATCGTTCAAATCGGTCAATGCCGAATATAGCGTCGTGGTTTTCCCCGAGCCCGTTGGTCCAGTCACCAAGATAATGCCATGCGGGCGATGGATTAAGCGCTTAAGCTCGCTATAGTCATTATCAGATAGACCGAGATACGTCATATTCAGACGACCCGCTTGTTTATCGAGCAGGCGCATTACTACCCGCTCACCAAAGCTTGACGGCAGCGTCGATACCCGCACATCGACCTCACGCCCTGCCAGCCTTAAACTGATACGACCGTCTTGTGGTACGCGCTTTTCGGCGATATCCAATTTGGCCATGACCTTGATACGCGAGACCAGTAACGGCGCCAATTGGCGTTTTGGCGTAATGATTTCTTTTAGTTCACCATCGACACGGAAGCGTACCACTAGCCGCTTCTCAAAAGTTTCAATATGAATATCTGAGGCATTTAAACGTATCGCTTCCGACAATAGCGCATTAATCAGACGAATAATTGGCGCATCGTCTTGTTGGTCCATCAAGTCTTCCGTTTCGGGGACGCTATCTGCCAAGCTATCAAGGTCAGGATGGTCTTCAATCCCAGCGGCGATATGCTGCGACTCACCCGTATTACCGGCATAAGCAGCATTCATGCGTTTTTCAAAATCATCAGCGCTAATACTTTCGTAATTTGGTACGCCGCGCACGCCTTGCTGCTGTAAAAAACGCACCGCTTCATTAATGGCGGATAGTGGCGTGGTTTTGGTCAACACCAGTGTCGGCGGCAACTCGGGATCAATAGCAAGAATGGCCAAAATTTGATGGCGTTTTGCAAAACTGTACGGCAGCTGCAGCATAAAGACGACCTAGTGAGTGGCTAATTTAAAAAAGAACTTATAAAACAGTTTATAAAATAACTTTGAAAATGGCTTTGAAAACAGCCTTGAAAACACAATCTAATACATGCTAAAAAATACTACTGACTTGACTATTTAAAGCCGCCTGCCTAAATCGTTAAACTGGGTAAAGATTGTCAGTAAGCGCGCATGAGTTTGTTATAATAACATTTTGTTTTAGGCAAGTAGCAAGGCTTTGTTTGGATTTATGACTTTGCTATTTAGGCAGTTATATTATTAGCATTTAACATCGCAAGCATTTAGACCCATAATGCCTATCTATGTTTTGCCTCTGCTAATATTTGATAAAAATTCTTATTGACCACAGTAACACCCTTGTTATTGTCATTAATAACACCTTTGTTCGCCCGCTATTAGGATTATCCTTATGTCACAAGCCGCAAACTCTCCTGCCAACGCTCAGTCATTTTCACAAGAGTCCTTGTCAAAAGATACTTTTACTGTCGGCAGTCGTACATTCTCTTCTCGATTGTTGGTCGGTACCGGTAAATATAAAGACATGGCTGAAACGGGTGCTGCTATTGGTGCCTCAGAAGCTGAGATTGTCACCGTTGCTATTCGCCGCACCAATATTGGTCAAAATAGCAATGAGCCAAATTTATTAGATGTCATTTCACCGGATAAATATACTATCTTGCCCAATACCGCAGGCTGTTTTGATGCCGAAACCGCGATTCGTACGTGTAAGCTTGCTCGTGAGCTATTAGGCGGGCATAATCTGGTTAAGCTAGAAGTTTTGGGCGATGAAAAGACCCTTTATCCAAATGTGATGGAAACTTTAAAAGCAGCAAAAGTGTTAATCGATGATGGCTTTGAGGTCATGGTTTATACCTCTGACGACCCTATTGTCGCTCAAGAATTAGAGAGCATGGGTTGCGTGGCAATTATGCCGCTTGGTAGCTTGATTGGCTCTGGCCTTGGTTTGCTCAATCGCCATACGCTTAGCCTCATTATCGAGAATGCTAATGTACCGGTATTGGTTGATGCTGGCGTCGGTACCGCTTCTGATGCCGCGATTGCTATGGAGCTTGGCTGTGATGGCGTGCTGATGAACTCAGCCATTGCCAATGCGCAAAATCCAGTGATGATGGCAAATGCTATGAAACATGCTATTTGGGCAGGACGTCAAGCATTTTTGGCCGGTCGTATGCCGATGCGCAAAATGGCCGCTGCCAGCTCGCCGCAGACCGGATACTTTTTTCAGTAGCTTTTTAGCTTAAGCTTTTAAACTTTAGCCTATAATTTTCTTGATTTTATAAGCTTAAGCCGCTAAAAATATGGGTTATGGCATAATTAAATAATAAAAGTCTCGTGATCCATGATTTTTATATTAAGATGTTTTTGTGACTACTTTTAGGTTTTTAATCGTTTTTGCTAAATGCTTTATTCTAGTTACGCTTTACCTTTGTTTAACTGAATACCTATTTATTTTATTGCCATTTTTCATTCATCGTCATAAAAGGATTTATTATGCGACTTCTCACAGCAGTCGACCAGTTGTTCTTACTTCTTGAGTCGCGTAAACAACCCATGCATGTTGGGGGTCTATTCCTATTTGAATTGCCAGAAAATGCCGATAACAGTTTTGTTTGTCAATTGGTCAAACAAATGCAACACTCTGAGGTGCCGCCAACCTTTCCTTTTAACCAAGTGCTCGAGCATTCAATATTCTGGAAAAAAGACAAGCACTTTGATGTTGAGCATCACTTGCATCATGTGGCACTACCAAAGCCCGCCCGTGTACGCGAGCTCTTGATGTACGTTTCAAGAGAGCATGGCCGTCTCTTAGACCGTGCGATGCCGCTATGGGAATGTCACGTCATTGAAGGTATTGAGCCAGAAAACGAAGGCGCTCCTGAGCGTTTTGCTTTATATTTTAAAATCCACCATTCGTTGGTTGATGGCATCGCGGCGATGCGACTGGTCAAAAAATCCTTATCTCAATCACCGACCGAACCGGTTACATTACCAATTTGGTCGTTAATGGCACGCCATCGCAACCAAGTTGATGCGATTTTACCTAAAGAGCGCTCTGCTTTGGGTATCATTAAAGAGCAAGTTTCCACCATTAAGCCAGTATTTACAGAATTGCTCGATAATTTAAAAAATTATGGCGACGACAGTTATGTCAGCACCTTTGCCGCGCCGATGAGTGTGCTCAATAAACGCATTTCAGCCTCACGGCGCATTGCTGCCCAGTCGTATGAGATACAGCGCTTTAATGATATTGCTGAGCGCTTAAACATCAGTAAAAATGATGTGGTACTGGCTGTTTGTGCTGGTGCTATTCGTCGCTATTTACTATCGATAGATGCCCTACCGAGTAAGCCCTTGATTGCTTTTGTACCGATGTCATTACGTACCGATAATAGCGTTGCCGGCAATCAGTTGTCCTTTGTACTGGCCAATTTAGGCACCCATTTAGACGATCCACTCAGCAGAATCGAGCTGATTCATCGCAGTATGAATAATGGTAAACGCCGCTTCCGCCGTATGAATCAAGCGCAGGTTATCAATTACAGTGTCGTCTCTTATGCATGGGAAGGCATCAATTTGGCAACCGGTCTGTTCCCTAAAAAGCAGGCATTTAACCTGATTATCTCAAATGTTCCTGGTTCGGAAAAACCGCTATATTGGAATGGCGCGCGCCTGCAGTCTTTATACCCAGCCTCTATTGTATTCGACGGTCAAGCGATGAATATTACCCTTGCTAGCTACTTGGACAAGATTGAATTTGGGATTACCGCTTGTAGTAAAGCCTTGCCGCACGTACAAGATATGCTGATACTAATTGAAGAAGAGTTACAGCTGTTGGAGCGCACCAGTAAGGAGCTTGAGTTCCAAGGGATCACGGTTGAAGATAAAATTAGCCATAAAGGTAATGGCAAAACAAGAAAGCTGGCTCCATAACGGAACCAGCTTTTTAATATTAAGTTGTCTCAATAACTATACTTAGATGATGCTTAGAGTTGACGCTTAGGCGGTGCTTAAAACGCATCACCCCAAGTTGGGACAACCACTTGCATCAATGGTTTTAATAGTTTGATATTACAAGCGAAAATAGAGCCTGAGGTCATCGAGTTGTGCGCGCCTGTATGGTCAACCACCACGCCGCGTGCTTCGGTCACGATTAGCTCACCGGCAGCAATATCCCAAGGCTTAATAGACATCTCAAAATAACCGTCAAAACGACCCGCTGCCACATAACATAAATCAAGCGCAGCTGAACCTAAACGGCGAACTTGACCACCTTCTTCAGAGATTTTCTGTAAGCTCTCAAAATGCTGCTTGGCATAAGAGATGACTTCACCATTGCGTTTACGCTCAAGCGGATGACCGGTAGTAAATAAACCACCATCAATCGTTTTACGCTCACTAACGTTGATACGGCGTTGGTTTAGACGCGCGCCTTTACCACGGCTGGCAGAAAACATCTCATCACGGACAGGATCATAGATGACGCCGTGTTGGGTCACACCTTTATGCTGCACAGCGATAGATACACAAAACTGCGGCACACCATGGACGAAGTTTTTGGTGCCATCTAACGGATCAATAATCCAGCACCAGTCAGCATCTTCGCCGCGACCTTCTTGCATACCAAACTCTTCACCCAAGAATGAATGATTTGGATAGCTGGCTTTTAGCGTCTCAATCGTCAGCTCTTCACTGAAACGATCAATACGGGTGACCAAACCATCAAGTCCTTTTGACTCGATATCTAGCTCGATTTTGTGGCGGTTTTGATGCGCGTATAAAATCTCTTTACCGACTTTTTCAGCAGCACGCGCTGCGATGACGACCATGGGTTCCATAAATAACCTATTTGCTTGATGAATGAATACTACTTAAGAGATGTGACTTATAAAATGTACGAAAAATAAAATCTGCTTCAAAACTGACGCATAGTAATAATTAATAAAACCCCATAGCCGCCTAGCAAACCAAATATATGGTTGCCCGCAGTTGTACCGCCCAAGTTGTCAAATAATTCACACCTACGGCAAGTAGGCGAGGTTTAAGCAAGGTCTAAGCAAGAAAGCAGACATGCTTTATTTTTCAATCCGCTATTTTAGCAATTTTTTATGAATGATAGGGTTTTATTTTAGCAATTGCTGGAGCTGACTGACGACCCCTGCAACATCTAGACCACAATCAGCCATTTGTTCTGCTGGCGAACCATGGGCGATAAAGCGATCAGAGATACCGATATTACAGATAACTGGGTGGCTATTTTTGAAGGCTGGCGATTCGTTCAGTAAATACTCATTTACCGCACTGCCCGCGCCGCCCATAATCATATGCTCTTCTAAAGTAGCGATATGAGTAACACCTTGCTCGATTAAGGTTTCAAGCAAATGGGTATCTAAAGGTTTTACCCAGCGCATATTCACCACATGTACCTGACAGTGTGATTTTATATTATCGTTAATCAGGCTTTCTGCCGCTTGCTGAGCCGTCGCAACCATCGTACCAAAGGCTAATAACGCTAATTTATTAGGCGCGTCATCTTGACCTAATACCGACTCTACTACCGCTTTGCCAATGGGATAAACTTGTACTGGCTGAGTAATGACTGCGCCTGTACCAACGCCGCGCGGATAGCGTACAGCCGTGCAGCCTTGATACTCATAGCAAGTATTGAGCAAGTGATAACATTCATTTTCGTCTTTTGGCGCGGCAATCAGCATATTAGGCACGCAGCGTAAAAAAGAAAAATCGAATACCCCTGCATGGGTTGCACCGTCTTCACCGACCAAACCGGCGCGATCAATGGCAAACATCACGTCAAGATTTTGTAAAGCCACATCATGGATAAGTTGATCGTAGCCACGCTGCAAAAAGGTTGAATAAATCGCTACGATAGGTTTGACGTCTTGGGTTGCCATTCCACCGGCTAAAGTTACCGCATGTTGCTCAGCTATCGCCACATCAAAAAAACGCTTAGGAAATTGACGGGCAAACTCAATCATTCCCGAGCCTTCTTCCATCGCTGGGGTAATGGCAAGCAATTTCTCGTCAGTAGCAGCTTTATCGCATAAAAACTGGCCAAATACTTGCGAGTATTTTAAGAGCGGTGTGCTTTCTTTTGGACTGTCTTTTACTGCTTCCTTCTCGCTATCTTCAGCAGGTAGTTTACTGATAGCGTGATAGCCGACTGGGTCTAATTCGGCAGGCGCAAAACCTTTACCTTTAGTGGTATAAATATGGACTAAAACAGGGCCTTTTAACTGCTTGGCAAGCGATAGTACGCGCAGCAGCTCAGGAATATCATGCCCATCAAATGGACCAAAATAGGTAAAACCAATTGCTTTAAATAAATTGTCTTCTAATTGCGGGACATCACGCAGCTCTTTATGACGTTTACGGCGGTCAAAGGCTTGCATATCAGGGCGCTGACACAGTACTGGCTCGCCTGCATCAGAGATATCAACCTGATAACCCGACTCCCATAGCGTCGCTAAATGCCGCGAGAAGCCACCGATAGAGCAAGATATTGACATATCATTGTCATTTAAAACCACTAGCAAATCAGCATCTTGTTGTACGGCGTCATTCATCGCTTCAAAAGCCATGCCACCGGTCATCGCCCCATCACCAATAATACAGGCAACCGTTTGTTTAAGGCCTTGGTAACGAAGCGCTAAGCTCATACCCAAAGCTGCTGAGATAGACGTCGATGAATGCCCAACCCCAAAAGTATCATAGACCGACTCAGCGCGTTCTGGAAAAGCGGTCAAACCGTCTTTTGAGCGTATGGTGCCAAGCTTATCACGGCGACCGGTCAATACTTTATGGGCATAGGCTTGATGACCTACATCCCAAACAATCTGATCTTGCGGCGCATCTAGCAGATAATGCAGCGCAATGGTCAACTCAATCACGCCTAAGTTGGCACCAAAATGACCGCCACTTTGACCAGCTGAATAAAGCAAAAAAAGCCGCAGCTCATCCGCTAAGGTAATTAGCTGACTCTCGCTAAACGCTTTTAAATCAATCGGTGCGTCTACCGTATCAAGTAGCGGCGTATGCGGACGCTCACGTGGAATGGCTGCATACGTTTGCTGCAGGTTTGATAGCGATGCAGCAGAATCAATGGCTGACGCAGATAATGACTTAGACTGTGGGGAATGAGTTGACTGCTGCATAAAACGTACGATACCTACCATTCTGCTACCTTAGAATACATCGAGGACGATAATAAGGCTGATATTCTAAGTGGCGTTAATAATAGCGCGGCATCATAAAATACTTGATACCACAGGCTATATAATTATTAATACAGCTTTTAATATAGCTGTGAATAACGAAAAATACGCTATTTAATATAAGGCGTTACTTTTAATCTTATGTTGCTTTTAATCTTATAATGCTAAAGGCAGTGATAAAGATGGTTATCAATGCTGCTATAAATCATGGCAATGTTTAATGATGATGCTTAATGACAATGTTTACCATGCTCAATGATTTTGCATACATATCGGACCTTGGTGACGACATAGTAATGTAAGGGCAAAGACTTGTCACTGTATCCGTCAAAATAGTATGGCATAATAGCATTTATTTTTAATTGTCGCTTTAATCATCGTGCGCCGTCTGTGAACTTTGTGTGTTTTTCCAATAAATATCAGCCACCTGCTATTTAAATCAGCAGCGCCTAGGCAATACCTTAGCTATTATTATAAAGCTTTAACAGATACCACAAAGCTTAAATAGACCTCTAGCGCCACGATGATCGGCTTATGCAGGACATTAATGTCATATCAATTTATTACTACTGCCAAACTACCTACTCGTCACGGCGAGTTTGATATTCATATCTTTGAAAATGAAGACGGTCAAGAGCATGTCATGCTTACCGTAGGTTTACCTGTGGTCAATCAAGCTGATGTTGTAAATCAGGCTGACACAGCGCTAAACCAACAAGGCGCGGCGCCAGCAGAGCCCCTTATCCCGCTGATACGTATTCATTCGGAATGTCTCACGGGTGATGCCTTTAGCTCACTAAAATGCGATTGCGGTCCACAGCTGAACACTGCCATGCACGCGATACAAGAGACTGGCTGCGGGGCGATATTATACCTGCGTCAAGAAGGTCGCGGGATTGGTCTGACCAATAAAATCCGCGCTTATGCCTTGCAAGATCAAGGTCATGATACCTTAGATGCCAATCTCATGTTAGGCTTACCGGCTGATGCGCGCGTTTATGATATGTGCGGACCGATGCTTGCCCATGTCGGTGTTGATAGCGTACGCTTGATTACCAATAACCCCGATAAAGTCGCTTACTTAACGCAGCACGGTATCGATGTTGTTGAACGAGTGCCATTATTGGTTGGGGTTAACGATATGAATGCTGAATATCTAGCAACCAAACGCGATCGTATGGGTCATCTACTAGATAAAGACTTTAATACTGCCTTACACCTTAATAAATAGTAAATAATTAGATATTTTATGAGTATGCCAAATATAGAGAGTAATACCAATCCTCTCACAACAGATTCTATGTCAAATGCAACAACGACACCGACCCATAACGACATCATGCGTGTGCGTGAGTTTCTGGTCGATTTGCAAGCACGTATCTGTCAAGCATTAGAAGTGCAAGAGCGTGATGGCAGTAGCAATGATAAACCAGCTACTTTCGTGCCTGATGATTGGGAACGTCCTGAAGGCGGCGGCGGTCGCTCGTGCGTCCTAGCTGATGGTGAGGTGATTGAAAAAGCGGGTGTGATGTTCAGTCATATTCATGTGCAGAACTTGCCCGCCTCGGCAACTGCGCGCCATCCTGATATCGCTGGTCGTAAAGCACAAGCGATGGGCGTCTCTTTGGTTGTGCATCCTAAAAACCCTAACGTCCCAACCAGCCATGCCAACGTGCGTTTATTCGTGGCAGAAAAAGAGGGCGAAGATCCTATTTGGTGGTTTGGCGGCGGTTTTGATTTGACGCCATTTTATCCGGTATTGGCTGACTGCGTGCATTGGCATCAGGTCTGTCATGACCTTTGCGCACCGTTTGGCGATAGCGTCTATCCTGACTTTAAACAATGGTGTGATGAATATTTCCATCTGCGTCATCGTGATGAGCAACGCGGGATTGGCGGTTTATTTTATGATGACGTCAATCTTGAGAGTCGTGGTTGGGATTTTGAGACCTGCTTTAATTTTATGAAGGCGGTCGGTAATGGCTATCTTGAAGGTATATTGCCCATCTTTGAGCAGCGTAAAAATACCCCCTACACCGAAGCACAGCGCGAATTTCAACTCTATCGCCGTGGACGCTATGTCGAATATAACCTCGTTTATGACCGCGGCACCCTGTTTGGGCTACAGAGTAATGGACGCATCGAATCTATCTTAGTCAGCATGCCACCGCTTGCTAGCTGGCATTATCGCTTTGAGCCTACTGAAGGGTCGCCTGAGTTTGAATTGACCGATTTTTATCTAAAACCTCGTGATTGGTTGACTTTGTAATCATCATTGGCATAATAAACCACAGACGGCGTCAATGTTTACATCAGTAATAGGTTATTTTTAATCTATATAAGCTATAAAATAACAAGGGTCAGCGATAGATGCTGACCCTTGTTATTTAAGCAACAGCGATATGGGTTAAAAACAAGCTATTAAGTACAGAGCAGATATCGTCGTCTTTAATACTTAAAACAACAACATAACATTTATTCTAATAGTCGCAATTTAATCAGGTGGCGAGCATGAAGATGCTACGGCGCCTTTTTATTAGCCACGTATAAAGGAGCAATACAGATGGCACAGGTTTCTAATAACAAATCATTTAAGTCTATCGTTGGCATCACCTTGATGGCAGCCGCTTTAGGTCTGACGGCTTGTAGCACGCCAGTTGACCCTGACGTTAAAGCGCGCCAAGACAGCATGAAAAGCTGGGGTGATGCAATGGGTATCATGGGTGATATGGCTGAAGCACCTGATACGTTTGATGCCGAAGTATTTAAAGAACAAGCGGCATTTTTGGCGAAGGACTCTGCCAGCCCTTGGAGCCATTTTGAAAACCAAGAAGCGACTGGTAACGCCACTGAAGCGGTTTGGAACAACGTTGATGGTTTCCGTACTAAAGCAGATAACTTTCAAAAAGCCACTGCTGAATTAAATACCGTGGCACAAACAGCGACCAGTATGGATCAGGTCCTACCAGCATTCGGTCAAGTGGGTGAAAGCTGTAAATCATGCCATACCGACTTTAAAGTAAAAAAAGACTAATGAGCCTTTGCTATCACCAATAAGAAAGCCGCTATTTTAACGATAGCGGCTTTTTTATTGGTGATTTCTCAAACCTACAAACTTGTTTAGATAATCCATCTTATTAATAGGTTTATCAAGCTTTTAAAAAATTAGCCCATTAAATCTGCTTGCACGATTTCAATCCAGTAGCCGTCAATATCTTTAATAAAGACGATATTTTTCATACTGCCCTCATCTGGGCGTTTTTTAAACTCAACGTTATTTTCATCGAACCAAGCAACCGCTTCATCCAAATTGGGCACACTAAAGCAGATATGACCAAAACCTTGCGGTTCAGCATTGCCATCATGATAACTAAAATCCGCTTGGGTTTCAGTACCGTAGTTATGAGTCAATTCTAAAATACCGCGTTGACGGAAGGCAAAAATCTCTAAATCAGCACCAGCTGGCAAGTTTTCACGCTCGCTTTCAGTCAGCTTGGCTAAAAAGTACAAATCAAAACCCATCGCTGGGAATTTTTTCACCGCCAATAAGGTCATTCCTAAGACGCCGGTATAAAACGCCAATGACTTAGCAGGATCTTTTACCCGCAGCATCGTATGATTAAACGTATAGCCTGTTGTCTGAGCTGAAATCGGCTGAACGCCGTCAGTTTTTACGCTGCTTGCAGGTTGGGCTATGGCGTTTTGATGATTAGTGGCTTGATTGCTATTTAAGCTTTCTAAATCAGTCATAATTTCCCCAATATTTCAGTATTTTTAATCGTTAATAGTGGATACGGCGTCGATGTTATCGCGTATCAGCCAGCCGTATCCTAACTATGATAGACATTTCATGCTAAATGTCTATTAAACATTTAAAAACCGTACCTTGCCTGTCTCTAAATTATACTCGGCACCCACAACAAGCAGCTGATCGCTATTGGTGAGGTCTTCTAGCGCGCGCGAACCGTGTTTTAATTGGCTAACCGACATGCGTACATTGGCGCGGATAGAGCGATCGACCAGCTCATCTGCATCGACATCTTGACCATTGGCAGTAGCAAGTTCATGCAAGTTATAGACACTGGGACGGATACGATCAACGATTGATTGTAAGTTTGGTGAGTAGTTTTGCTCAGGATTAATCAGCGCCTCAACACATGCGGTCACCGCGCCGCAATGCGAATGCCCAAGCACTACCACCAACTTGGTGCCAAATTTTTCGGCGGCAAACTCAACCGAACCAATTTGCGATGGCGCAACCACATTGCCCGCCACGCGTATGACAAACAAATCGCCCAAGCCCTGATCAAATACAATCTCAACCGGCACACGTGCATCCGAGCAGCCCAAAATAATCGCTAACGGGTCTTGATCACTGATTAATTCTGGACGTTTTTGGGTACAGGGGTCGGTGCTGGTCAAACTATCGACATAGCGTGCATTACCTTCTTTAAGCAGCGCTAATGCTTCTTGACCAGTTTTTGGGCGGGTATCGTTAGGCATAAAAAGGGATCCTTGATTATTAATGTGGGTAATATTCTACATTGCGCTAGCGTACTGCTTTTGACATTGACTTATCTTTAAGCTCAGCCGTTTGCTATGGCAAATATCACTGTATTTAGCATACATAAAATGATTGTATAGGAAGCAAGCCAAAAAAATGGTAAAAATTCTTTATTTTAATATCACTTGTTAGCTTGCCGATTTATTGACAACTATGAGATAACTTTGGCACATAGATACAGCCCCTATGCTAAAAATGAACAAGCGCCATCAACCAACGGATAACGAACTTGCACTAATTTACCGCAAGGGTTTGTTATAATACGCAGCAAGCAGACCTCATATATAGCCGCAGCTTATCGCCATGCCAAATAATTCGCGATACCAAATGACTTAATAAGCCATTAGCTACCTTAAATAATCCGTTAGACCAAAAAGCCATTATGCTACTGACATTGCTGACAGTATCTAATATTCATAACGCTACTGAGCGTTTGGTATTTTAGGAATCAACCTTATGACCGAATCAAATTTACAAACGCAGTCCACGCCTGCCTCAACCCATACTGACAAGGTGCTGCTGCAACTGACTGGTCTAAAAAAAATCTATGACCAAACCGAAGTATTAAAGGACATTAACCTTGATATTCAGCATGGTGAATTTATCACCCTGCTTGGTCCATCAGGCTGCGGTAAAACGACGTTATTACGGTTGATTGCCGGTTTTGAGCAGCCTAATGCTGGGGCGATTTATCTCGATGGCGTCCAGATGGCAGGCTTGCCCGCGGATAAGCGTCCGGTCAATACCGTGTTTCAGCAATATGCGCTATTTCCGCATATGACGGTGGCGCAAAACGTCGCTTACGGACTTAAATTAAAAAAAGTGCCAAAAGATGAGATTCAAACGCGGGTGCGTGAGATGCTAGCGATGGTACAACTTGAGCATTTGGCCAATCGCAAACCGCAAGATTTATCCGGTGGTCAGCAGCAGCGCGTAGCGATTGCGCGCGCGGTGATTAATCGTCCTAAACTGCTATTGCTCGATGAGCCCTTATCGGCGCTCGATCATAAATTGCGCCTGCAAATGCAATCTGAGCTTAAACGTCTGCAACGGGAGCTTGGCATTACTTTTGTCTTTGTCACCCACGATCAAGAAGAAGCGCTGTCGATGTCAGACCGCATTGCGGTAATGAAAGACGGCAGATTTCAGCAAATTGGTACGCCTATTGAGATTTATGAAACGCCTGCCAATTTATTTACCGCCAAATTTATCGGTGAGACCAACTTGTTTAAGGCAGAAGTCAAAGGCGTTTATCCTGAGCAGCCTGATCGTGATGGGCGCGTGACCAACGGGCGGATTGAAGTCGAGGTCTGCGAGGCACAAGCGCAAGAGGGTCCGACGACCTTACGTAATCTGCGCCGTCCTGATTTTGCCAATGACGTGCAAGTTGGTGATATCGTCAATTTATTACTACGTCCGGAAGATTTGCGCATTTATGATCCCAATGATAAAGAGCATGGCGGCTTACTTGGGCGGGTGATTGAAAGTAATTATAAAGGCAGTACCTTAGACTCCATTATTGAGCTAACGAACGGTCATATTATTAAAGCCTCGGAATTTTTTGATGAAGATGACCCAAGTTTTGATTATAAGCTTAACGAAGGCGTTAAAGTATCGTGGGTAGATGGCTGGGAATGGGTGTTGCCAGAAGAACAAGATGCTACGCTTGATAGCGGCATTGATAATGGGATGAATAATAGTACTAGCAAATTAGCTGTCCAAAAGGATATCAGCTAATGGCGCGTCCTAACTTAAGCAACAACAGCCCTTTCCGTACCGCAACGCTATGGCTGATTTGGGGTTGGCTGCTCATCTTTGCCTTATTGCCAAATATACTGGTGATTGCGGTCAGCTTTTTGACGCGTGATAGCACTGCTTTTATTAGTTTGCCGGTCACTATCGACAGCTATGTGCGCATGATTGACCCGCTTTATTTCGATGTCTTTGTGCATTCATTATGGATGGCGGGCATCACTACGGTCATCTGCTTATTACTCGGCTACCCGTTTGCTTGGTTTGTATCTCGAGTCAGTAAACGCTGGCAGCCACTGTTGATGCTCATGCTGATACTGCCATTTTGGACCAATTCTTTGGTACGAACTTATGCGCTAAAACTATTATTTGCCAGTAATGGCTTGATTAATAAATCCTTATTGGCCATCGGCATTATCGATGCGCCCATTGATATTTTATATACTCAAGGCGCGGTCATTGCAGGTTTAACCTATTTATTATTTCCTTTTATGGTGCTGCCTTTATATGCGGTATTTAGCGACTTACGCAATGATATGCTGCTTGCTTCGCAAGATTTGGGCGCCTCAAAACGACAAACCTTTTGGCATGTGGTACTACCCTTGACCACACCGGGGATTATCTCAGGGGTGCTGTTGGTACTACTGCCAGCGATGGGTATGTTTTACGTCGCCGATATTTTGGGCGGCTCGCGTAATTTGCTCGTTGGTAATATTATCAAAAACCAGTTTTTAGATGCGCGTGATTGGCCATTTGGTGCGGCCGCCAGTGTGCTCTTGACGCTTGCCATGGCGGTATTATTACTCGCTTATCGCGCCAGTAGCCGCCGTATTGGCAAGACTGATTTTAGCGAGGTGGCTTAATGTCTGGTAATTCATCTAATAACTCGTCAATCAATAGCT
This sequence comes from Psychrobacter sp. DWR1-2-3, assembly GCF_049896465.1. Taxonomy (NCBI): domain Bacteria; kingdom Pseudomonadati; phylum Pseudomonadota; class Gammaproteobacteria; order Moraxellales; family Moraxellaceae; genus Psychrobacter; species Psychrobacter sp. DWR1-2-3. The sequence goes on from NZ_JAFCUJ010000003.1 coordinate 162,145, forward strand.
CACCCATAAAAACCAAACGCTCTATCAAGCCATCTAGCATCGGTAGTATGGCCGCCAAAGGCTATCTTGGTCTGATTTACACTTTATTATATCTGCCCATCATCGTATTGGTGGTGATGTCATTTAATAAGTCAAAAATTGGATATAACTGGGGCGGCTTTAGTTTAAAGTGGTACGAGTCGCTATTTAATAATCAGGCGATGCTAGATGCCTTTTGGCATTCTATTGTCTTGGGCTTGGTTGCCGCCACGGTTTCGACCGTTATCGGCACCCTGACTGCTCTTGCGCTACATCGCTATGACTTTCGCGGTAAAGGGCTGCTAAACGGGCTGCTATTTGTGCTGATGATGTCACCTGAGATTGTCCTAGCGATATCGCTATTGGCGCTGTTTTTATTAATCGGCCTGCAGCTCGGTTTTGTCTCGCTATTATTGGCTCATATAACTTTTTGCCTGCCGTTTGTGGTCATTACCGTTTTTGCGCGCTTAAGTAGTTTGGATGAGCGTTTAATGGAAGCGGCGCGAGATTTGGGTGCCAGCGAATCTATGATGGTACGTACGGTCTTGATTCCAGTGATTTTCCCTGCGGTGATGGCAGGATGGTTACTTGCCTTTACCTTATCGCTTGATGATGTGGTGGTATCGACCTTTGTCACCGGTCCTAGCTATGAGATTTTACCGCTACGTATTTATTCTATGGTGCGTGTGGGACTTAAGCCTGAGGTCAATGCTATTGGGACCATTTTACTGGTTGCTTCGTTAATTTTGGTGGTTATCTCACAATTGCTCCTACGTCGGCGCTGATGTTAAATTTTACTTTCATAACCGCTTTAACATCATTAGATAAAAAGCTTTAACCGTTTTTTCAGCCTTTATTTTTAAGCCTTTATAAGTCGCAATTGCTTATTTCTTTAACGTCAGTGGTTAGGTCATTTTATGCTAGAGCTTCGTCATCTTAATACACTAACTGCGCTGCGAGCCCATGGCTCATTGGCCGCTGCTGCCGATGAGCTGCATGTCACCGCCTCTGCGGTCTCCCATCAGTTAAAAGAGCTGGAAAATTACTACGATATCAGTTTGGTCAACCGTCGCACGCGTCCGCTGACCTTTACGCCAGCGGGCAAAACGGTATTGGCGCTGGCAGACAGTATCATGCCGCAGGTCACGCGCACCAAAGCAAACTTAAAACGCTTAGCCCATGGTCAAGCGGGCAGATTGCGCTTAGCGTCTGAATGCCATAGCTGCTTTGACTGGTTGATGCCGATTCTCAATCACTATCGCCGTGAATGGTCGGATGTCGAATTGGATTTTGCCACCGGTTTTGAGCCTGAGCCGCATCATTTATTGATGGAAGGTGATATCGATTTATTGATTACCACCAGTAATTTACCGATAGAAGGTATCAGCTATCAGCCATTATTTGAGTATGAGAGCCGCTTAGTGCTGTCACCTACCCACGACTTGGCTGAGCAGACATTTATTCACGCCAAAGACTTGGTCGATGAAACTTTGATTGCCTATCCGGTGGAGGCTAAGCGCCTCGATATCATTGCTAATTTTATGACGCCAGCACAGGTCAGCTTTAAAAGCATGCGTACCACCGAGCTGACTGCGATGCTTATTCAGTTGGTTGCTAGTGAACGCGGGGTGGCGGCATTACCTGATTGGGTGGTCGCTGAATATGAGAAAAAAGGCTGGGTAGTCTCGCGGCCATTAGGCAGTGGCGTCTACTGTCAGCTCTATGCGGCGACGCGCACCTCGAGCCAAGATACGGCGTATATGCAAGGGTTTGCGAGTTTATTAGAAGGAATTGTGAAGCCGGTATAGTTTCATTACCAATTAGTTTTTTATAGTTATGAAATATTAGCCACTTTTTCATATCATAACGACTATTATGGTAAATGATGGTTCCCTAGTGAGGACTTGAAGGTTTGGCTGTAGGCTAAGACTATCAAATGGTTTTGGTTGTTTACTTTATTGATAATATACTTAACAGATAATTTTTAATTACTGAGACAAACCTATGATTTTTCCTATAATCAAGTTAACCGCCACTTTTTGCGTTGTCTTCTTATCGCCTATGCTACTTATAGGGTGTCATAAAATGCATAGCACAACGAGTCCACAAATTTCTCAGGTGCAACCGCTAATCGAAGAAAGTGGTGAGATTATAAAACTAAAAAGATTTGCTGAAAAAGGCAATGCTGAGGCACAGTATAAACTTGGCTTGATGTATGACATGGGTGAAGACGTAGATCAGGACTATGGCAAAGCGTTTGGATGGTATGAAAAATCTGCTAACCAAGGACTCGCAAGTTCACAAAGTAAACTGGGTTCAATGTATCGGTATGGCAAAGGAGTAGAGGTAAATCATGCCAAAGCTAGTGAATGGTACTGGAAAGCCTATGAACAAGGAAATGAAGAAGCTCATTATCAGCTTGGCACGATATATATCTCAAACAAAGACAAATTTAGCCATTAAAAAAAACATTCTTTTGTCACATGAGTCGATTTTCACTGGGGTATACCCTACAGGAACTAGCTAAACAGACTTCTTAAACTATTAATAGACCACCCAAAATAGACTGTTAATTGAATGATATTTATTAAAGCTCAAAGCACCAACTTAAAGAAGTAAAAGCCAATTGCCGTTGCTAATAACGTCAGCCCCACATGTAGCCCAATCAGTCCTAAGCCCGCCAGCAGTTTGCCATTATGGATAAAGGTAAATACTTCAACGCTAAAGGTGCTAAAAGTCGTCAGCCCGCCCAAAAAACCAGTAATCACAAACAATCTGATATTGGGAGACAAACCGCTGCCCACACGTTCAAACCACACCAAGGCTAGCCCTATCAATAGCCCACCTAAGACATTAGCGCCAAGCGTCCCAAGTGGTATCCAGTGATGTAGCGGATTAAAACGCGCCAGCCACCCTCGCAGGCAAGCGCCAATGGCAGCACCTAGTCCAATTGCAAGCCACTGCATAAGTCATCCTTGAGTGAGATAAAGTTTAATAAATTGGATACAAGCGACCTTATAGCGCTTATACCGCAGGCAACTCGGTCATCGGCCAACGTGGTACGCAGCTGACAGCCAAATCATCTGCTTGACCCGCTTGCAAACGCTCGTAACCTGCATAAGCAATCATCGCCCCATTATCGGTACATAAAGCTGGTGGCGCGTAATGAACCGTAGCATTTATTTTAGCAAGCTCGCTTTCTAAGGTTTCACGCAAATGGCTATTGGCACTGACGCCGCCGGCAATGACCAAGCGGCTCATATCGACTTGTTTAAGGGCTTTAACGCATTTTTTCACCAAGGTATCGACCACGGCATGCTGGAAACTGGCGGCAATATCGGCGCGAACTTGCGGATCACTAGCAGAGTTATTGCCTGAGCCCCCTGAGCATGGGGTGTCCTTGATAAGATTATGTACCGCAGTTTTCATACCGCTAAAAGAAAAATCCAAACCACGATGTAGCATCGGGCGCGGTAAATCATAAGCGTTTTGATTGCCTGTTTCCGCTAATTTAGCGATGTTTGGACCACCCGGATATGGCAAACCGAGCATTTTCGCCGCTTTATCGAAACACTCACCCGCCGCATCATCGATGGACTCGCCAAGGATTTCATATTGTCCGATACCATGGGCGGCAATCAGTAAAGTATGACCGCCAGAAACCAGTAAGGAGACAAATGGAAACGCTGGCGGATTCGCACCCATCAGCGGTGCCAATAAATGCCCTTCCATGTGGTGAACGCCAATCGCTGGAATATCTAACCCATAAGCCAAGCTGCGACCAAATAATGCGCCCGTCATCAGCGCACCGATAAGCCCCGGCCCTTTGGTATAAGCAATGGCATCAATCTCATCTTTAGTAATATTGCACTGCTCTAGCAATTCGTTAAATAAAGGCACCAGCTTACGAATATGGTCGCGGCTGGCAAGTTCAGGTACCACACCGCCATAAAGGGCGTGCAACTCTATTTGTGAATACAGTACCTGCCCAAGCAAGCCTTTATTGTCGCTCGTTATCTGCTCGCTATCAAAAATCGCCAGACCAGTCTCATCGCAAGAGGTCTCTAAACCCAATACTTTCATCTATATGCCTTTATATTTTGCCTTGTGGCATTAATAAAAAAACCGCCACTGTTAGCTTACAATGGCGGTCAGTCGAGCAAATTTCAACAAGCAGAATTAGCTGGCTGCAGCGACCATATAATCAACTGCGGCATGCACTTGCGCTTCACTCACTTCAGCATTTGCCTGCGCCGGCATTTTGTTAAAGCCTTTGGCAGAATGCATACGTAGCGTATCTATGTCTTTAGCAAGGTGCGGCGCCCAATCTTCTTTATTACCAAATTTCGGCGCTTCTAACAAACCGCTTTCATGGCAAACCTTACACTGTTTTTCATACAGCTTTGCACCAGCATCAGCGGCTAGCACTTCTGTCTCAGCGGCAGCTGCAGGCTCGGCTTCTACTGCTTCAGTTGCTTCTGCTTCAACGGCAGGTTCAGTGGCTACTTCAGTTTCTGCAACTGGCGCTTCAGGTTCTACAACCACTGTCTCTGTTTCATTGACAGCAGCAGGTTCTTCAGCCGCCGTATTGTCGCCGCCACTACAAGCACTGAGTGTTAATAACGCACTAAGACTCAGGCCAGACAGCACCAATTTCACAACTGATTTTTTCTTCATGGTATTTTGTTTCATGGTTATTCCCTCGTCTATAGCTTGTTAGTAAAACAGCTTGTTAATAAAATAGCTTGTTAATAAAATAGCTGGCTAGTGGCTGTCCCTACCTTCATCACAACGTACTTTTATCGTAAAAGCTACTAATTCGCTACTGCTGTTGCGTCCGTAGTTGCTGAATCCGTAGCTGGCGCCTCTGTACTTTTAGTCTCAGTTTCAGTACTAGCCACTTCGGTATCCGCGCTTGCAGTCGCAGTCGCTTCTGATGTAGCAGCAGCGCCTTCTTCTGTGCTGGTTGTGGTGGCTTCAGTACTTGCCGCGGCGTCTGCTTCAGCCGCTGGCATTGGCGCTGTTTCTGGGAAATTCAGCTCTTCTGCTTCAGGTGCGTTTTTACGCGCAAGCTCTGCCGCTTCATCGACGCGGTCTTTTGCTAAGACTTCGTGCGACTCGCCTTCTTTATCCCCACTGCAAGCACTGATACCAAAGCCAAGGGCGACGATAAATGCTGTGCTTAGCGCCGTGTTTAGTACTGATTTCTTCATTGCAACATCCTTAATAAAGTGCACATAAAACGATTGATATTATGCAAATTATCATAGCATAAACTCTGCCTAAACCGTTATAGACAGTAGGGTTTTTTATTTCTGTTTGTACCATGCAGTAAATTTATCCATTCATACACTTTTAAAGAGCACTATGTTAAGGGCAAGCAAATCATGAGTCTAAATGAGTTACGACCGTTATTGCTGATAATAGCGTGCAACTTAATGATAATTATGGATTAATGCGCAAAAGCCTTTGACTTTACTGCCATTTTTGATTAAAATAAGCGCCCTTGTGCTATTGCGCAAGACTATCCTAGTTTGAGCTGATGCCGATAATCTTGAGATATTACGGCTAAATACTAATACACAGCCAAACTAATGCCCTTACATCTCATCCTAATAAAGGAGCTTTCATGCCTGCAGTTAAGGTTAAAGAAAACGAACCAGTTGACATCGCTATCCGTCGTTTTAAGCGTGCTTGTGAAAAAGCCGGCGTTCTATCAGACGTACGTAAGCGTGAATTTTATGAAAAACCAACGCAAGTACGCAAGCGCAAAAAAGCCGCTGCTGTAAAGCGTTATAAAAAGAAATTACAACGCGAAACTATTCGTACCACTCGTATGTACTAATCACTAATACGATTAGCTAAATACCAGCGCTACACTAACGCCACTGTTATCGATGAATAACAGTGGCGTTTTTTATGCTACAATTTTTGTTATTCATGCTGATAAATGCTCAGCAGATTTTTATTTAACACTTACCAAAAACTATTTTATCCATACTCATAAGGAATAATAACAATGAGCCAACTTAAACAGAGCTTGTCTGACAGTATCAAAACTTCGATGAAAGCGCGTGAGCTTGAGCGCGTTAAAGTATTGCGCAACGTCCAATCGGTGGTCAAACAAATTGAGATTGACCGCCAGACCGAACTTGATGATGCGCAAGTATTGGAAGTGCTACAAAAGCAGCTAAAACAACGCCATGAGTCACTGACTATTTTTACCGAAAATGGCCGTGATGATTTGGCAAATAAAGAGCAGTTTGAAATCGATATCATCAACGAGTTTATGCCAAAACAAATGGACGATGCCGAGCTTGCCGCTTTGGTCAATGCCGAAATCGCTGAGCAAGGTGCCACATCGATGCGTGATATGGGCAGCGTGATGGGTGTGTTAAAAAATAAAACCGCGGGCCGTGCTGACCCTGCACTCATCTCTAAACTGGTAAAAGATGCCCTGCAGGGTTAATCAAAGTTAAGAAAAGTTATATATTCTTAATCTGCGTATCAACCCAAGCGATAAAAACAACCGCCTAAGGCTTAAAGTCTTTGGCGGTTTTTACGGCTTTGATTTCGGCATTGATATTGGCAAGTAACGGACGAGCGCTGCTCGCTTGCGCGGTTTTTTGCATTTGCTCAGTCAATTGCTTGGCTTGCGTCAACGAAGTCAGCGCGCGGTCATAGCGGCCACTCCATAGCTGGTCATGACTGCGATAACGCAGCGCATTAATAGTGGCGATTTTTGCCAGCGACGCTGAATCAGTCGTTTTAGCAATTTTTTCATTGGCTAATTGCAAACTTTGCCACGCATAGCGGTCGCTTGGCTGCTGCTCAGTCAAGGGCTTAAGCAGTGCTTGCGCTTTGGTTGGCTGATTGCTATTGGTCAGTGCTTCAGCCAAATAAAGACGCAGGTCGCGGCGCTCAGGATAAAGGCGCTGCTGACTCTCTAACAGTTCAGCCGCTTGTTGCCATTGATTTTGCTCAGTAAGGATTTGGCTTTGGGTAATAGACAATAAAGGCTCTAATACTTGGCGCTGCGGCGCGGGCAACGCTGATAGCTCAGTATATAGCTCATTGGCCTCTTTAAAACGCTGCTGCTCGCCATACCAATACATCAGCGCCAATTTTGCGCCAACGCTATTTTTAGCGGCGGTCGTCAGTGCAGTTTCAGAGACGTGTTTGCCGGTACTTTGTACACGCCAATACAGCAAATCAAACAACGCTTGATGGCGCTGCTGCTGGTTTAATGACAACGAGGTATAACGCTGAGCGCGGCTTTGCGACTCACTTAAGCGCTCATTACTTAAAGGATGCGAGCGCACAAAACTGGGTAAGAATTGATTGGCGGTTTGGTTTAATTGGCTTTGTTGATTCATCGTCGCAAAAAAGCGTGGCATCGCGCGTGGATCATAACCAGCTTGGTTCATGATTTGCATCCCAACGCGGTCAGCTTCACGCTCATTATTACGGCTAAAAGCCATACTGCTATTCATCGTCGCCGTTTGGCTGCCCATCATGACGGCAGCGGCGGCATCACCATCGACCGCTGACGCCGCAATCGCTGCGAGCATTCCGCCTATTTGCATTAGCAGGGCTTTTTTGCGCTCATCCGCCCCGCTCTCATAATGGTTTTGGCTAATATGTGCTACTTCATGCGCGATGACGCTGGCAAGCTCATCCATACTGCTTGCCGCGAGTATCGTCCCGGTATTTAGCCCGATAACCCCGCCGGGCGCTGCAAAAGCATTGATACTGGGATTATCAATAATGACCAAGCCGAGTGGTGCTTGCTGGCGTGCTTGAGCATTTAGCCGCCAGGTGATGTCTTTGACCGTTTCGTGTATCCAAGGGTCATGCTCCATCTTAGTGCGACCATTGATGTTTCTTAACGACCATTCGCCAAGCAGTTTATTTTGATACTGCTCGGCAAAGCTTAATCCTTGTCCACGCAAATTAGGCAAATCTAACTCGTCTGCATTGCTAGACTGCCATGAATCATAAGCAAAGGGCGCAGCTTGTGTGCTGATAGCGTTGGCAGTGGTTACCAGCGCCAATAAGGTAGCAGACATACCTAACTTTAGCGCAAACGCGCCTTCTGCCAATGTCTTTACTGGTTTTTTAAGCAGCGATGGTCTATGAGAATAATACAAGTGCGTATCCTATACGAGTAATCATAACGTCTTTTTGACTATACGAGCTTGTTTATCCAAGGTCAATTGTCGTCTGCTTCTGGCTACCAATCACGCTGCCGTGCGTCACGATTGTGCAACATGGTTGTGTAAATCTAGACGGTGTAAATTTATAGTCCGAATTTGAAGTTTAAAGCATAAATTTATTGCTTAATGCTAATAAGGTGTTCTGATTGACCAAACATTATGATGACTATATTCAACTGCAATTACATAGTGGCAATTTGCTATAATGGTAGGCCTTGATAAAGGCTTCTGGGCAGTACTATACAAAGCTAAGCTCTCTTAATCAGCCGTACTGTCTTAAATACTGCTACCTTAAACATTGATATCTTAAAACGCCAATCTCAACTTATCGTAGGCTTTTGATTTTTATAGAATTTAAAATTCTAATTGTTTTAACTGAAATTTTAAAAACTAAGTAAACCAATACCTTAGAAAAACAAGTTGAGAGTGGGGTATCTTAAAGGTTAATTTTATGTCTGCTGATAACCAATCCATCATTGTACAAGGCTCGCATGCTATGCATCTGTCAGAAGCTTTATCAGATACCTTGCCTGAAGCAAAGCAGCAAGCGATAAGGCAGCTATTGGAATTGTTGCTAGCAGATACCCTTAGCGCAACCGATAACGGTAAACTAAATGATAGCGCAGGTTTGAAGCACGAGACGATTATTATTAAAGATATGGTAGACGGGCGCGGACTTGCCTGCCCGATGCCACTATTAAAAACCAAAGTGGCGCTGCGTCATGTGGCCGCAGGTGAGTCGTTATATGTGGTTGCAACCGACCCAAACTCGCAAGCGGATATCACTGCGTTTTGTGAGCAGAGCCAAAAAACAGATACCGTAAACCCATTATTATTGGTCATCAATCAGGCAACAGCAGCAAATAGCGAAGAGACTACAGCAACAAAATCTAAATATTCTGTTGATACAATATATCACTTCATCATTACCAAAACTGATAGCAACTAAGCGGCGCTATCCTTTACAATTACAACTATAAAGATTTTTATCTGACTCATTGCTTATCTATTTAACCAAGGTCAAGAATATGGCTAATACTTCTACTAACGCTGCAAATTCCCGTAAAAAAGACAGCGCAGCGCCCGAAAAAAACGAAGCACGCGATGCGGCGCTAAAAGCTGCAGCGGCGCGTCCGCCTTATGACGCCAGCGCGCTTGGTGATACTAGTACTCGCGATTTGGTGCCTGCGATGCCAACGCATTTATCTGCGCCTGGGGTAAATTTGGGTGCATATATCAATACTGTGCATCAAATACCGATTTTGACACCGACCCAAGAGCAAGAGCTTGCCCATCGCTATTACGATGAAGGCGATGTCGAAGCGGCGCGTTTACTTGTCATGTCGCACCTGCGCTTTGTGATTCATATTGCACGCAGTTACTCAGGCTACGGTCTGCCACAAGCCGATTTAATCCAAGAAGGCAATTTAGGGCTAATGAAAGCGGTAAAACGCTTTGACCCTAATAAAGGTGTACGTTTGGTATCCTTTGCCGTGCATTGGATTAAGGCTGAAATTCACGAATTTGTCATTCGTAACTGGCGCATTGTTAAAGTTGCGACTACCAAGGCGCATCGTAAACTATTCTTTAACTTACGTAGCCTTAAAAAGACCAACAACCAGCTAACGCTTGAAGAAGCTGATGCCATTGCCAACGACTTAAATGTGACGCGCAAGCAAGTGCTTGAAATGGAGTCACGTTTGACGTCGTATGATGCGTCATTTGAAGCGCAGTCAAGCGATGATGACGATGGACGCTATGCGCCGCAGCTGTTCTTAGAGGACGGTATTGACCCTGCCGAGATGGTTGAAGAATCTGATTGGGAAGAAAATAACTCATCTGCACTACTTGCGGCGATGGATACCTTGGATGATCGTTCGCGCGATATCGTCGAGCAGCGTTGGCTTTCTGAGCAAAAATCAACTTTGCATGAATTGGCAGCGGTCTACTCTATCTCAGCAGAGCGTGTGCGCCAGATCGAGAAAAATGCCATGGATAAAATCCGTGAAGCCATGACCATCGATAGTGTGATATTACCTGATGATATTCAGTAACCCATTTATCAGATAAAAACCACTATTAAAGCCCTATTTATAACACGAGTTTGACCATGCTAAATTGGATAAGTATTGCGGCGCTTAATATGGCTATCGCCGTGGCTCTGGGTGCCTTTGGGGCTCATGGTCTTAAAGCTATCGTCAGTACTCAGCAGCTTGAATGGTGGCAAACAGCAACCTTATACTGGTTTATACATGGGCTTGGGTTATTACTGGTGGGCATTCTTATTCGGCTAAATTATGCGACTCAAACCACGGCTTGGTTATTGCAGGTCGGGGTGATTATCTTCGCCGGCAGTTTATATGCCATGACGCTTGGTGCACCGCGCTGGTTTGGGGCGATTACTCCTATTGGCGGTGTATTGATGATTGCAGGTTGGTTATGGCTTGCAGTAACGACGTCTCGTTTAAATCACGCCGGTATTTAATAGCTACTTTGGTTTCAATAATTAAAACGCACAATCAGTCGTTTAAAATGAATAACACAGCTAACCGTCATCGATAAAATTTCAGTTACAGATAAACATAGATTAAAGATAATTGGATAAAAAGGAATCTCAAGTCATTAGGGAGCACATACTATGAGTAATATTAATGTAAACGGTAAGACACTGCAGACCACCCATCAAACGGTACAATTGGTCGTCAATGAACTTGGGCTTAGTACTGGACGCTACGCCGTTGAAGTCGATGGCGAGCTGATACCAAAAAGCGAGCTTGATAAACTGCGTATCGTTGAAGGTATGAATATTGAAGTCGTACAAGCGGTTGGCGGCGGCTAAGATTTATAAGCCAACCGTTTAAAAAAGACAATAAAAAAGACCTCAACGATAATACGTTAGAGGTCCTTTTTTTGCTTAGCTTATCGTTTGTTCCATTTCAATCATCAACACTATTAATCGTCTATCATTAACAATCCTGCTATTTATACTATTTATTTATGAGCTAAGAATTATCAATGGTTACGACAATAAAGCTTATATGATAGAAAATTTACATGATATGGCAGCTAAACATTGCTATTAAACCGTGTGGCACTTAAACCTAAACCGCAGGCGCTGCCTCTACATCGGTTAAATCTTCATAGCGTTCATCGCGCCCTGGACCCTGAGTTTTCTTACGGTCTTGACGGGTTTTATATTTACGCACTTGTCTATCAAGTTTGTCTGCCATGTCGTTAATAGCTTTATACATATCGTCTTCAAGGGCTTGGACAAACATCTCTTGACCTGCGACTCGCATAATTGCTTCGGCTTTATGAGTCTTTTTACCGCCATCACTTGCGCCGCTGTTGTCTAGCGATAATATCACTTTAATACTTTGAATCTGATCGAAGTGACGTTCTACTTTTTCAAGTTTTTCGCGAACCGCTTTGTCCATGGCATCGGTAATACTGATATGGTGACCACTGATAGAAACATTCATATTATTGTCCTTTTATTATTGCTTATATTGCTACTTATAATCAACAGATGAGTCAGCACTTATGCTTTTATCACCCTGCCTTACCAATAACTGACCTAGTATCTTTCATATTTAATAAGCATATTTAATAAGATTTAACACTTAGCTTTTTTAATCATTAACGTCTTTATCCCTCTACTCCTTTAGTAAAATATAAACGCATTTTTATCATATTTTTGATGGATGATTTATACAAATAAGCCAAATCGATACTTGGTTTTCGTTGTTGGTATGACTCTAATTTGTCATGAAAAGCGAATAGTAGCAAGACACTAAACTGTAACTAAATGTAATAAAAACTGATGTTTCCTGCATGTTTCTATATAATCAAAAAATTTTATTTTTTATATTTACGAAAAAACATATTGATAAGAGCAGTACTGCATTGATAAGCCATTGAATCACAACATTTAATACTTTTGTTTGCGCTGGGTAGAGGAGCCGATATTCATCGCTTCACGATATTTGGCCACCGTTCGTCTGGCGATATCGATACCTTCTGCCAATAAAAAATCTTTTATGCGACTGTCAGATAAGGGCTTTTTAGGGTCTTCATCAGCGATCAGCTGCTTAATCATGGCGCTGATGGCGGTTGAGGAGATATCACCGTCGCTACTGCTGACGTGAGATGAGAAGAAGTGCTTGAGGGAAAACAACCCTTGTGGCGTCAAGATGGTCTTACTTGTAGTCAGGCGCGAGACGGTCGATTCATGCAAATCAACTTCTGCGGCAATGGCTTTTAGAATAAGCGGCTGCATGGCGGTTGCACCATGTTGCAAAAACTCTTGCTGGTAGCGCACGATACTGGTCACTACTTTTAACAGGTTTTGATTGCGCTCCTCGATACTACGAATAAACAAGCGCGCATCGGTGAGGTTTTCACGCAGATACTGATTGTCAGGGCTGTCATCACCGCGTTTGACTAAACTGGCATATTCTTGATTGACCCGCAGCTTGGGCAAGGTTTCAGGATTAAGACGTACCTGCCAGCCATCTACTTGGGCAGTAATATCACCTCTGTTGCTATTATTGCTATTGTGGCGACGAATAGGCGTAACCAACACATCAGGAATATCATAGCTTGCTGATGGCTGCATATAATCAGGCTGACTGCTTTGGAATAATAAACCGGGTGATGGATTCAGAGTGCGTAATAGAGTAAGAGCGGGTGTGATGTATTCAGGCGCGAGTCCCGTCTGCTCAGTCAAGGCTTTGATATTATTACTAACTAAATGCTCACTGGCTGAGAGAAGTGCTTTGGCTTCTTTAAGATACTTTGTATTCGTATCAAGCTTGGATAATTGCAGCGCTAAGCATTCATTGAGATTGCGCGCCCCAACACCAAGCGGGTCACACGATTGAATAATGCGCAGTACCGCCATGACTTCATCATGCTCAACGCGCTCATCCCATTGATAAAAGCTTGCCATGGTATCAAAGCTCTGTAACAACTCATCGATATCAAGGCGCACAAAGCCCATATCATCCATAGAGTCCATCAAGTATTCAGCAATGAGCGTATCTGTCTCGGAGAGATGTTTGAAATTTAGCTGCCAGCGCACATGGTCTTGAATGGTCGCGCTGGTGCTGCCCTGATAGCTATCAAAGTCTTCATCGCCTCCGCGACCTGAATGATTGGACAGACTGCCAGCGCTTGGCGCAGCAGAGGCATAATTACTGCTTTCAAAACCACTATAGTCCTCGCCATCTAGCGCATAGTTGTCTATCGCTTCATCATCAAAACTGGCCTGCTGTAACTTATCTAAGCTGTCGCTGCTATATTCATCAGTGATAGTGTCATCACTGCTATTGTCAACATAGTCAAAACCATCATCTGATAAATGGGTAGAGGTAGAAAACGTATCAACGCTAGCGTGTTGATTCCAACTATCCAGCGTTAATGATTCGCCAAACTCATTGAGCGCCTCATCATCACTCTTGTCGTACTCATCATTATCATCATCGTCATCTTCGATACGTTCAAGCAATGGATTGCTATCGAGCTTCGCCTGTACCTCCTGCGCGAGCTCAAGACTAGAGAGCTGCAACAATTTAATAGCTTGCTGCATTTGCGGGGTCAGTTTTTGTGAGGTGCTCAGCGTGGTCGCCAATCCAAACGACATACTCATGGGTGACTTATTACACTCCGATTAGGGTAAGATTCTATATGTTATGCTGGTTAAAGCCTGCGCTTATTAACGCTTATCATCACTAATAAGCGCTTTAGCCTATCAGGTCATGACGATAGCATTTTTTGCTACAATGTTGCTACGATAATTTATACCCTGTCCAGATAAGCTATTTTTAGCTCTTGCTCAAATTATAAAAACATCAATAGCTGTGTAGGGCTGCTAAGTGCTTAATCATGTAAGATCAATGCAAAACCTATGCATAAAAGTCGTGAATAACAATAGGATAAAAGAGCAGATAAAAGGGAAACTCAATACAGCTTAAAATCGGGAAGAATACTATGAATGATTTGAGAAATAACGGACAACTAACCGTTGCTGCTGTGCAGATGAACAGCCAGCAAAATATCGAGGACAATTTAGCAGATATAAAAGCCGCCATTATCGATGCACGCGCACAAGACGCACAGTTGGTAGTGCTACCAGAAAACTGCTGTAGCATGGGTCGACAGTTTGCCACTGCTGAGCATTTTGATGAGCTGTCAGCAACGATAGCTGACTATGCGCGTACTTATGGTATCTATGTACTTGCAGGCTCACTGCCCTGCCCTTACCGCCCTGATGGTGTCATCGTACCCGATGGTAGATTACGCCAAGTCAGTCAGCTGTTTGCCCCCGATGGTACGCGAGTAGCGCGCTACGATAAGATTCACCTGTTTACTGCGACTGTCGCCGATAAGCAAGGCAGCTATAATGAAGCGGCGACCTTTGAGCCCGGCACCCAAACAGTCGTTACGACACTCGAAGCAAATGATGGTATTTATCAGCTCGGTATGATGGTTTGCTTTGATTTACGCTTTCCAGCATTGGCGCAGCGGCTACGGCAAGCGGGCGCGGATTTGCTAAGCGCGCCATCAGCCTTTACTTATTTGACCGGGCAAGCGCACTGGTCGCTGTTACTACGCGCGCGGGCGTTAGACAGTCAGTGTATGGTGATTGGCGCAGCACAAGGCGGTGAGCATGCTTATAAGGATGGCAGTAGCCGTCAGACATGGGGTCATAGCACGATTACCGCTTATGATGGCACGATTATCAACAGCTATGAAGATAGTGACTTAAAAGACCCTGCTAATAAAAATTATGCTTTAGTCTTGGCATCCTTAGATAAAGCCGCCCAAGTGCAAGGACGACAAAAGATGCCTATCTTTGACTGCCATCGTTTGGCATAGATGTAGGTTTAAATGATTAAAAATGAAACTGGCACTAGATCTGTAACTGCAAATTAAGTAGCTTCAACTTAAGTAACTGTAACTTAAGTAATATCGCTGTCACTGTTATTTTGCGCATGAGTCGCGCGCGGATGGGCTCGGTCATAGACTTGGGTCAATTTAGCAAAATCAACATGAGTATAAATTTGCGTGGTGCTGATATCACTATGACCAAGCATTTCTTGTACCGCGCGCAAATCGCCACTACCAGATAACATATGCGACGCAAAGCAGTGGCGTAATAAATGAGGATACATATTTTGCGCAATGCCCGCACGTGTAGCCGCAACTTTGAGGCGTTGCTGTACTGCCCGTGTTGATAAGCGTGTACCTAATTTTTCACTGATAAACAAGGCGCTATCCATCTGCTCTACCCACAGATTTCGGTGCGGCAGATAACGTTTAATCGCCTCGGCAGCTTTGATACCTAATGGCACCAAGCGCGTTTTATTGCCTTTACCCGTCACGCGCACGCGCAGGTCAGCCAAATCGATATCTGCCATATCGAGCGCCACCAACTCGCCGACACGCAGACCGCTGCTATAAAGCAGTTCAAACATTGCTTTATCGCGCAACCATAAGCGTGCTTGTTCGGGCGTATCAGGTATCTCTTGGTCAAGCAATTGCGTTAATAAATCCACATCGGCGATAGATGGCAGCGGTCTAGGGCTGCGCTTAAGCTGATAGCCGGTGGTTGGGTTAATACGTGCTAAATCCTCTTCTATCAGCCAGCCATAAAAATGACGGATAGCCGATAACTCTTGCTGGACGCTGGCAAGCGCCAGCTTGTCTTCATCGAGGCGCTGGCTGATATGCTGGGCTAATTGGCGCTTATCACAGCGCGTCCACGTCAAACGTTTGCCGCGTAAAAATAGCGCCAACTGGTTCAGGCCCGCAAAATAAGCCACCAGCGTATGTTCGGAGTGATTACGCACCGACAGCGTATTAAGCCAACGATGTACCGGCGCTAACAATTCTCGTAGTGCGGCATCCGACTCTATAGCAGCAGCGTGCTCAACTGATAGCCAAGCTTTCGACTCAGAATCTGAGGTAGGCTCTGTCATCTGACGGTTTTTACTGAACACAGCCTTCTTAGAGATGACCATAGCATTTACCTAGCAGCAAACCTACACCGCTTGTCATTGTTCATTAACCTATTGTCAATTAACCTTCTGGAATAGGCTTGATACCCGCTTGCGCCATCAGACCATCTGGGCTAAAAACGCCTTCATAGACGAACGCCGTTGGACCGGTCATCATCACTGAATAACCCGGCTGCCATTTGATAATCATGCTGCCGCCATAAAGCTGGGCGCGTACGTCTTCGCCTTCATCAAGCCAGCCTTCACGGATACCGACCGCCACTGCGGCACAGGCGCCGGTCCCACAGGCTTGCGTCTCACCAACACCGCGCTCATAGACACGCAAACGAATATGACGCTGGTTCATCACTTGCATAAAGCCGACATTGACGCGCTCTGGAAAAGCAGGATGCGATTCGATAGCTTTGCCCAAGGTTGCAACGTCGGCATCGAGCACGTCATCAACTTTGATAACCGCATGTGGGTTGCCCATATTGGCAACATAAAGCTGCACTGGCGTGCCATTAACATCCAGATGATAGGCGTTTTGGATTTTGGTCGTCGCTCTTGGGGTAAAGGGAATCTCGCTTGGCTCGAACTTTGGTTTACCCATATCGACTTCAACCCAGCCATAACGGTCTGTCGTCAGCGAAATAATGCCGCTTGCCGTCTCAACCCGCAGGCGCTGTTTAAATGACAGCTTACGCGCTTGCACAAAACGGGCAAAACAGCGCGCGCCATTACCACACTGCTCGACCTCTGTGCCATCGGTATTAAAAATGCGATAACTAAAATCAACGTCAGGACGCATCGGCGGCTCAACAACGAGCAATTGATCAAAGCCAATGCCCAAATGACGATCGCCCAACAGTTGCACCAAATCCTTGGTTAACTCTAAGCGCTGGGTCACCAAATCGATGACCATAAAGTCATTACCCAGCCCATGCATCTTTGTAAATTCTATTAGCATATCCTTGTTATCCTATCCTATTTTTATGTATGCCTTATATTAGCACGCTGTCAGATACAATCATAATTATCACCGCTATCAAAGGCTAAGTTAGTACTCTACAACCGAACAAATATTTTTAATTAGACTTTGAATTAAAGCAGGCCATAAAAAACCCATTGTCGTTATAACAATGGGTCATTTTTAATTATTAAGCTTTAATCATTAAGCTTTAATCATTAAGCTTTCATCATAAAACTTTAATTATTAAACATCGCGGCGTTTTTAATAGGCTACTTATCTTGCCACAACATTTCATCAGCATATAACGCTTCAAGCGTTTCACGCTTACGAATCAATTGATGATTATCATCGGCTACCATCACCTCGCTGGCACGACCGCGCGAGTTGTAATTGCTACTCATGGTAAAGCCGTACGCGCCAGCACCCGTTATCGCTAAGATATCGCCCGTTGCTAATGACAACAAACGGTCTTTTGCTAAAAAGTCACCGGTTTCACAAATCGCACCAACAATATCCCACGTTTGTGTGCCATCGGTATCGATACCATTCTCAGGTAAAACGCTTGGAATCACGGCCATTTCAGCTTGATATAAAGCCGGACGAATCAAATCATTCATTGCGGCATCGACAATAGCAAAGTTTTTATGTTCAGTTGGTTTTAACACATCAACCTTAGTTAAGAGCACGCCCGCATTAGCCACGATACTGCGACCGGGCTCAAAGAATACCGTTAAACCAAGCTCACTAAGTTTTGGTAATAACGCTTGGGCAAATTCATCGATAGATACGGGCGTCTCATCGATATAACGCACGCCGAGACCACCGCCCAAATCAATATGACGCAGCTGAATGCCTTTATCACGCAGGCTATGTATCAGCTCAATCACTTTATCTAAAGCTGCTACAAATGGCGCAACTTCCGTCAATTGCGAACCAATATGACAGTCGATACCAACGATATCGATATGCGATAATTGCGCCGCTTGCTCATAGACAGCGACGGCATTTTCATGACTGATGCCAAATTTATTGTCTTTTAACCCTGTTGAAATATACGGATGGGTTTTGGCATCGACATTGGGATTGACCCGTAGCGAGATTGGTGCCGATTTATCCAACTGCTTTGCGACATCGTTGATTAAGGTCAGCTCGCTAATCGACTCAACGTTAAAGCAGCCAATACCTTGGGTCAGTGCATACTCAATATCGCTATAGGTTTTGCCAACGCCTGAGAATACAACGCGCGCAGCTTCGCCGCCTGCCGCCAATACGCGCATAAGCTCACCACGTGAAACGATATCAAACCCTGCCCCTGCTTGCGCCAAGATACCAAGTACCGCCAAATTAGAGTTTGCCTTTACCGCATAGCAAATCTGATGCTTTAGGCTGGCAAAGCTTGTGGTATAAGCTTGATAAACATCTAAAATCGCTTGTTTTGAATAGACATAACACGGCGTACCATAGTTTTTAACTAATTCATCAATACTGACCTGCTCCATATACAAGGCACCGCCTCGATAATCTAGCGCGGGCAAATGGGCGGTTAGGGCTTCAGGATGCACATACAATCCCTGCTCGGTTTGGGTAGTGACTGACTGACTCATATAAGTACCTCTAATATAATCAATGTATTAAGGTTTTAAGGCATAAAGGCATAAAGGTAAATAGCTTGCCGAATACGCTAAAAATCGTTTGAGCGTTTGTATTGTAATAAGCAATAATCAACGATTAATAATCGTTGGGATCGGTGCTCGGTTTAGGCAACTGAAAATTATCTGCGTTTTGCTCGCTATTTTGATTGTCGTCAATTTTAGCAAAGGCGGCATCTTGCGGATGACTGCTGCTATCAAGCACCGGACTATTAGTCTCAACTGTTTGGCTGCTAGGTTCTACTAAATACAAATCGCCTTTTTGCCCGCAGCCTGTCAATACTGTAGAACCTATCACCAGAGTAGCTGCGATAAGTTTATAAGTAGCAGGGCGACTGGCGCTTATACTTGAAGCAGTGCTTAAGTCAGCGCTTTTAATCTTAGAAGTGCGATGTATAGTAAACATAGAATGGCTAACCTGTAATCTTGCAAAATTTTGACTTGCAACGGTTTAGATAGAATATGAATAAAATAACTATCCATAAAAAACAACCAAGGCTGCAATAAGGAAATAGGACAATTTTTTAATCATAGCATTATTCGTTAAAGCTGTGCGCCTACCACTTCTGTTTGAGCCATAAATTTATTCGAATAAATGACTGAACGTATGAATATATGGCTTTGATAGATAGGTCTTACAGCATTAATAAAGCATCAATCTATTAACCCAGAAAAATTTACTTACAATTTTTATAGAGTGCATTTTTGTCTCATTATAGCTGATAAACACTCGCGACCTTCGGTGTACACTTGTATTAAGCACTTATGAGATTGCTGATTAAAACCTTATAGTTATCGTGGTATACGCGCAAAAATATGGTACATTATACTTAACCCTTGTGGCTGTGACGAGGCGCTAGCATGCGTCTTATTAACCTTTAAAAGTACGAAAACCTAAGTTTTGCAAGACCAGATTTCTAAAAACTGGTTTCTAAAAACAGATAGATGCAAACCTTTAACGTCCTTTAAAGCAGTCCCAGCCCAAGAACAATAAAAATCAGCGATGTCATTGTTTATGTATGTCAGCTGTTCGGCGTACGCCAGCAAGGATATGGCTGGTTTTTGTTTATACAACCGGTGATAATCGATGACGATTCACCACTTACAAAATATAATCTAAGGATAGAGTATGAGTGCCAGCCTAACCACGACTTTTGATGACAAAAACACTGAAACATCAAACCTGACCAACCCCACCTTAGTCCTCAACTGCGGTTCCTCTTCTATCAAATACGCGCTCATCAGCGAAGACAATTCTACTCGTATCACAGGTTTGGCCGAAAACTTAGGCCTCGACACCGCCCGTATCAAACACACGACGTTAAATGGTGAAAAACTAGAAATCGCCATTGCTGGTGGTCGTCACGAACTTGCCTTAAAAAGAATCCTTGAGCTCTTAGAGCAGTATCACTTTATCGCTGTTGGTCATCGCGTGGTACACGGCGGCCGTGAATATTCAGAAGCGGTACGGGTCAATCAGCATGTGCTAGAAGAAGTGAAGCGCTTAAAAGTGCTAGCACCCTTACATAACCCTGCCAATGCTTTGGGTATCGAAGCGGTACAGGCCATTTATCCTGAGATTCCACAAGTGGTGGTCTTTGATACTGCTTTCCACCAAACCATGCCGCCGGTGGCATTCCGTTATCCGCTACCAAAAGCCCTTTATGACGAACATAAAATCCGTCGTTATGGCTTCCATGGTACCTCGCACGCCTATGTATCAGAGCGTGCCAGCGAAATTACCAGCGCCAAAGGCCCGCATGGTTGGTTAACAGCGCATTTAGGCAATGGTTGCTCGGCAACGGCTGTTTACGATGGCAAAAGTCTTGATACCAGTATGGGTCTGACCCCGCTTGAAGGGCTAATGATGGGCACGCGCAGCGGTGATGTAGATCCAAGCTTACATATCCATCTTAAACGCCAACTCGGTATGAGCTTAGAAGAAATTGATAAAGTACTTAATAACGAAAGTGGTCTGCTCGGTATCTCAGGCTTATCAAATGACTTGCGTACTATTGAGCAAGCAGCCAACGAAGGTCATCAAGACGCCAAGCTTGCTATTGAGATGTTCTGCTACCGTGTCGCTAAATACCTTGCTAGCTTAAGCTGTGCCCTACCTAACTTTACGGGTATTGTCTTTACCGGTGGTATTGGCGAAAACTCGGTCACCACGCGGACGCGTATCTTAGAGATGATGCCGCATTTTGGTATCAAAGTAGATGCCGCTAAAAACGCCAGCTTGGTCGGTGGCCGCGAAGGCAGTTTCCAAGCCGACGATAGCAGCATTGAGCTGTGGGTAGTACCGACCGATGAAGAATGCCGTATCGCTCAAGAAACGCGTCAAGCCTTGGGTTTACAGTAAGATTGGTAGCAACGTATAAAGAGTAGTACCACCTCGTTAAAAATATAATAAACAGTAGGATATATTATGCAAACTATTTTACTTGTGCCCATCAGCCGCGGTATCGGCGTGACGTCAGCGGCGTTAGGCTTGATTCGTGCTTTTGATTATAACGGCATTAAAGCGGGCTTTATGAAGCCGTTTTTGCAAGATGACACGCTCGATAAGCAAAACAGCTTGGACAGCTCAAGCGCTTTGGCAATGCATGCTTTTGGGCTTAAGCCGCCAGCATCTATCAGCCGTCAACGGGTTGAGCGCATGATAGGTGACGACAATCTTGATGACTTGATGGAAGAAGTGGTCGTCAACTACCATACCCTTGGCGATGACTATGATGTGGTCATTTGCGAAGGCTTGGTATCAACGACTGAAACCTCTTATGCCGCCCAAATAAACCGTGCGATTGCCCATGCGCTCGATGCCAAGATTATTTTTGTCAGCACCGCTGATACCAGTAAGCCCGCCTATTTGGCCGATAAGCTCGATGTCCATGCTCGCGAATTTGGCGGTATGGCAAGCGACCGTACGCTTGGCTGTATCTTGATGCGCATGCATGATTTGCCAAACGTACAAAGCACCATAGAAAATCAAATAGTCGCACCGGGTGAAGCGGTTTTGAGCTTGGATGAAGGCTTTATGCAAGAAGTCCAGCGCCTATCACCACACTTTAATACCGAAGAGTTTCGCTTAATCGGAGTGGTGCCATTTAGCGATTCATTATCTGTGCCGCGGACGTGGGATATCGCCGCTGAGCTCGACGCTACTTGGCTCAATGTTGGTGAAGCAAAATCACGCCGTATCAACCGTATCAGCTTGACCGCGCGCTCGGTTGCGCGTGTCGATGAAGTATTTAAACGTGGCACGCTTATCGTCGTGCCCGGTGACCGTGATGATGTATTATTGGCAGCGGGACTTGCCTGTATCAACGGCATTCCACTGGCAGGCTTGGTATTAACCGGTGGCGTAGTACCAAGCCCAACGGTCGCTGAGCTATGGCAATCTGCGCTCAAAACCGGTATCCCTGTGATGAGTGTCGAAGATGACAGCTTTGAGACGGTACAAAGTCTATTACATATGAGCGCTGAGATTCCAAGCGATGATACGGAGCGCGCTGAAGAAGTGGCGCGTTATGTCGCCGCGCATTTGGACTTGAGCTGGATTAAAGCCTACTTTAGCCAAAACCATGAGCCTCGCCTGTCACCATCAGCTTTCCGTCATCAAGTGGTGAAAAAAGCGCAAAATGCTAAAAAACGCATCGTGCTACCAGAAGGCTCGGAACCACGTACGGTCGAAGCTGCCTGTATTTGCCAAAGCCGCGGTATTGCCAATTGTGTATTGCTCGCGAAGCGTAGCGACGTCGAACAGGTCGCTAAAAACCGTGACTTAGTCTTGCCAGAAGGGCTTGAGATTATCGATCCTGACAGCCTTGATATGGATAAATATATTGCTGCTGTGGTCGAACGCCGTAAAGGCAAAACCAATGCCGAAGTCGCTGCTGAATACCTAAAAGATACGGTTTATTTGGGTACGACCATGCTACAGATGGATGAAGTTGATGGCTTGGTTTCTGGGGCGATACATACCACGGCAAATACCGTGCGCCCAGCGTTCCAGTTGATTAAAACGGCACCGGAATACTCACTCGTGTCGTCAGTATTCTTTATGCTGTTACCTGAACAAGTGGTCGTTTATGGTGACTGTGCCATCAATCCTGACCCGAATGCCGAAGAGTTGGCCGAAATTGCTATTCAATCGGCGCAGTCTGCCGCAGCCTTTGGTATCAACCCAAAAGTTGCCATGATTAGTTACTCAACCGGTTCATCTGGTACTGGTGCGGATGTCGAAAAAGTCATCCGTGCGACTGAAATCGTCCGCCAGCGTGCGCCGCACCTCGCTGTCGATGGACCTTTGCAGTATGATGCTGCCTCTGTCATGAGCGTTGGTAAGCAAAAAGCGCCTGACTCACCCGTCGCTGGACAAGCAAACGTCTTTATCTTCCCAGACCTAAATACCGGTAACACCACGTATAAAGCGGTACAACGTAGCGCCAATGTGGTCAGTGTCGGACCGATGTTGCAAGGCTTAAATAAGCCCGTTAATGACTTATCGCGTGGGGCATTAGTCGATGATATTATTTATACCATCGCCCTGACTGCTATCCAAGCGCATAGCGATGCGATTTAATTGTCTTAAAACTTATCAGTAATCAGTAATCACTCTATATTTAACCGATTATCATTATGATGGTCGGTTTTTTTATGGCTGTTCAACGCTATAGTTAGGCATAATAAAATCGATAAGCGAGATAAGTGCGATAAGTGCGATAAGTGATTAGCCACATGCTATAGTCCATCTACAATAAATTAACCTTAACTACCTTCTTATTTACTTTTTCACTCACTTATTTATGCCAAATACTGTTAAGCATCTCCCTATAGCCAATACTGCCCCAGCCATTCGCGCTTATTTGGGCGGCTCATTTGATCCTGTACATAACGGTCATCTGCAACTGGCGATGTACGTTTATCAAAGTTTACTGCCACTAGCTGAGCAGCAACAGCGCGAGCTACAGGTGTCATTATTACCCAATGCGCGCTCACCCTTTAAAGAAGACAGCACCAACCCTGAGCACCGATTGGCGATGTTAAAGCTGGCAACGCAAGAGTCGCCGCTACAAATTAACGAGCTTGAGCTCTGGCAAGCGCCGCCCGTTTATACCATCGATAGCGTACAGACCTTGCGCGCCCGCTATCCAAATGACAGTTTGATATTTATCATGGGCATGGACAGTGCGCGCAGTTTGGATAAATGGAAAAACGGTTTGGCGCTGACTGATTATGTCAATCTATGGGTGTTTAATCGTGAGGAAACCCCCGATTTTAATAAAAACATCCTTAAGACTGATTGGCAAAATCCCTTAAAATCGCAACTTCCTATGCCGCTGCAACCTTTAACTGTCGATTCAATCCCTGAGTTATTAATACATAACATTCAACCTTTAACGGGTAGCAGTGTATTGAAAAACACTTACCAAGGTCGCATTTATATAGACCCGCGCCCTGTGGCAGCGATATCGAGCACGCAAGTAAGGCGGCAATTGCAGCAACAACTTTACCAACCACTGCCGCAAGTATCTCAATCGCTAAATATAAAGCACGCTGCCGAAACGCAAATCACATCTTTACAGCCAATAAATGCTATCATTAGCGATACTGCACCCAATTCATTCGCTAAATGGCTAAATCCTGCTGTTTATCAATATATTATTACCCATCAGCTATATTCTGCTGCCCAATTCCGTTAAAATCGCCTTATACTTTTAATTTTGCCCACTTTGTCCGTTTTGTCTTAAAAAACGTCTGCCTATCTACCTATATATTAAGGGGCACGTTAGAGAAGGCATTGTGACGATTTACCATTTTATTTTTAATATTGACGATTCAAGAGATTACAATTTATGACTAACACCATGACTGACGAACGCTTACAAGAGTGCTTAACCCTTGTCCAAAGCGCTCTAGAAGATATGAAAGCGAAAAACATCACCGTGATGAATGTAGAAAGTTTGACTGACGTGATGGAGCGTATCGTCATCGCTGACGGTACCTCTAAGCGCCATGTACGCGCCATGGCTGACAGTGTCGGCGCTGAAGCCAAGCAAGCGGGTTTTATGCCACTTGGCCGTGAAGGCGGTATTGATTCTGACTGGACCCTAATCGATTTGGGTGCCGTTGTCGTACATATGATGACGCCACAAGCCCGTGATTTCTATGACTTAGAAGGCCTATGGTCATCGCCTGAGCAATTGGCTGAGCTGGTCGCTGTGCCACGTGAAAAGAAAACCGTTGGTCGCCGCAATAAAAACAAATAAGATTATCGATTGCGATAATTGTTCAACACTTAAAAAGCACAAGAAAAAAGACCAGATAAATACTCTGGTCTTTTTTTGTTTAAAAATTAGGTGTAATGGACAAAATTCATGCTAAAAAGCAGAAGGTAGTCGCTAATGGACATAATTCATGCTATTTGAGTGACTTTGACCCTAAAAAGTCTTTAATAAACCGCAACTTACGCTGCTCACTTAGACCGTGATGACTGTGTAATTGTCGCTTTAACTCACTGAATAAACCTTCAAGAGAATTGGTGGTATTTGGTATATCTAAATGCCCATATTCTTGGTAAGTAAATAGCCAATCGCTATTGGTTCTGAGGCTGCGATAAGCACTTCTAAGACGTTTGTGAGTGTACCAACTTCTACCAGTATCTTCATTGGTACTACGCTCACTCAGATAGTCTTCATGAGTTAACAACCAATAATCTAAGTGCTCTATGAAGTCAGCTTTATTAAGCTTAGTTAAGTCTAAAGTGAGCCGTCTAAGCTCAATACTTGCGATATTCTTAGGTCGACGAGTGAGATAGCGAGTTACTATTTGCACCTGATGAAACTGGCACATCTGGCAAGGGGTGTGGGTAAATAACGTACGCAGTCCTCGTCTACCATCACAGGTAATGCTTTGTACATCAACGCCTAACGATGCTAGATGATCAATTCCTTGTTTGTAGGCACTGTTGGTTTCATGACTGACTATCGCGTAGTAAAGAACGGCTTTAGTGGTATTGTCCATAAAAACCATTAAACCGAACTTACGACCGAAGTAAGTGGTATCCATAATGATATTAGCAGTATTCGGTCGCTTAACTTGATACTGGGTACTGACTTTGTCTAAGCGTCTTTGAATGGTTTTAAGACTACAGCTATACTTGTCAGCCAGTTGTTTGTAGGTCTGTTTTCCTTGGGTGTATTCAGTCCAAAGGGTTTGGTTATTGAGTCTTTTGCCACCTAAAAACTGCCGTCTGCAAACTAGACATTGGTACTGTTGTTTGCCTAGCTTGCGTCCATTCTTTTTGATGTGTTTATCACGACAAAAAGGGCAGTTTTTTGATTCATGGCGTTGATTCCTTGCAAATATAGACAGTATATAGCTTTAGACCCTATGCCAGCATGAATAATGTCCATTACACCAAAAATTAGCACTCATAAATCTTAAGGTGCTGATAAACTTTAAAATGCTGCAACCGTATAATCAGCCGCTTGATTAGGCTAAGATAATATGCAGCATTAACATCAGTAATGAATTAGCCACTCGCCTAATAAATCCCTATCGATTAGGATATTCCATGAGCATAGAGCAAACAGCATCTTCTAGCCAAAAAAATAGCGCTGATTTCAATCAACCCTTACCGCTACATATCGCCAATCTAATCTGCGTCCGTGCTGGCAAAGCCATGCCATTCGCCCGTGAACAGATGAGCGCGATTGATAAAGCACCCATCAAAGCTCCTGTTGCGGTCAATTTTATGGGTCTCACCACCGATGAACAAGCCGACCGACGCCATCATGGCGGCCCGCTAAAAGCCGTGCATCAACTAGCGGTGGCGACTTACGATAAGATTAACGCTGAGTTTGGTCTAAAGGTACGCGTTGGTACATTAGGTGAAAACCTAACGACCGAAGCGGTAAATGGTCTGCTAGAAATGACGGAAGCCACGGTTTGTATCGGTGACGTTTTTCAGTATGGTCAAGATGAAATCATTGATGGGAATGGTGGCGATAGTGTGCAATTACGCATCGTGCAACCGCGCCGTCCGTGCTACAAAATCAATGACCAAATCGGGCAATTTAGTAAAGTGCCTAATATCGCCTCTTGGGTAACTAAGCAAGGTATCGCTGGCTGGTATTTTCAGGTCGTACGTGACGGTATGATTAACGCTGATTTGCCGGTATATTTAATCGAACGCCCCTATCCTTTTGCAACGCTGGAAAAGTTATGGCAATTGGCCAATTCAAAAGAGAAATTTGACGCTGAGGTTATCGAGCCGTGGCTTGCGATTGAATGTTTGGAGGACAGTTGGAAAACGGTGTTGGCGAAGAAAATGCGCAAGGATTAAAAAGCTGTAAAAATATCTCAATCTTATCTATCTACTATCAATATCAGATAAAGGTAAGCATCATCGCCTACCCTTATTCATACAGAGCATTTCATGGCAAAAAATATCTTTTTAGCATTAGCATGTGCCTTAACGCTACCCCTAATTGGCTGCGCGACGACTAATAACACCCAAATAGCGAATACTGAACCCTTCGTCATTGATAGCGAAACCTACCAAGCCACTGGTAAAAGTGAACGTATTAAAACCATTATTCTGCATTATACGGTGAGCAATAATGCCCGCGCTATTAAGCTTTTGAGCACTGGTGACGTTAGCGCCCACTATCTAATTTTGGATAATAACGATAATAAAATTTATAACTTAGTGCCCGAGGGCGAACGCGCTTGGCATGCTGGCGCGGGCGGTTTTGCCGGTAGAACGATACTCAACGATACCTCTATCGGTATCGAGATTGTCAATGCAGGCATTAAGCCTGAATATCGAGATGCCTTAAAAAACGGCGCGCTCGACTATCATCCTTATGAGCACTATGTCGAATTTGATGAATTGCAGATTAAAAAAGTGGCGCAGCTGGTGCAAGACTTGGCAAAAAGATATAATATCCCAGAAAATAATATCATCGGCCATGCCGATATGGCACCCTCGCGTAAGATTGACCCCGGTGCAAAATTTCCTTGGCAGCGACTCTATAAAGAGTACGGCATTGGCGCTTGGTATGATGAATTTGATAAGCAATTCTTTATGAATCAAGACGCGTTTGCAGTGGCAACGATACCCGAGATTAAGCAAGCGTTTCGCGATTATGGTTATCAAATCAATGACACAGACGCGTGGGATAAAGCCAGTCGCGATGTCGTTTATGCCTTTCAATTGCATTTCAGACCACAGCAGCCAACGGGCGAGCTTGATTTAGAAACGTATGCGATACTACGCGCACTCAATAAGAAGTATGCTGGTCGTGATGACTTTTATTAATGAATAAAAATATTAGGAGACATAAGCCATGAGTAACTCACAATACAACGAGCAAAATGAACAAGACGAGCTTCAGAAATATCTAGAAGAAAAAGCCAAACAGGAGCAAGAAAAAGAGCAGGAAGCCGAGCCGCTCTCTGCGTATGAGGCTTGTGTGCTAAAAGAAAGCGCTAAGATTCATGAGTTGATTGCTGAGGCTCGAAAAGAAGGTAAAGATAGTTCAGAAGGTGATTAGCCTTTATAAAGATACATTAAAGCTCCTAGATTCCACAGAACAAGAGTCACTCTTCTTATAGATTGGCTCTTTTTTTGTAGTAAACTTAATACAAATAAAAATCTCGAATAATGTAGGTAATCTCATTGGTTTAAAAGGGCTACTATGAATATAAGTGAAGAAGTTATTTCAAGGTTGAGAGATTGTCAAAAGAAAAGCATAGAAACTGTATCAACATATCTTAACTCACGGAGTAAGAAGTCTTGTCTAATCAGCTTACCAACTGGAGCCGGTAAAAGTGGCGTTATTTGTATAACTAGCCATAGCTTTAAATCTAAACGAGTATTAGTTCTTACTCACAGAAGAGCTGTTTGCGACCAGCTGGCAAAACAACTAAAAGGTGATTTTTATAAAAAAATTCTAGATGACCTAGCTGATATACCAAACCTTAAATCTGTATTCAAAAATATCAATAGCTTCGAAAAGGAAGGTATTTACTGTACTACAGTCCAAATGATTACAGCACTTTCTGAATCGGAGTTAGACTCTATAAAAGATAAGATTGATTTAGTAATATTCGATGAAGGGCATGCTGAGCCAGCTTCGAAATGGAGCAAAGCTGTTAGAAAGTTTAAATGTAAAAAGTTAATTATTACAGCTACACCCTATAGAAACGATTTATTTAGCTTCGATATTGATGTAAAACACCATTATATATATACGTTTAAAAAGGCGGTTGAGAATCACGATATTGTAGATCCAAACTTTGAAGTAGTTAATAAAGATAGGTTAATTGAAAGAATTAAAGAGATAAAAAGCTCACAACCAGAGTCAGTATGCATAGTCAAATGTAAAGAGTTTTCAGATGTCGAACTGTATTTAGAATTGTTAAAAACCGAATTCAATACTGTAGCAATCCATGATAGTTATGCAAAGTCAGATGATAAAAACACATTACAGAATGTTCCTGCAAATATCCATGAAAAAGACTACGAAGTAATAATTCATCAAAGGAAATTAGATGAAGGCGTTGATTTACCTCAGGCTAAAATACTTATCCTCACTTATCCTGTAGCTAGCGGTAGAGAATTAGTTCAAACAGTGGGTAGAGTGGTAAGAAAGTACAAACAATACCAACCTTATGTTATAGGACTGGATAATAACAATAATCTCGATTTATGGAGTAATTTTAAAGTATTTGACGAAGATTTATCTAATGAAAAAACTGCTAGGAAGTTTATTAAAACTCTAGATACGGCTATTCTAATTGAGAGCTATATCGATGAGTTTCCTGAACATAGTTATTATAACTCTGGCTTCAAGAAAAAATTTGATTTTAAAGGATTTAATCCTATTGAATCTCTTGAAATCCCGTTGGCATCAGTTTGCTTTTACAAGAAAAATCCAGATTTTAATTTAGCTGATTGTTTGGATAAATTATATTGGGAATTTAACCGTCAAGGTGCTCTATCAAAATATGACGCTGAACTTGGTGTAGTAACCTCAATAGTCTTTAATAACTCAAGGTTTCTAAAAGATAGCCTATTTTTTGAACCATCATTAGAAATAATGGTCGTAAAAGAACTAGATCAAAAATATATAGCTATTTTCGACAGCCAAGGAAGGAAATTTAGTGATGATGATGAGTTAGGCATTGGAAGAGCAGTAGACATGGATACACTATTTAAAGTGATTTCCGAAACTAACAATACAACTCATACGAAGCAAGCAAATACTAGAGCCTTACAGAAAAGTGAGCATCGACCTGAAGGCATTTCGTACATAGGCAATTTAGAGGCTATCAACCATCCTGCAACTAATTCAAATTATGCAATTACAACTGGAGTATTTAATAGTATTAATACCGTAAAAAATACGATTGATAATTCATTTTATTTAGGTGTGGGGTCTGGAAGAGTTTCTGATCAAAAAAAACGTAGATTTAGCTATCATGAGTTTATGGCTTGGCTAGATGAAATATCTGATAAATTTAAAATGGATAGTGCATTACAAAGTAATTTCGTAAGCTCCTTTGCTAAGCCTGCTGACTCTGCCCCATTAGGAAATCCTTCAGCTTGTATCTTAGATTTCACAATCTTTGATGATTTATCTTTTTATTATAAAAATATAGAACATACTCTCACTAATGATTATATCTATAAAATTTATGACCAAGGTTTTTGTCTTTTAGATGTTTGCGACTTAAGCCCCGTACTTAATTACTCAACTAAAATATTACCTTCGGCAATTTTTACTCTTTGTATGGATAAATCTCATGCTGAACGAGCTAAAATCCAACTTTCCTTTGATGATAAAAATAAACTCTGTATGGATATTAGTGATGAGTTAAGTTTTTATAATAATAATGAATTATTAGAAGATGAAGAAATATTTAATGAAGATACTATTAAACTCTTATATAACAACGGTATAACTTTCTTAAGAGGGGAGTTTTTTGAACAGCGATTGCCTACCGAGAATGGATGGTTCAATAAAAACTTAATGTCAAAGATAATACCGTTAAACTGTCTTTTGAAGGACGAATTGTCAGAAAAAGATGAGGCAAATACCACTAAAGATAATTTTGGAGACAACTCAATATTTCATGAAATTGATAAACTATCAAACGTAAAAAACGATGATCCTAATTTATCAGTTTTGGGTAGTTTTTATCAGTACTTACCGAATGTAGACCTTATCTTATGTACAGACTTAGGTACAGAACCTGCAGACTTTATATTATCCTCACCAGATAAGTTAGTTATGGCTCATGTAAAATGTGGAGGTTCTGAAAAAAAACCTCAATCATCCGCTGGAGCAATAGCTGAAGTAGGAAGTCAGGCAACTAAGAATATTGAGGCTTTGGTAGGACAAAAGTTTGAGGAATACTATAATCAGACCCACTTAAATAATCCATGGAAGGTCGGCAATAATATTGCTTTAAATAGTCGTATTAGACTTTATAATGAAGAATACGATCCAAACACTAACGGAACATCTGACGAGCTACAACAGGTTTTAGAGAAAATAAGAAATCGACGTAATGATATTTTAGTACAAAAAGAGATGTGGATTATAGTAGGTAATGGTTTTTCGGCGAATCATTTCAAAAGTGGTATGGAAAACATCTCTAGCGCCAAAGGTACAAGTAAGCAAGCCTATCAACTTATCGATACATGGCTAACTCAGCTCTCAAATTATGAAGTAGACTTAAAGCTATTTGTATCTCCTTAGACTTTAATCACAATGGTTATCTTTAAGTGTAGTTTAGCCCAGACTGGCAGATACAAGCGGAAGGCGGGAAATAGCACCCCTACTTCTCAAAAACCCAAACCCCAAACACAAAAAAGGTGAGCCTAAGCCCACCTTTTTTATTATCTAAGATTGATTCAAATTATCCTAACGCAACCAAGCGCGAGCGTTACGGAACATACGCATCCACGCGCCGTCCTCGTCCCACTCTTCTGGCTTCCAGCTATGATTGTAGGCACGTAGCGTACGCTCAGGGTGCGGCATCATGATGGTGACGCGACCGTCGGTGCTACACAGACCTGTGACACCGCCGAGCGAACCGTTTGGATTGAGCGGATAGGTCTCGGTTGGATGACCTTGGCTGTCAACAAAACGCATGGCGAGCTGACCGTGTTTTGCCATACCGTCGATCTCAGTATTGTCCAACGTGGCATAGCCTTCACCGTGCGCGACAGCGATTGGTAAGATACTGTCTTGCATACCTTTGAACAGGATAGACTTGGTACGCTCGACTTTTACGTTGACCGTACGCGCTTCAAAGCGGGCTGATTTATTGGCAATAAATCTTGGAAAGTTTTCCGCACCTGGGATGAGATCTTTCAATTGCGCCATCATCTGACAACCGTTACAGACACCAAGTGAGAAGGTATCAGGACGGGCAAAGAAGCGCACAAATTGCATGCGCAATTCGTCATGGAACAAAATAGAATTCGCCCAGCCCGAGCCTGCGCCGAGTACATCACCGTAACTAAAGCCACCACAAGCGACTAAACCGTCGAAGTCACGTAGATTAATGCGACCTTCTAGCAGGTCGCTCATGTGCACATCGACCGCTTCAAAGCCGGCTTGGGTAAAGCCTGCTGCCATTTCTGTCTGACCATTGACGCCTTGCTCACGCAATATAGCGACTCTTGGCTTAGTTTCGCGGCTGTTTAAGTACGGTTCTTCAACCTTTTGATTGAGGTCAAAGTTTGGCGCTGCGATAAGACCTTTATGGCTAGCATCGCTAATCAAGTCATACTCTTGCTGTACGCAAGCTGGATTATCACGGCGGCGGGCGATTTGATAGCTGACCTGACTCCATTCTTGTTGTAGCTCAGAACGCTTAAAGCGTAAGGTATCATCACCCATGAGTGTTGGCGTTTGGATTAGTAGGCTATCTTCTTCTGAGCTTTGACCGACGAGGCTCATCATTTCGCTCACGTTAAATTCTTCTGCCAATTGCATTAAAGCGGCAACGTTTTCTGGTAAGACTTGAATCACTGCGCCTAGCTCTTCACTGAACAGCTGACCGAGCAAGTTATCATCAGTCAATGACAGCTTGATACCTTGGCGGCTGGTGAACTGCATCTCTGCGATGGTCGCAAGCAAACCACCATCACCGATATCGTGATAAGCGCTGATGACGCCTTGCGCGTTACCCGCTTGGATAAAGTTAAAGAAGTCGACCAAGTCACTTGGCTGCGCTAAATCTGGGCAGTCATTACCTAATTGGCTAAGCGTTTGCGCCAGGATTGAACCGCCTAGACGCAATTGACCTTTTGATAAATCAATACGATAAAAGGCGCTATCACCATTGATTAGCTCTGGCGTTAGGGTTTTTGCCACGTCAATAACAGGCGCAAAAGCCGTAATAACCAAGCTCATTGGCGAAACGACTGATTTGTCTTGGCTACCGTTATCGTCTTCATCTGTCCAATTAGCACGCATCGATAGCGAATCTTTACCAACGGGGATAGCGATACCAAGCGCAGGACATAGCTCTTCACCAACGGTATGGACGGCGTCAAATAATGCAGCGTCTTCTACGTCTTCGCCACAAGCTGCCATCCAGTTCGCTGACATAGTAATGTCAGATAGCTGAGTAATGCGCGCGCCTGCGATATTGGTAATCGCCTCACCAACAGCCAAGCGTGCAGACGCTTTTGGATTAATCAAAGCAACAGGCGTACGTTCACCAACACTCATCGCTTCACCGCTCATTGGCTGACCATCTAACGCAATCAAGCCTGAAGCCGTCACGGCGCAATCTGCTACGGGCACTTGATAGCGACCTACATACTGATCGCGAACGACCATGCCTGTGATAGAGCGGTCACCAATGCTAATGAGGAATGACTTGCTAGCGACGGTTGGATGACGCAATACATCGGTAATAGACTCAGCTAGATTGACGTCGCCAAGCTCTAATGCTGGTAAAGTAGTTTCTTGACGCTCAAAGCTACGCTGCATTTGCGGTGTACCACCAAGCAATACTTGCATTGGCATATCGACTGGCTGCTCAGGGAGCAATTCATCATTAACGACAAGCTGACGGATTTCCGTGGCTTCACCCAAGATGGCATACGGGCAGCGCTCACGGGCACAGATGGCATCGAATTGCTCTTTGCTCTCAGGGCGAATCGCGAGGACATAACGCTCTTGTGCTTCGTTTGACCAAATCGCCATTGGTGACATACCAGCTTCTAGCGACGGAATTTTACGTAGATTGAGCACCGCGCCCATCTCATGGTCATTGACCAGTTCTGGCATGGCATTTGATAGACCGCCTGCACCAACATCATGTAGCGAAACGATTGGGTTGCCATCTTTACTGTTGTTGCTTGCGTCAATATCGTTCCCAGACTGTCCATTACCAGCTAAGGCCCAGCAGCGATCGATAACTTCTTGACAGCGACGCTCCATCTCAGCGTTATCACGCTGTACAGAAGCAAAGTCCAAGCCTTCATCTAATGAACCACTATCGACCGAAGATGCTGCACCGCCACCAAGACCAATTTGCATCGCAGGGCCACCAAGGACGATTAATAAATCACCTTGTTGAATGGCATTTTTTTCAATCAGATTACGTTTGATATTGCCGTAACCACCTGCCAGCATGATTGGCTTATGATAGCCGCGCATTTGGCTACCGTCTTTTGCCGCTGAGGTGTCCAATTGGAAGCTACGGAAATAACCGCATAAGTTTGGACGACCAAATTCGTTAGAGAAATTGGCTGAGCCTAATGGGGCTTCGGTCATAATTTCAAGACTGGTTGCCATACGATCCGGCGTACCATAATCCTGCGTACTTAATTGACCTGACTGCTCCCATTTTTCTGCAAGCTCTGGGATATGTAAATGTGACACATGAAAGCCCGTTAAACCGGCTTTGGGCTTACCGCCACGACCCGTTGCGCCTTCATCACGAATCTCACCGCCCGCGCCCGTCGCTGCACCGGCATAAGGGGCAATCGCCGTTGGATGGTTATGGGTTTCGACTTTCATTAAGATGTCGATTTCTTCTTGATGGAAATCGTAAGGATGCGCTGAATTGGCATCCATTGCATCAGTAGGAATTGGGTAGAAGCGCATACCCTCAGAACCTGCCATTACCGCAGCATTGTCTTTATAAGCAGACAAAATGCCTTGTGGATTGGCTTTATAAGTATTCTTAATCATTTGGAACAGTGACTTTGGCTGTACCGCGCCATCAACTGTCCATTCGGCATTGAAAATCTTATGACGGCAATGCTCTGAGTTTGCTTGGGCAAACATCATGAGCTCAACGTCGGTTGGATTGCGCTTTAGCTCATTGACATACGCATTCATCAAGTAATCAATATCTTCGCTCGATAGCGCAAAGCCAAATTCTGTATTGGCTGCTTCAAGCGCCGACTGACCTTGTCCAATCACATCGATATGATTAAGCGATGCCGGCTTTTCATCGCCAAACAATTTATTCACATCGTTTAAATCATAGACCAAGCTTTGGGTCATGCGGTCAAACAATAATTGCTCAGCGGCTTTAGGTAGCGTTGCACCCATTTCGCCGTCTGCTTTTCCATCAATGGTTAGCGTATAAACAATGACGCGCTCAACACGGTTAATCTCAATATCACAGTTATTAAAAATATCGGTCGCTTTACTTGCCCACGGCGATATGGTGCCAAAACGCGGGCCTACGATGACTTGTAATTGGTTGTTTTGTGGAGCGGCAAGTTGGGTGTCTGCCTTAACCCCAAATAGGTCCAGCGCTTTTTTCTGCTCATCACCTTCAAGCGTCCGTGATAGCACATAAACTTGCTGAGTATGGATGTGGCTGACATTTAGCTCGGTTTTTTGCTGAAACTGACTGATGAGTTGCTGCGTCTGAAAATCGGTAAGAAACGGTTGTCCGGCGATGGTCATCATAAAGGCATAATCCGTAAGATCAAGGCATCTCTGCCATGCAAAGTAAATGGTCTGCGTATTATAACAAGAAGCCCCGTAATAAGCAGGCCAAAACCGAGATAAATTGCTGAAAAGCTCAGTGAGTAAGTAAGCTAGCAAGTCAGTTATCGAACTAACAACAGCTATAGATAGCACTTAGCAGATAACTGTTCTGAGTTATTTTTAAACAGCCTTTTCAATTGCTTTATTAACTGCCCTTTTAAACCTCCCTATTAAGCTGCAAATCTTATAAATAATTTTTCTCAACAGAAAGCCTTAATGAATGAAGTCTGGCGTCACAATTTTTACCCAATGCTTATAGTCCTTACAAACACTCACATCGCATTACTGGCAGCCTATATAAATCTCCTAGCGGTAATCGTTATCCTAGATGGCAGTTGCTGGCGAGTTAAGCGCTTATCTATTTGCTTATCTAGCTAAAGCTTGACCATTTAAACTAAAGATTCAATGAAACAAAAACGTAATCAATAACAATAATCCATTAACGAAAAATCAATCACTATAATGAAAAAGGATAATCACCATGAGTAACCAAGAGCATATCGCTAAAATTCAAGACGTTATTAAAGATGTGAAGTTCGCCATGATGAGTACCACCAATAAAAAAGGCGATATCCATGCTTGGCCGATGACCACTAATGAGGTCAATCTCGATAAGAAAGAAATTTGGTTTATCGGCGATAAATCCTCAGACGTCGTCAAAGACATTCAGGATGATGCAAGAATCGGTCTGACTTATGCCACCCAAGATGAAAAGAACTTCGTTTCTATTAGTGCTAACGCTGAATTGCCGACAGACAAAGCTAAATTAGATGAGCTTTGGTCGCCGGTTTATAATGCTTTCTTTGAGCATGGTAAAGAAGATGAAAACGTACAATTGATTAAAGTCGTGCCTCATGGTGCAGAATGCTGGCTTAGCGGCAGTACCGTCGTGAATATGTTTAAGATGGCAGCCGCAGCGGTACAAGATGGCAAAACTGCTGAAGATATGGGTGAAACCTTTTCAGTTTCTTTATAAACTATCGCTATAAACCATCGCTAAAATATGGGACGTCTCTAATCCCCATTAAAAAAACGCCAGTCGTATAATGCGACTGGCGTTTTTTATTATGCTTATTTTTAATCTATATTAACCGCTTTGTTTTAAATAAGGCCACGCGGC
Organism: Psychrobacter sp. DWR1-2-3; assembly: GCF_049896465.1. NCBI lineage: Bacteria > Pseudomonadati > Pseudomonadota > Gammaproteobacteria > Moraxellales > Moraxellaceae > Psychrobacter > Psychrobacter sp. DWR1-2-3. Next base: position 199,169 of record NZ_JAFCUJ010000003.1, read on the forward strand.
TTTTAGATAAATGAGCATCGACCATAAGGTTAAAATCACTGCAGCAACCATTAATACATAACCTATCATCTCAAGCGATTGCCAGTTTAATAATAAAACGGTGATGGCTATCATCTGAAAAGTGGTTTTGAGTTTGCCGACATAAGAGACCGCCACACTGGTGCTCTTACCGAGCTCAGCCATCCATTCACGTAGCGCCGATACGGCGATTTCACGCGAGATAATCACAATCGCGGCAATCGCCATAATGATATTGGGATGCCACTGCACTAAGATAATTAATGCAGCTGCGACCATTAATTTATCGGCAACAGGGTCCAAAAAGCGCCCAAAGGCCGATACTACATTGAGCTTACGAGCAAAATAACCATCAAGCCAATCGGTAATTGCCGCAATAATAAAGACACCGGTCAGCAATAAATGGCGCAGTAAACTGTCGCTAAATTCACTCATGCCGACCCGAGCGATGACGTTATCTGAAATCGCGGGCATTCCAATACCTAGGGCGGGTGGCCAATAGGCAATCGCCACAAAGAGCGGAATCATTAAAATACGCGCAATCGTTAGATTATTGGGCAGATTAAAAATACTTTTGTCATTTTGCGCCGGTAGCGGTTTTTGTTCTGGCGTGTGCAGCTGTGTACTCTCGGTCATGGCAAACCCAGTTGATAGTGAACGATAAGAATGTGGTTAGCTTAGCATTTTTACGGCATGGCGTCATGCCATCTCTATAGGTTGGTTTTGGCTTTGATGCGTTACCCTTTATTTTGACCCATAAACGCTTATAAATAGAGATTTATAAGAGCCTTATTATTTTACTACTTCTTGACAATATAGGCAGGTATAACGCCCTCAAAACGTAATGACATGTAAGCAAACTAGGTAAATCAGCCATTTTCAGTTATCATGGTCAAATAAATACAGTTGTACACTGATAGTTGTAAGCAGATGTAAGAAATTCTTGAAATAGCGGATTCTGACATCATCTTTATATTAACAATAATAAATCTTGATCAATTTATTTGTGACTCGTTTACATCAAAATCGTTAATAGCAAAAGTAACTCGATCGCATGATAAGTTTCCTCAGCCCACGACACCTCCTTCGTGGGCTCTTTTTTTGCCTGCGCTTTAGTATTAATCAATCTTATTATTCCTATAGCCTAATATTACTATCTTGACTGTTAAATACTGTCAAGCATTAAAGCTTATGTTTAGACTTAAATGGCTCTGAGAACTGCAAAATTAAAAAGCCCACAAAAGATAAAATAATGGCAATCTCATAGCGACCGTAGGCGACCGAGATACCTATAGCGCCCGTATTCCAAAGACTGGCTGCCGTCGCCGTGCCTTTTGAGCCTTCTTCGTTTTTAAAAATCGCCCCACCACCGATAAAACCCATACCTGTGATAATGGCGTACATGATTCTCGCCTCCCCAGCTGAATCATAAATATCCATGCCTACGAGCATAAAAGCACAGGAAGCAATCGTTACGAGCGGAAAGGTTCTAAGCCCTGCGCCGTTGTCTTTCATTTCACGGTTTAAGGCAATCGGTAAGGAGAGAATAAAGGCTATACCCAATTGAAAAAAATGATATTGCATCAGCTCTATATCGATATCAAATCCAAACATGGCGTCCTACCTCCTTTTATTTAGTTCGCACAGATGACTTAACCCGCACTAATTAATGAGTGCGCGCAAATCCTTGCCACTGTTTGTGTTGCCATCTGATAACAGCTTTCGATATTGCCCTGCCCGCACCAGTCGCCGCTGACAATCCACTGCTGCTCGTTATCAACCAATATGCCTACTGCTTCTTTATTAGCATCTGTATTATTAGAGTCTGTATTAGAAACCTTGACGGTCGCCGCATAACGCCAGCGATGACAGTCAATTTGGCTCGGTGTACTGTCTGCATTCCAACCTAAAGCTTGCTTGGCGGCGGCTAATAACTGCGTTTTTATGGTATCAATATCGGCATCAACGTGCTGCTCTGACCAGTCGTTGCGCGCATGAATAGTAATACTGGGTAATAGCTCATTATGCGCAGGCTTTTGCTGCTCGATAAAGATTCTATCAAGTATAGAATCCTGCACATACGCCACATCCCATACCATTTCCTGATGCTTTAATGATTCAGGTAATGGCTGCTTATCATCCCAGCCAAGCATCAAGGTATAGCAGGCTTGCATTTGTGGCTCAGTGATTTTTGCTAATTCAGAAAAACCAGTATTTGCCATCAGTTCTACAGCTTGAGCATTTGGCGCGGTACAAATGACCCAATCAAAACTGCCAAGACTATTGTCATTTTCATCAAACAGTTCAGTTTTCTGACTGGTTTTTTTGCTGACTTTATTAGCGAGAGTTTGATTATGTTCTGCCAAAGGTGCCACGCGGGTTTTAAATTCTATGGTCGTATACTGTAACTCATCGGCTAATGCTCGCCCCCAACTGGTCATTTTTGGTGTGCTGATATAGCGCGCCTGAACCCTACTCCATTGCTCTTTAGCTTGAATATCAGCTGTCTGATTATTCGCATCTATTGGCGTTAACCTCACTACTTGCGCGCACCAAGGCTGTAGCAAAGCTGTCTGTATCCAAGGCTTAATAAACTGCTGAAAGCTTGTACTCTTGGCGGTAAAAAACTGCGCACCAAATGCCCATTGCCAGTTTTTATTAGTGTGGCTATCGGTGCGATAACGAGTAGCCAAACGACCGACGCTGCGCGATTTTTCGAAAATAGTAATTTCTGGTATTAAGGCTCTATCATTAATTTTCTGGTCATTAATTTGCTGGTCATTCATTTGGCTAAAAGCACGCTCTAATAAGGTTGCGGTAAATAAGCCCGTTAAGCCGCCACCAATAATGGCAATTTTTGGCGATGATGTCTGAGCAAGCGGCAAAGAAGAGTCAGGCATAATGACAGTAAACCTTATAAAGTAGGGAGCAAAATATAGTAGATTCAATGTAAAAAAACACCGTACTGCTGGGATGAATTTTTCGAAGCCTCTGGAGTGCGAAGCACACAGCAAGCGAGGAAAATTTATACCAGCAGAAGATTGTTTTGAACGTGGCTCTTTTATCTTGAACTGACTATAGAAACCATAGAAGCTAGAGCCATAAAACAGCGCAGCTATATTAAATATATTGAACCTTTAAAGCCGGTCAATATCAATAACGTCTACGTAAAAGAGCCATGCTATTTTTGCTAACATGGCTCTTTATTGTTTTACTTACACTTATAATAATTTATTTATAAGCCTAATTATTGGCTATTGGCGCTAAAAAATCACTTTTGACGATTTTATCTATCGATAATTATTCGATACCTATTAGATAGCTATCTAATAGCTACTATCAGTCTCCGCGTTCAGCTTTCACCACATCAACTAGCTCATTGATAACGGCGCTATCGGCAAGGGTCGATAAATCACCCAGTCCAACATATTGCCCTGCTGCAAGATTGCGCAAGATACGGCGCATGATTTTCCCAGAGCGCGTCTTGGGTAGCACATTGACCATATAGATAGCATCTAAATTGGCAATCGGACCAATCTCCATACGCACATGGCGGTTAAGCTCTGATTTTAGGGATTCGGTGGCAGTTTCGCCCGATTTTAGGATAATAAAGGCGCAAATACCCATACCGCGAATGTCGTGCGGCATACCAACGATAGCCGCCTCAGCGGTCGCCGGATGCGCCACTACCGCGCTCTCAATCTCTGCAGTGCCCAATCGATGTCCTGAGACATTGAGCACGTCATCTACCCGTCCGGTAATCCAATAGTGCCCGTCTTCGTCACGCTGCGCGCCATCACCCGTAAAGTAGTAGCCCGGATATTCTGTAAAATAGGTTTTTAAAAAGCGCTCATGATCATTATAAATGGTACGCATCTGCCCCGGCCAACCGCCGCTAATCGCAAGATTGCCTTCCGCCGAACCTTCAAGTATCTCGCCATCACCGTCAACGACGACGGGTACAATACCGTACAAGGGATTCATCGCCGCACCCGGTTTCATATCTACCGTGCCCGGTATCGGCGCCAGTAAAATACCGCCGGTTTCCGTCTGCCACCAAGTATCAACAATCGGACATTTACCGCCGCCGACGACATGATAATACCAATCCCACGCTTCCGGATTAATCGGCTCACCAACGGTGCCGAGCAAGCGCAAACTTGAACGATTCGACTCACGGACAAAGGTGTCGCCTTCTTTCATCATGGCGCGAATCGCCGTCGGTGCCGTGTACAAGACTGTGACTTGGTGTTTATCAATAATATGACCGATACGCGCCCACGTTGGATATTCTGGTACGCCTTCAAACATAACGGTCGTCGTGCCATTGGCAAGCGGCGCGTAAGTGGCATAGGTATGACCCGTCACCCAGCCGACATCCGCCGTACACCAGTAGACATCGTCTTCTTTAATATCAAACACATCACGGAAGGTAGAAAGCGCATAAGTGATATAACCACCGGTGGTATGCAACACGCCTTTGGGCTTGCCCGTTGAGCCTGAGGTATATAATAAAAACAGTGGGTCTTCGGCATTCATCACTTCAGGTTCGCAATGCTTTGATTCACCATCGACCAAACTGTGATACCAAACATCGCGGCGACCACTCATTGGGACAGAATTACCCGTACGATGCACGACAATGACGTTGGTCACACTATCGGTGCCATCCATATCCAAAGCGCGGTCGACACTGGCTTTGAGCGGCGTGCGCTTATTACCACGGATACCTTCGTCAGCGGTAATGACCAGTTTAGATTGACTGTCAATAATACGGTTGCCCAAACTTTCAGCAGAAAAACCACCGAACACCACCGAATGCACCGCCCCAATACGCGTACACGCCAGCATTGCCACCATCGCTTCTGGTATCATAGGCATATATAAAGTGACGCGATCGCCCTTTTTCACCCCAAGTTTGCGCATGGCATTGCCTAGGCGACAAACCGCTTCATGCAGCTCTTTAAATGAGATGATTTTATGCAGTGACGGATGGTCACCTTCCCAAATAATCGCCGGTTTATAGGGATTGTTTTTAACATGGCGGTCAAGGCAGTTGACTGAAATATTAAGCTCACCATCTTCATACCATTTAATATGAAAATCTTCTAAGTCATAATTAACATTGCTAATTTTGGTGGGTTTTTTTATCCAATCAATCAGCTCGGCGCGCTTCGCCCAAAAGGCATCGTTTGCCTCAGGTGAGGCAATGGATTGTTGGTATTCTTTAGTGTATTGTTCGGCGGTGGTATTGGCAGCGGCGACAAATTCAGCCGTGATAGGAAATGATTTCTGAGTCATCGTAGTCATCCTTTTCTAATTATTATGACCTATAGCGGCTTTCATGAAGCGATTGACGTCGAACGCCAGTCATCAAACAACAATCGCTGCTACAGGTGATAAGCGTCATCTTCCATAATGTGACACCTAAGGATAGTTTGACAAATAAGCACGAGGGTTGCAAGACATCAACCGTGAATCACAACAATTCCGCTGCACAGCTGTATACTTGATAAGGCCACGCTTATTTCGTCTTTTGCTTAATTATTCAATAATATTCTCCATACCTGCCTATTTAGAATCTTTGGCAGTTTTAGGTGCATAGAGAATCTCTCATCGCCTTATTTAATCCTTGTAAGCTGAAAGAAAACATGGACAATGGCTAGCCTAAAGATAGGCTTCAAAATAGCGGCAAGCTATAGTCAATAGCCTGCTATTTCTTTGCCTCAAAACCTACTATTTGTTTTACTGCTAATTTTATTGTTAATGTTATAGCTACTTTTATTACTGCCTTTATAGCTACCTTTTATTTTAACCTTTATAACCTCTCGCTTTTTGGAACATATCGTCATGGAAAATACCTGCAATGCACCATCACACAATCACTATGATGTCATCGTCATCGGCGCTGGTGCGTCAGGGTTATATTGTGCGCTCACCGCTGGTCGCCGTGGTCGCCGCGTCTTGGTGCTCGACCATGCCAATAAAGCCGGTAAAAAAATCCTCATGTCAGGTGGCGGACGCTGCAACTTTACCAATTACTTCGTCGAGCCTGAGCATTTTATCGGTAGCAATGCGCATTTTTGTAAATCAGCACTGAGCCGTTATCCGAGTTGGGAATTCATCGGCATGGTTGAGCAGCATAAAATCCCTTACCATGAGCGCGAGCACGGGCAGCTATTTTGTGATGATTCGGCGCAAGATATTTTAACCATGCTCCTTGATGAATGCGCCGCTGTGGGCGTGCAAGTCAGACTCAATACCCAAGTCGAACAAGTAAACACTCACGAGAGTCATCAAAAATCTCGCTTTGAATTAATTACTAGCAAACAGCTGAGTAAAAAAGAGAAGCAAGAGAGAAAAGACAGCGGCAATCAAAGCAAGCTGCCGCAAACCAGCTATCGCTGCGAGTCGCTCGTGGTAGCGACGGGCGGCTTATCGATTCCGACACTCGGCGCGAGCGGATTTGGTTACGAGCTTGCGCAGCAGTTTGGACATACGCTGGTAGCAACCGATGCCAGCCTTGTACCTTTTACCTTTACCGATAAAACCGGTGAGCTGATTCGCACGCTTGCCGGTATCAGTCTGCCGGTGATTGCCAGTAATGAGCGCATCTCCTTTAAGCTGCCGCTGCTTTTTACCCATCGCGGACTGTCTGGCCCGGCTATGCTGCAACTGTCCAACTATTGGCATCTTGGCGAAACCATCAGCATCAATTTGCTGCCTGATATAGATATGACGGCGCTTTTTCTTGCCCATAAAAAATCTCATCCACGCCAGCTTATCCGGACAGTTTTGGCAGACAATACCGACAATGCTTTGCCGAAAAAACTGCTGGCAGCGCTACAAACGCATTTGTGGGACGATATCAAAGATACCGAGCTTGCCAATATTAAAGATGAGCGCTTGATAGAGCTTGGGGCAACGCTGAACGGCTGGCAGCTAAAACCGTCTGGTACCGAAGGCTATCGAACCGCTGAAGTCACGCGCGGCGGTATCACAACCGATGAAGTTTCGTCAAAGACCATGCAAAGCAAACATCAAGACGGGCTATATTTTATCGGTGAAGTGCTCGACGTCACCGGTTGGCTTGGTGGCTATAACTTTCAATGGGCATGGGCCAGCGGTTTTGTTTGCGGTGAAGTGGTTTGATATTAAGGCATAACTTTAATTTAAACGCTAGCTATTCAAATTCTAGCTATTCAAACACCAGTTATCTAAACGCAGGTTATCCAAATGGGATAGAAACCACTAAACGCTTGATAACTGTGAATATAATCATTATATAGACTCATATAAATTTAGAATTACTTAATAGTTAGCAGATTATTATTGAAGCATTATTATTTAATCATGAGCATTTAAATAACTCGTGTTAGATAATTGTGGCTAAAGAATAGCTGTTAACTAGATGGGTATCTATTAATACGCTTAGGCTTACGAGGTGTTCAATGCGTTCCATCAAACATATTCATGGCGATAAAGAGCCGCATTGGGTCGGCGACGGTTTTTATGTCAAAACCTTGTTCAATCACCTAGATGACGATCCTGATTTTAATTATCGTCATACCGACCCGTTTTTATTATTAGATTATGGTCAGCCGACCAACTTTGCCCCAAATCCAAACTATAAGACGCAGCCGCACGGCGTCGGGCAGCATCCGCATAAAGGTTTTGAGACGGTAACGCTTGCCTACGCCGGCGAGATTAGTCATGCTGATTCGGCCGGTGGTTATGGCGTCATCCAAGAAGGCGATGTGCAATGGATGACCGCAGGGCGCGGTATTATGCACGAAGAGTTCCACTCGCCAGCCTTTGGTCAGCGTGGCGGTCCTTTTAGCATGGTGCAATTATGGGTCAATTTGCCAAGCGCCCATAAGCTGACTGAGCCCAAATATCAGACGCTGAAACGCGATGACTTACCTATCGTTAATTTAACCGATAATGAAAACGGAAATGAGATAGGTAAAGCAGCGATTATTGCAGGCGAGTGGCAAGATACGACAGGCGCGGCAAGTACCTTTACGCCTATCAATATGTGGGATATTGCATTGCATAGCGCTGGCTCAACGACGCTGCAAGTGCCAAACAGCCATAATGTCATGATATTGGTACAAGAAGGTACGCTACTGATTAATGATACCCCAGTGAGCGCAGGTAGTCTGATTCAGTTTGCCACGCCAAGTGATACTGATCTTGATTCTGATATCAATGCTGCCAATGAACCATCAGCAACGCCGGTAAGCGATAGCATTAAGCTGACATACCCTAAGCTCTCTGATGATGAGCACGCGCCAAGTACGGTTAAGTTATTACTACTAAGTGGTGAGCCTATCGGTGAGCCAGTAGCAGGCTATGGGCCGTTTGTTATGAATACCCAAGCAGAGTTAAAGCAAACGTTTCGTGACTATCAAATGGGTAACTTTGGTAAATAGCCAAATATTACCCATTAAAAAAGCCACCTTGCTGATTATCGCAGGGTGGCTTTTTTATGCATTGTCACTTTATCCTAATCAATAAAGCCCGTTGAATGATTTATCCGATCAACATTTATGCTTGGTTTAAAAATGGATAATCAGTATAGCCTTCCGTACCACCACCATAAAAGGTTTGCGGATGTTGCTCATTAAGCGGCGCACCTTCACGGATACGTTCCGCTAAGTCAGGATTGGCAATATAGTCACGACCAAAAGCAACCGCATCGATATAGCCATCTTTGATGTTCTGCTCTGCTTTTTCAGCGGTATAGCCACCAGCAGCAATAATCATCTGCCCAAAAGCATCACGAACGCGCTGACGGAATTCAGGGCTATAAGGCGTACCACCCGCCCAGTCAGGCTCAGAGAGATGCAGATACATCAAACCGCGCTTATTAATCTGCTCAATTAGCCAGATGTTTTCGTCTTCATTGTAGCCCGCTTCGACATTATTAAACGTACCAAGCGGTGATACGCGAATACCAACATGGTCAGCATCCCACGCAGCGACACAAGCATCGATGACATCAAGGGTCAAACGCGCACGATTCTCGCGGCTACCGCCATATTCATCATCACGCTGGTTGGTTTGCTCAACCCAAAACTGATGCAGTAAATAACCATGCGCGCCATGAATCTCTACGCCATCAAAGCCTGCTTCTTTGGCATTTTTGGTCGCAAGCCCAAAGTCAGCGATAACTTGTTGCACTTCCTCAAGCGTGGCTGGGCGTGGCGGTGTAGCAGCAACGCGAATCGCTTGATTATTACTGTCACGCAATGAGGTACGTACACCAACATCGATATCAGACGCTGAGATAGGTGCTTTGCCATCTGGTTGGACGCTTTCGTGGGCTACCAAACCCGTGTGCCATAACTGGACGACAATTTTGCCGCCTTTAGCATGAACATTATCAACGATGGTTTTCCATGCCGTCGTTTGGTCTTGGGTATGAATACCTGGCGCGCCCGCATAGCCCTTTGCTTGAAAAGATACCTGCGTCGCTTCGGTAATGACCAATCCTGCACCACTACGCTGCGCATAATATTCACTTGCTAACGCCGTAGGAACATCGCCCGGTTCAACCGCACGTAAGCGGGTCAACGGTGCCATGATGATGCGATTTTTTAGAGTTTGAGTGCCCATTTTTACGGGTTCGAATAAGTTATCGTGTGCCATGAGATGCCTTGTTTGTTGTTATAAAAATACGGATTTAACAGTGGTTAAATATTGATAAATAGCGCTTGTCATTGTCACTTATCATATTGTCACTTATCATTATGAAGCCGTCTATTTATCAGCCGTGTTCTTTATAGGGGGTAGAGAGGAGGATTCCAAGGAAAACTTACAAACAAAAACACCGACACAAGTATATTTTCAACCTTTTAAACGCTATTATTTATATAACCTTATAAGGGTATTAAGCTAATAAAATCAGTGGAAATTTTATTAAACGTTATATGCGCCACCCACTCTTCTTTTGCCAATTTTATAAATAACTATCACCATTATTAGCCTTCACTTTTTTGGCATTTACTTAAGGGATAGAGTCCATGCAAAAAACCATATTATCACTTACGATAGGACTCATTTTCCTCTTGGGTGTGAGCGCTTGCCAACCCAAATCAGATGCGTTATCTGAAGCAAATGAGGCGAAAAATACAGAACAAGTCAATAAGCAGGCATCCTTAGAAAAATCAGCAACCAAAACGACTACCGCAACAGACTCAGCGCTAGACGCAAAAACCTGCTTAGCATTGAGCAAATCCATGGGAAAAGTGGATGACAGCAGCAAGATTGACGCTATTTATGCCATCCAAAAACAATTAACAGCCTGTTTGCCAACGGCCAGTAATGCCGAAGTATTGAATTTGCTAAAAGACTATCAAGCGATGTATGGGCGTTTTTTATGGCAGGAAACTGATATTAGTAATTCAGAATTTGACCAAGATTTTTTTGACGTGATGAATGCCTTAGAGGAAGGCGAAAAAGTAGCGGAAGAAAAACTAAACAATCTGAGCCCACGCGTACGCTACTTGATTGGCCTCATCCAAAATGATGCTGATGTTAGAGTTTACAATTTAGGCGAAGGTTACTATGCCTTTAATCATGATTTGAAAGCAATGGCAGATATTTTTACCCCTTATTTGCGCCAAGACCAAAAAGCATTTATCCAGCGGATGGCAATAGAAAATCAAGACATTTTTTTGAGTGATGCCGCCATTACTACCTCTTTTGAAGAGTTGGTTGAGCGTGCGGTATTTTGGGAAGATTATATAACGCGTTATCCAAATGGCTATGCTGTACAAGATGCAAAGATGCTACTAGATTCGTATCGCTATTACTTATTTTTTGGCTCAGACAATACCGGATGGACGGATGATGATATTCGTGAGTTTCTAGAACCAGAGTATAAGCAGACGATGGTTGCACTCAGCAAACGTCCCGATAGTATTTTAGCAAAAGATGCAAAAAACTATCTTAACTTTATGGCGTTATCCGATAATGAGCGTCAACAGCTTTATCCAGCGCCTAGTACCGATGAAGATGGTGACGAGATGCATTATAGGTCAATGACCTACTATCGATTAAATCAAGCGATGCAGATACCATCCATTTGGCATACTGAGGGTGATAATCGAGAATGCTTGGAAGAGCTGTTTTGCCAAGATATCAGCGTTGATTAATAAAGCGCATTTCAAGCAATAAAAAAGCACCTGCTTTTTAAAGTAAGTGCTTGTTCTAATCGTTATTTTTAACAAACAATCTTAGGGCGTGTCCTCAATTCAATCGATAGACATCTAAATGGTCTAAAAATGGCTAAATTTTGCCAAACTTCGTCAAATAGCTGGGTAATATCCCGATATTAACTGCACTATTTTCCTTGTTTGGCTACAATTTATCTCATTTTTATCACCATTTTTAAAATGAGGACACGCCCTAGTCAATTTTTTAAAAATGATAACCAAGCTTCATGCCAAGTGCGTAGCCCGTTCCATCATCGATATTGGCCACCCGACCATCAACCTTAGTATCGACTGGACCACCTTCAAACCACATATACTGACCGCCCGCAGAAACACTAAGCTGCTCGGTCAATTTGTATTGCGCGCTTAATCCCAAGCTTTTGATAGAGTCATAAGGTCCTAATAAACTGAGCGGCGCACCGGTGCCATGGTCATAACCCAAACGTACTTCGCCTGAGACTTTTGGATTAAACTGCTTACCCAATGCCACCTCAACCGCATAACCGTCTTTTTTATAGGCCGCTAAGGGCTCTTGAGTGGCGTCTAGTGCCAAAGGCGGGGTAACGTTGAATGCACTCCAATCTACCCAGCGTGCGTTGACCATACCCAAGAGCTGATAACGCTCGCTAAGACCCGTTTGGAAGTCTAAATTGACCGACTGCGGCATCTTAACTTCGGTCTTACCCGCTAACGGTAAGGACAACTTATCAGTAGCTGGTCCCGGTGTTACCCCATCACCGCCAGCGATAGGCGGCAAAATAACTTGTAAGTTCTCTACCCCAGATACCTAATATTTGGCGGGCGCGCCGCGCCTATTCAAGGCGTTGAGCATGCCATTGTGTTTGCTGGAGAAAAGCGCAGCTATTTGGAGCAGAGCGCCAAGAGAGATCGTGAGTTTATTGATATTTTAGAGCAAGTGGATTTGGCTTATTTTTCCTTTAAGCCCATGCCGGCATTCAATGCGCCATATTTTAGAATAAGAATAGGCGAGCAAGGCTGCACATCAGAGCAAGGATGCATTGCCACCATACTATGGTTTGAAAAACCGACCCATCTACTAGCCGCCGGTGAAACGGCTAAGCTTGAAGGGTTTGATTTTACTTGTCATGACGGCTTTGCAGGTGGTATGACGCGCTGTACAAAAAATCTCTGGCGCCTCCCTGTGACGGTGGCTCCGGCGGTGAAAAATATTGAGACGCTCGCCTATTGCTTGCCGCAACCGACCACGCTAAAGTTTTATCATTATCAACCAGACAAAGTATTAGCAGAAGAAAAAAGACTGAAAGCACTGATGCCATTTGCCAAGGCGTTTGACATCATTACCTTTCCCATTCAATTTATTATGGTAGAAGATGTTAAATAAGTGCCATTGATTAAAAGGCTACTAATCAATTCAAGATAAAAGAGATATCTTAGGATTTCAGCATCTTTTTGATAGACAACTCTAAAGACAAATACGTACCAAATAATATCACCACCGAGCCGATAATCGCTGGCGTGTCCAAAGCTTCACCAAGCAGCAGATAGCCTAAAATAATGGCAAAAATTGGAATTACTAAGGTAATACTAGTCGCTCGCATCGGACCGATACTTTTAATGAGTTGATTCATAAAAATCAGCGCGATGGCGGTTGAAAAGACACCAATACAAATCACTGATACCCAAGCAGTGAGGCTAATGGTTTTGCCATAGGGAAACTCATACACCGCTATCGGCAGCATGATAATACTGGCAATGATAAGCGAGCCTGCGGTAATCGCGACCGGTGAGACATCGTATAAATAGTTTCTGGTGATATTGGCGCCGACCGCATAACCGACACAGGCCAATAATGCGTAGCCCATCGGCAGTAACCCTGAGCCTGACTCAGCGCCCTGCCCGCTGCCGCCAAATAAGTTCTCACTCATCAAAATAATCACGCCGATCACGCCAATAATTAAGCCGATAATTTGTTTTTTTGACAGTCGGTCTTTAAAAAAGGTGCTGGCGATAAAACCGCTCATCATCGGTACAGAGGCATTAAGCACCGCCAACACCCCAGCATTGACCGAGCGCGCTGAAAAGGCAAACAGGATAAAAGGGATAGCGGCAGAAAATAGTCCGACTAGGGTCAAAACTTTCCAGTTATCACGTATGCCTGCTCTGTTTTTTGAGCTGATTAAAACAAAAACCAACATCACTAAACCGGCAAATACCACCCGCAAACTGGCAAACGCTAGCGAGCCAAATTCCGGCACGCCGATACGGTAAAAAATAAAAGACAGCGACCACATAAAGGACAATGTCATAAAAATAATGAGGTCGCGGTTGGACATGGGTGAATCCTATCAAGCGTTAGACGTTAAAAAAACCACGATGATAACTTTTTAAACGCTTGAGAGCTGTTGTCTTTTTATACTGTTTGCAGATTTTTTATAGCTTTACCTTATCCAAAATAAAATCAATATCTTTATCGCCGCGCCCTGACAAGTTGACCAAAATTGTCTCATCCGCTGACATATCCTTGGCAATTTTCATCGCATAGGCAATGGCGTGTGCTGACTCTAAAGCAGGAATGATACCTTCAAGGCGTGATAGCGCCATATAGGCTTCTAAACATTCTGCATCAGTCGCTGATTCATACGTAGCCAGTTGCAAGTCTCGTAAATGCGAATGCTGTGGCCCAACGCCCGGATAATCTAGACCAGAGGCAATCGAATGTACCGGTGCAGGCTCGTCTTTTTCATCGAGCAATACATAACACTTAAAGCCGTGAATCTCGCCTTTGACGCCGAGCGACATCGTCGCCGCATGATTGGGTGTATCCAAGCCCTCACCTGCAGGTTCTACGCCAATTTTTTGTACCTCTGCATCGTCAAAAAAGCCGCTAAACATGCCAATAGCATTGGAGCCGCCGCCAACACAAGCGACCACCTTATTAGGCAACTTACCCGTCGTTGCTAAGAACTGCGCCCGTGCTTCATGTCCGACCACTGACTGAAAGTAGCTGACCATTTCAGGATATGGCGCCGGCCCCAATGCCGAGCCAATCGCAAACATACTGGTATCAAGCTCATTCAAATAAGTTTCAAAAGCGCTATCGACTGCTTCTTTTAGCGTCCCTGCGCCGCGTGAGACTGGCACGATATTGGCACCCAAAATCTTCATCCGGCTGACGTTTGGATGTTCTTTTTTAATATCAACCACACCCATGTGAATCTCACACTCCATACCCATCAAGGCCGCTGCCGTTGCCAATGCGACGCCGTGTTGCCCCGCGCCCGTCTCGGCAATCACCTTTTTTTTGCCTAATTTTTTGGCTAACAACACTTCACCCAAACAGTGATTAATCTTGTGTGCACCCGTATGGTTTAAATCTTCACGTTTAAAATAAATCTGCGCGCCGCCGCAATGCTGGGTCAAACGCTGCGCATGATAAATGGGACTTGGACGACCGACATAAGTCTCACGCAAGCGCTTCATCTCTTTGATAAAGTCGTCGTCTTTGATAATTTCACGAAAACCTACTTCGATCTCACTCATGGCTTTGGCAAGCTCAGGATGACCGATTTTGCCACCGAACTCACCATATAAACCCTCGCTATTCGGCAAGATGGATTGATGTAAACCGTAGCCCGTGGCGGTATTTTTCGTTGTCATAGTTAAACCTTATCGTTTTAAATGGAATATTAATATTGTTGTCTTTGCCGAATTATTTAGCTTTTTTAAGGATAAAAATAATTGAATGTATTTGTGTTCTAGTACATTGAAACAAGATAATAAGGTAAATTCTCTATTTGGTCAAGTTTACGCCTTACTCTAAAAACAATTTGCTAAGTCATTAGCTAAACCATTGACTAAAAACTGGCAAGAATAATCGATGAACGAAAGCCCGATTTGCCTATAAGTATTACAGCAATCGTGTGACTGAAATAACAACGCAACCTTTGTTTGTTAATATAGCGCTCTTTTACCTTGTCGCACCTTTTTGGTCGAAAGCGAATAGTATTCAATATGAGCTTTTTTTAGCTTAAATATCAAATTAGGATACACCATGCAACGACGCCAACTGATTAAAGCGATGGGTTTAAGCTTAGGCGCTATCAGCACCTCCGCTGCGGTGAGTGGCTGCCAAACGCTTGCCAAGCAGCCAAAACTACCAAGCACCATCACCCAAGCTGGATACTTTCCCAATATCATCGTCGGTAGTGGCTATGGCGGCGCGGTATCAGCGCTACGATTAAGCGAAAAAGGTCATAAAGTATTGATACTTGAGATGGGTATGCGCTGGGATAGAACGCCAAATCACGACACCTTTTGCAAAATGATTAGCGTCGATAAACGCTCAAGCTGGTTTAGCAATATGCCAAACGCCCCTATCCCGATTCCAATTCCTATCAGAAAATACCCGGGAGTTTTGGATTTAATCGAATACGACGATATGAAAGTATTCGCAGGGCGTGCTTATGGCGGCGGCTCCATCGTCAATGGCGCGATTGCCATTCAGCCAAGACGCGCGCATTTTGAAGCAGTGTTTCCTTGGATTGATTCTAATGAGATGTACGATACTTATTTTCCCCGTGCCATGAAAAATCTGAAAGTCAGTAAAATCCCTGAATCGTTTTTTAATGAGTCCGAGCATTATGAATACACTCGCGCAGCTGAACGCCAAGCAGCAAAAGCGGGACTAAAAACAGAGTTCTTTGGTAATAGCTATGACTTTGATTATATGCAAAAGGAAGCGCGCGGCGAAGTCTATGCGTCGGCATTGGGCGGCGAAGTCATTTATGGCAATAACGCTGGCAAGTTTTCACTTGATTTAACCTACCTAAAAGACGCTGAAGCAACGGGGAACATTACAGTCAAAACCTTACGCAAAGTTAATAGCATCCAAGCGCTCGACAATGAGCAACTGCGCCTAGAAGTGCATGTCATCAATAAAACTGGCGGCGTGGATAAAGTTGAGCATTACACTTGCGATAAGCTCTTCCTTAATGCGGGCAGTGCTGGCACCTCAGAGTTACTGCTTAAAAGCCAAGCCGAAGGCAAGCTTAATAACCTAAACGAACACATCGGCAAACATTGGGGACCCAACGGTAACATCATGACGGGACGCAATTTCGTCCACGCGGCTGGCACCACCCAATCCACCATTCCGGTCAAAGGCATCAATATGTGGGACGGCGATAGAGGTGGCTCAAAGTACAAAATCTTTGCCGAACTCGCGCCCTTACCACTAGGACTTGAGACTTGGACGACGCTCTATCTCGCCATCACTGACAATCCAGAACGCGGCAACTATTACTATGATAAAGCCAGCAAAACCGTCAAGCTGAACTGGAAACGCGAGCAAAACGAATACTCGGTGAATGCTGCTAAAGAGCTGATAGAAAAGCTCGCCAAAGTAAATGGTGGATCAACTTCAAGTTTGCTGTTTACCAAAGGCTTCGGCGATAACTTCTGCTATCACCCACTTGGCGGTTGCGTACTTGGCAAAGCGACCGATGAGGTTGGTCGCGTCAAAGGGCACAAAAACATTTATGTGCAAGATGGCGCGTTAATCCCCGGTAGCGCTGGCGTCAATCCATATGTCTTTATCACGGGACTTGCTGAGCGGAATATGGCGACTATTCTGAAGGAAGATTTTGGGTAGGGTTTAGTAGGATTAAAACGCTTTTTAGGAGCGTTTTTTGGGTTTGATGAATTTGACCTTGCTACCCACTTCTATCTGCTCATGTGAGAGATTGTTTATTGAAGTAAATGATCGATATTATATGATGCTTTATGCTATCAGCAAATTATCCAACACACTTTTATTAATGACCAGTTTACGTATACCATCAAAAGCAAGCACGTTACCTTCTAGCATCGTCCTGTATTTTTTGTTTGTTATAGTACTTTATCTTCTACTAGGATGAATACGTTCTTTTAGAATCTTAGCTAAATCTTCAACAGATAATGGACCAAAATTCATAGTTTCTTGTATTTCTTTAAACATATTAAGCATTCTTTCATGACCATCTAAAGAAGGAAAATGTGAGTTGAAGTTTCGACCTTTAAACTCTTCAAATCGATCCAATTCATTTACAATGAATGATGCTATCCCCATATAAGATGATTCATTATTACCATCGAAGCCAGGGAACTTAGGATTCTCACCAAATGGCTTAGCAACAGTTTCCTGTAAGTATTCTTTTTCTTTTTCTGAAAGTTGTTCATAGCTATATTCTATAGAGCTCCACATACCTAAAATATCAAGGACTTCTTTAACAATCTCTGGATCGTCTTGATCTTCAAAAGGTATTCCAGAATACTTCCAAGGTATCGCCCAGATATTGTTACTAAAGATTGCAGAGCGAATAAATTCTGACTCAATTTCTCCATTAATTTCTAATCGATCATATAGCTCACTAAGCATTAAAAGTATAAGCTTTTCACCATCTGAAATTTTCATGATATTTACCAAATTTATTTAGCTGAAACAGGATACTCTCGCTGCTCATCAGCGAGATCTTTAACAAAAGGCATAAAGCTATTTATCTTATAATATATGCGCTTTCCTACATTTTTTATGACTTCAGGACTGGATGCTTCTGATAGATCCTCAATATCTTTTTTCAACTCATCGCATAGTAAACTAGCCTTGTTCACGAAATCATTAGAAAAGTTTGAGCTTTGCTCATTAATAAACCTTGCATACTCTTCAACATCCTTTGCAATACTATGAAAATCAATACCTTTAAGATTTTTCGTATTGCATGAAGGTCCTATTCTTGAAACGACAGATAATATTCTATCTGTTTGTGCATGAACCTTTGACACTTCACCTAATCGTCTTCGATCAATCATTTCGTTTCTAGCTTCCTCTGCTTTAGAGGCTGATGCAGCGGCTTTCTTCGCTTCCAAGAATGCCCATACAGCAGCTCCTATAGATGCAACCGAACCAAATATCGATAATAAGCTTTCCATCTATACCTCGAATTTCCTTTACACTTCACTAACGCAATATCTAACAGAATAATACTAGCGAGAATATATGGTTTTTTATGTTGCAAGAGATCGTTATATACTTTTCCACTCATTCATTCTTTGTCGAGATATTTCTACTGCACTCTCAGAGAATAGTTCAGGATAGCGAAGTATTACTGCTTCGAAAGCATAGGCTTCCAAGCCCATCTCTAATAATGCGGTATAACCTTTTGTCTCAGATTTACGATCAACAGCGCGCTCGACAGCATTAATTATTCCGTATTTTTGAATCATTGGCCAAGTTCTAGATGCGCGTGTTTTCTTACCATTTTTGGCACTTAGCACCTCTTCATAAGCATAGACTGCTTTTATAGCTTCTTTCTCTGCCGACGTTTCAGCACCATGATTTTCAGCTTTTAAGTGAATAGCTCGTTCTTTTGCTTGTTTTACCAAATCTTCTCTGCCTGCATTCAAAGCATTTTTAGCAAAAATCTCACATTTCTTAGGAGTGTCTAAGTTTTTTATCCTTTCATTCATAACCAAACCTCTTCTTATGCATCAGTTAGCTGGTTTGAACCAATGCTATTTGTTACTTAATATCAGTCATAATCATAACAGAAAGACTAAAAATAAGTTAACTTCTTAAAACCTCAGACTTAAACCGCTCCCATACCACACACCCATTGAAATCCAATCTCGCATCGGCAACAATGACAGTACTTATTTATAAAAGCCAAACTAAAAATCTCTGCCCAAAAGGACAAGTAATGAAACTGCGCATCTTAAAATCTAGCGTTACCAACCCTTGGTTTAACCTCGCGACCGAGGATTGGATATTTAATACGCTCAATCCCGACTCGCACACGCTATTCTTATGGCGCAATAGCGAGACCGTGGTCATTGGGCGCTCGCAAAATCCGTGGGTAGAATGCAAAATCGATAAGATGGAAGCCGACGATGTGTTTTTGGCGCGGCGTCAGAGTGGCGGTGGCGCAGTGTTTCATGATTTAGACAATACCAACTTTACCTTTTTGTCGCCCAAAGCCGACTACGACCAAGACGCGAACTTCACCATTATTATTAATGCGCTAAAAAAGTTAGGCATAGACGCGGATTTATCTGGCCGTAACGACATGCAAGTCGGTGATAAGAAAATATCAGGCAGCGCTTTTAAACATGCGGCGAATCGTAGCTTTCATCACGGGACATTACTGGTAAATGCCAACATGCAAAAGCTGGGCGATTATCTCAATCCGCATCCGCTTAAGCTAAAAGCCAAAGGCATCAAGTCCGTGCGTGCGCGCGTCGCTAACTTGGTTGAGTTTAATGAAGACATCAATCACGAGACGTTATCTGAGGCGATTATCGAAGCGTTTTGTGAATACTATCGTGACAAAGATTATGGCGACACTACGCCAGTCGAAGAATTGGATGAAGCGACGCTCGCAAAAGAGCCATCATTAAATAAATACTATGAGCAAATGGCAGATTGGGATTGGCGCTTTGGCAAAACCCCTGAATTCAGCCATCATATTGAGACGCGCTTTGATTGGGGCATTATTGATTTGCACCTTGATGTGAAGCAAGCAGTGATACGCGATGTTGTCATCTTCTCTGATGCGCTAAACGTTGAATTGATTGAGCTATTAAAAGACACGCTGACTGACATTAAATATAATAAAGTCGACATCAAAACCAACCTTGATGAATTAGGCAAAGCGCATGCGGATTTGGTGGCGCAGATTGATGATGTGTCTAAATGGTTGATTGGGCAGATGGAAGGTTAGATTTTTGCTTGTTATTTATAGTAAGTAAAGAGACTCAAGTTCCTCTTGTAGCCGATTGCTCAAACGCTTTTATGCCTTACGCTGACTGAGCTTACCGTATAAATCATACCTTTAGACAAACTTAAGTTTGATATTTTACGCTGTAGCCATCTATAATGTGATGCAAATAATAGATCCGCTATAAAAGTCCAAACTTTAAACGTTTAAGCAAGGTAGCACTATGGCAGCCTATATCACCGTCGGCGCAAAGACCTCTCATGGTGGGACGGTCATCTCCGGCTCACCGCACACCACTCATAACGGTATCCCAGTCGCGCGTAAAGGCGATAAAGTCATCTGTAAAAAATGCAAAAAGGTCACCACTATTCTTAGTGGTGACCCATCCTTTATTGTCGATGGTGCGCCTATTGCACGCGGCGGTGATGTCACCAGCTGCGGTGCTAAGCTGATTGCTAGTCAGCAGTCGTTTTGTGAATCGAATTTTGAGGTAATGGGAGTTGAGCAGGCGGTGCCTTTAGTGTTTGCGAAGTCGGATGTAGATAGTTTATTTGATGAAAAGATAGAAGATGAGATTTACGATGATAGATTTCAATTACTTGATAAAGTTACTCAACTACCATTAGCTCATGCAAATTATAGACTAGTTTATGATGGAAAATCAGTTGAGGGTCAGACAAACGTTGAAGGCTTTACAGAGATAATTGAAGCAAACTATTCAGCAGAAGTAAATATCTATTTATTGGTAGGTAAGGACCAATAACATGGCACAAAGAGAGATTAGCTGCGGTAGTTACCATTTAACTAGAGCTGATAACAATGGTAATAAATGCATAGATGTGGAGATAGGAAGGAAGCTAACTTCGGGTGAAACAAACCTTGCTAAAGAAATGTTTGGTAATAGCATAGATTACACTAAAGTACATATCTATGACAAAAAATGGGCTTTTTTTCAGGGTAAGAGAGTAGCTATGACTCCTGATGGTAATATATATTTTGCTCCTGATGTCTACACGAAAGACTTTTCTTTAGCCTCAGCTAGTACTAAGCATTTCTTTATACATGAAATGACTCATGTTTGGCAATATCAAAATGGACAAGCCGTATTAACACGTGCTGGTACTTCGCAAGTGTTGATAGAACTTCCAAGTAAAATTGGTTTAGGAAATGGTGCATATACATATCAGCTTGATGTCCGAAAAGATTTACTTGATTATGGAGTTGAACAACAAGCGTCTATCGTTGCGGATTATTGGGCTATGAAGAATGGGGTCATTGACAAAGTTAAGCAAAGAGCTACTAATCGTAGCGAAGCATATTTAGCTCATTATTCAATAGTAGTAGATACAGTAATCAAGAAATAATTGTTATTTACTTTGGTTATGAACTTTTTACAATAATTTTTTCAAAAGGTCTTAAAAATATGACTAAACTTATGAATAATTTTTCATATTACCTTTTAAATTCAATTGTTTTATTGATATCACTTAGTATATCTGGCTGTATCTTTAATAATCCTGCACATAGTCCTTCTATCACTGGGGATATTGAAATATTAAAAGATAGTAAAGGTGACTTATGTTTTATGCCTTTGCTTGACTCTGCTACATTTATGGAAGAATCTGTAAACGTAAGGAGTATAAATATGGAGTATCTTACTATTTCCGACCCTAATTCAACAGGAGGGGATCGAATCAAAATAAATATTGAGCCTAGAAATCAGGAATATTTTACTTTGAAAGATGGACAAAAAATATGTCTGAATTCTGACAATTCTAAATTAGAAGAAACTGTTTACACACCGTTAGACAAGCAATCATTGTCAGTCTCAATTGCTGGTCTAGATCACAAGAAAGAACTCTCGGTAATTTTCTACAAAGAATTTGACTATCCTTACCTATTTGAGTAATGAGGAATTTCTAGATGCTATTATTGATACAAAAAAGTAAAATAAGGTATTTAGATCGAGTAATGAAGCCTCATACCTTCTATATCTTTAAATTAAACTTTGTACTTTTAGTAGTTAGTCTTTCTGGATGTTTTCAAGATTATCCTACACATAGGCCTCCTATTGAAGGCAGTGTTGATATATCTAAAAATAGCCAAGGTGACTTATGTTTTATGCCAGTGTTTAGCTCTGCCACTGTTATGGAAAATCCTATAAATTTTAATTATATTAAAATGGAAGAGCTTGTTGTATTAGATCCCCATGTAGAAGTAAGTAGTCATGTCAAAATACAAATTAAACCTACGAATAAAGATTACTTCACTTTGAGAGATGGTCAGAAGGTATGCTTAAACTCTGATAACGTCAATTTAAAACAGACTGTTTACTCCAAGTTAGATAAGCAATTATTAGTAGTTTCAATCGGAGGCTTGGATGACAAGGAAGAACACTTTATAAGTTTTCAAAGAAAATTTGACTATCCTTATACACCTGAGTGACAAGAAAAATTAAATGTATCAAAAAAAATTCTATACCTTAACTCAATCTATATTGCTAGCGACAGTGCTATCCAGTAGCTTAATAACTTCTGCTTGTTCAGCGGAGTCTTCAAACACACCTATATTATCTAATCAAAGCCCCCCTACTGAAATATATAAACTCGGACTAGCCTACTATGAAGGTGACTCAGTCCCTGAAGATGATGACAAAGCTTTTGAACTGTTTCAAAAAGCTGCTAATCAAGGTTATGTTCCTGCTAAACATTATCTAGGTATTATGTATTATGAAGGGCTGGGCGTAGATCAAAATTATCAAAAAGCATTTGAATGGATCGAGCAAGCTGCCAACCAAGGATATGCTAATGCTCAATTCGATCTTGGAGTTATATATCATGAAGGTATTGCTGTCGAACAAGATGAGATAAAAAAACTTGAATGGTTTCAACAAGCTGCTAACCAAGGATACACTGATGCTCAATTCAATCTCGGGATTATGTATCATGAGAGTATTGGTATTGAGCAAGATTATCAAAAAGCAATGCAGTGGTATCTATTAGCAGCTAACAATGGATCTTTTGACGCTCAAAATAATATTGGTAATTTTTACGAAAACGGTTATGGTGTGACGCAAGACTATGACAAAGCTTTTGAGTGGTATACCAAAGCGGCTGACCAAGGGTTAGATGTGGCACAACTTAATATTGGTGATCTCTACGAGAATGGCTATGGCGTGCCGCAAGATTATGATAAAGCTTTTGAATGGTACAAAAAAGCGGCCGAGCAAGGCAATCAAGAAGCCAGCAATCGCATTGGTAGATTGGTCATGAACGATAAAATTGACGATACTGGAATTACCATTTACAGCACACAAGAAACTGGTCTCACCTTGGGTTATATTGAAGATAGCTTGAGGAACTAAACAAAGTCATAACTTATAATTAAACAAACAGCAGGAAATCGCTTCCCTGCCGTTTCTTAATTTCTTACTTTAAACTAAACCCTAAATCGCTGCCGCAACCTCAGCCCCATCACGAATCGCCCGTTTGGCATCTAGCTCAGCGGCCAATTTTGCACCACCAATGAGATGGTATTGCGCATCTGGCGCATCGCCAACGTTTGGCATCAGCTCAACGACTGACTCTTGACCCGCACAAACCACAACGCTATCGACACGTAACAGCTGGCTTTGACCTTGGTTATTGGTGATCCAAATACCTTCATTGGTAATTTTATCGTACTGTGCGCCTGATACTTGGATGACGCCGTGTGATTTAACATGGGCGCGGTGTACCCAGCCTGAGGTTTTATTCAGCCCACTGCCCAGGCGACCTTTGCTACGCTGCATCAAATAGACCTGGCGCACAGGCTTGATGGCTTCAGGCTTAATCAAACCACCCTCAGTTTGATAGTTAGTATCATCAGTCACGCCCCACTCTTCGCGCCACTCGCTAATTGACTGCGCTTTTGGACGATAGCTTGGGTCTTTTAATAACTCAGGACCTAGCTCATCTAATGGCTGACCATGCTTGGCGGTCAGATATTCACTAACATCAAAGCCAATACCGCCAGCACCGATGACAGCAACGGTATCACCGACAGATTTTTCACCAGAGAGCAATTCAGCATAGCTCATCACTTGTGGTAAATCAGCACCTTCTAGCTTACCTGCTAGACTTCTAGGAACAACACCAGTCGCAACGATGACATGATGGAATTTGGCTTTCTCTAGCATCGCTTTATCAACCTTAGTATTGAGTTTAATCTCAACGCCTAAGTGCTCAAGCTCATTGATATAGTAGCGAATAGTCTCAAAGAACTCCTCTTTACCTGGGATGACTTTAGCGTAGTTAAACTGTCCACCCAAGATATCTTTGGCTTCAAATAACGTGACCTTATGACCACGCAAGGCGGCAACGTGCGCAGCTGACATACCAGCGACCCCGCCACCGATGACCGCCACCTTTTTAGGTTTTGTGGTTTTCTTATAAACCAATTCCGTCTCATAACACGCTTGCGGATTGACCAGACACGTTGAGCGTTTATTTTCAAAGGTATGGTCGAGGCAAGCTTGGTTACAGGCGATACAGGTATTAATACGATCCGCTTGACCATCTTTGGCTTTATTCACCCAATGGGCATCGGCTAAGAATGGACGCGCCATTTGAATCATATCGGCTTGACCACTGGCGACAATCTCTTCTGCGGTTTCTGGCATATTGATACGGTTGGCGGCCATCATCGGAATATTGATATGCTTCTTAATTTCAGCGGTGAAATCAACAAAAGCGGCACGCGGCACACTGGTGACAATCGTCGGAACACGCGCTTCATGCCAGCCGATACCAGTATTCATAATGGTAACGCCCGCTTCTTCTAAGGCTTTAGCGACAGTGATGACTTCATCCATGACGTTACCGTCTTTGACCAAATCAATCACTGACAAGCGGAATAGGATAATAAAATCTTCACCCGTCGCTTCGCGTACCGCCTTAACGACATCGACCGCAAACTTCATACGATTTTGAATGTTACCGCCGTACTCATCGGTACGTTTATTGACATGACGCGATAAAAATTGATTGAGCAAATAGCCTTCTGAGCCCATGATTTCGACGCCATCATAACCGGCTTGCTTAGCCAATTTTGCACAGCGGGCGTAATCTTTAACCGTTTGCTCGATGTTTTTGATGCTCATCTTACGTGGTTTAAATGGCGAGATTGGCGATTTAATCGGGCTTGCTGACACTGCAAACGGATGATAACCATAGCGACCGCTGTGCAAGATTTGCATGATGATTTTACTATCATATTTATGCGCTGCACGGGTGACGCGTTGATGATTAAGGACATCAGCGCGCGTGTTCATCGTACCGCCAGCCGGTAGCAACCAACCTTCACGATTGGGTGAAATACCGCCCGTAATCATCATTGCCACGCCGCCTTTGGCACGTTCGGCAAAATACGCCGCCAGTTTACCGTAATTATAAAAACGGTCTTCAAGCCCCGTATGCATCGAGCCCATCACCATGCGATTTTTAAGCGTGGTAAAGCCCAAATCGAGCGGCTCAAATAAATGCGGATAGTGCTCGTTGGTGCTGGCGGTCTCAATGGTGTTGGCAGTGCGGCTGGCGGTCATATCATTTTCCTTATGAATGGTTTGTGGGATTACTTCTAAAGAGAGTCAGGCTTTATAAATACAGTCAAGCGATTTAAAAGCAATCGGGATTCTCAAAATTATTCAACTGCGGGATTTAGTATTACCGTTATCCTAACACACCGCTATTCTTATCAGCTATGCGGACAAGCGACTGATGAGTGAGCAATATATTGATGCGAATGTTCAGCAACTTGGTTTATGACTCGATTTTATGGCATTTAGCAAAGCAAACCCCACAAAACCTGCCCAATTTTTAGTTCGATTGGCTATAATAGCTAGGGCATTGTTATAGAAATACGCTATAAGCATGAGCTATGACATGCTAAATATATAAAGCATATACTCAGCGAAATACGAGTTTTCTTGAGTATCAGCAACCGCTTCGCTAAATCCCTGCACCATCGAATACTAGCAATACGATAAAGGACTATCCTAATGACAGACTTCCACACCGGTCTTGGCAAAAACGCTGCCAACTATCAACCGCTTACCCCTATTGACTTCATCATCCGTAGCGCGCAGGTTTATCCTGATAAAACCGCTATCATCTATGACGATTTAGAACACAATAACCTCACGCAAACGTGGCAGCAGACTTATGACCGTTGTCGTCAATTGGCTGATGGTCTGCGTAAATTGGGGATTGATAAAAATGACACCGTGGCGGTCATGATGCCAAACACCCCAGCGATGGTCGAATGTGCTTTTGGCGTACCCATGTCAGGTGGCGTACTTTGCACGCTTAATACCCGTCTAGATATCAATGCGTTAAGTTTTTGTTTGCAACATTCAGAAGCCAAAGTATTAATCTTAGACAGCGAATTTGCTGAGCATGCTGAGATGATTGATGAAGCTTTTCCCAATCTAATCGTGATTCATGCAACCGATGCGGCGCTCGATATTGAACGTTTTGGTAGTATGAGCTATGAAGAATTAATCGCCAGCTCAGACAGCTTGGATAATTGGGAAAAACCATTAGATGAATGGGATGCTATCGCGCTCAACTATACCTCTGGCACCACTGGCAAACCCAAAGGTGTGGTCTACCATCACCGCGGTGCCACGCTCAATGCCGTGTCCAATATTTTAGATTGGGATATGCCCAAGCACCCGATGTATCTATGGACACTGCCATTGTTCCACTGTAATGGTTGGTGTTTCCCATGGACCATCGCTGAGCGCGCGGGCGTCAACGTCTGCTTGCGCAAGATTGACGCTGATTTAATTTTGCAGCTGATTGCCAAGCATAAAGTCACGCACTATTGCTCAGCGCCGGTAGTACACAATATGATTGCCGGCGGCAAACCTGAATATAAAGAAGCCATTAACCATGAAGTCAAAGGCTGGGTCGCTGGTGCGCCGCCGTCTGAAACCATGCTTGCCGCTATGGAAGCGATGGGCTTTCATATCTCGCACGTTTATGGTCTTACCGAAGTCTATGGACCGGTCACTGTTTGCGCTGAGCAAGAAGAATGGGATGCGCTTGATGTCGCTGCTCGCGCGCAAAAGAAATCACGCCAAGGTGTGACGTCGCATTTGATGACAGGCTTTGAGCTGTTTAAACAAGGGACTACTGAGCCAGTTGCTGCAGATGGCGAAGAGATGGGTGAGCTGGCACTGCGCGGTAATATGGTGATGAAAGGTTACCTAAAAAGCCGTAAAGCCACCGAAGAAGCCTTTGCTGATGGTTGGTTCCGCACCGGTGATTTGGGCGTCAAATACCCTGATGGCTATATCAAAATCATGGATAGGCTTAAAGACATCATCATCTCAGGTGGCGAAAATATCTCTAGTATCGAAGTCGAAAACGTCTTATATAAAATGCCTGAAGTGCAAAGCTGTGCTGTCGTCGCCGCGCCGCATGACAAATGGGGCGAAGTGCCTGTCGCCTTTATCGAGATTCATGCTGGTAGCACCTTACAACGCGATAATGTGATGGCGCATTGCAAGCAGCATTTGGCTGGATTTAAAGTGCCAAAATATATTATCTTTGCTGAAATCCCTAAAACCAGCACCGGTAAAGTGCAGAAGTTTGAGCTGCGTCAGGCGGCAAAATCATTGGCACATGAGACGCCAAAAGTCAGCCCAAGTACCACGTAGGACAATGCAATATAAGCTTTTTGTATGCTAAGTCATTGAGTATAAAAAAGGTCACCCTAATGAATGTAGGCTGACCTTTTTGCTTAGCTATTATTAACCAAACGACTAATTAAGCTTTGGCTCAAGCCATTGATAGACCAGCATGCCGATTATCATCGCTGGGATAAAGACGTAAGCTTGCCATTGTCCGGTACCTAGCAGCACGATACCCGGTCCTGGGCAAATACCCACCAAGCCCCAACCGATACCGAATAGCATCGCGCCGATTAGCAGTTTTTTATTGATGGTGGTTTTGGTTGGCATCTCAATCAAGGTGCCAATCCAGCTATTCTTTTGTCGCTTAGCCAGTTGCACGCCGACTATCGCTACTGCAAGACCGCCGCCCATCACCAGTGCTAGAGAAATATCCCACGCACCAAAGACGTCCAAAAAGCCCTGTACTTTAGCAGGGTCGGTCATCCCTGATATCAGCAGTCCAAAACCGAATAATAACCCTGCCAGTAATCCAATTATATTTTTTAGCATGTTTGTTTCTCGCACCTAATGTGTTAATCCAAGCTGTTATAACAATCTATTATGATTAGCTGTTATAAACAATATTCATCGCTGTCTTCGCAACGTGCTGTCTATATGACTTTTAAATCAAGCCCAAGACATGGCGACCAACATAAACGGTCACAATACCAAACAACATAAAGGTCGCCGTCGCCGCCATCGAACGTGGTGACAGTCGCGCATTACCGCAGATACCATGGCCGCTAGTACAGCCTGAACCTAAACGCGTGCCAAAGCCGACCAGCAAACCTGCGCCAATTAATAACGGTATAGAAGTACTTACTTCTATCACTGGTAACGGATTGACCAAACGATATAATAACGGCGAGATAACAAGACCGGCGATAAATAACACCTGCCACATCTCAACGCGCTTGGGTTTTAAGAGACTTGAGAAAATACCACTAATACCCGCAATACGACCAATACCCAATAGCAGAATAACGGTCGCCACCCCTAGCATAAGACCGCCTACCAAGGAGATTGGCGTAAATGCCTGCCAGTCTATTTGTATACTCATAATGTTTACCTAAGCCAATTTTTATCAAATATAGATTTAAATTCGTTTTATATAAATACATTATATAATAAAATATAATAAATAGGTAAAAAAATACTGAACCCTCGTTACACAGGCTCAGTATCCTTTTTACTATAAAAACAGCTTAATAAATACAGTCATTATTATAAATATAGTAATTATTTAAACTATTTAGCCAATACTTCATCAAGCGCTTTTTCAAAACGTTGTACCGCACCGTCGACATCAGTCAATTTATCAAGACCAAATAAACCTAAGCGGAAGGTTTTAAAGTTATCAGGCTCGCCTACTTTTAACGGTACACCAGCAGCGATTTGCATGCCAGCTTCAGCAAAGGCGCTCCCTTTATGCATATCATCGCGGTCGGTATAAGCAACCACGACGCCCGGCGCTTCAAAACCTTTTGCTGCAACGCTCTCAATACCTTTAGCGGCCAATACTTCACGGACGCGCTTACCAAGCTCCCACTGTGCCGCACATAGTTTATCAAAGCCCACTTCTTTGGCCTCATTAACGGTATCGCGGAACTGGCGTAAGCTATCGGTTGGCATCGTTGCATGGTAAGCATGACCGCCATTTTCATAGGCGCGCATGATGTTTAACCACTGTTTTAAATCTAGGCTAAAGCTATCAGACTCGGTGCTGTCTACTTTTTGCACCGCAGCGGCGCTCAGCATGACCAAACCTGCACCCGGTGTGCTGCTCCAGCCCTTTTGCGGCGCGCTAATAAGCACGTCAATGCCCAAGTCTTTCATATCGAGCCAGACGCAACCTGAAGCGATACAGTCAATGACTAATAAGCCGCCAACGCTATGAACAGCCTCGGCCAATGCTTTGATATAGTCTTCTGATAAAATAATGCCAGATGAGGTTTCAACGTGTGGAGCAAAAACCATGGCGGGTTTTTCTGCTTTAATTTTAGCAACGGCTTCATCGATAGCAACTGGAGAAAACGGCTTTGGGGTATCACCTTCTTCACGATTGGCAGTCAATACCGTAGACGACTTGGCAATTTTGCCTTTTTCTAAAATTTGCGTCCAACGATAGCTAAACCAACCGTTACGGATAATCAGGCAATCTTCATCATTGGCCAATTGACGCGCCACAGCTTCCATCCCATACGTACCAGAACCAGGAACGATAGCAACGGCATCAGCGTTATAGACTGATTTTAAGTCGCTAGATAAGTCGTTCATGACTTGCTGAAAGACTTTTGACATGTGGTTTAGGGCACGGTCAGTATAGACCACTGAGTATTCTAATAAGCCGTTTGGATCAATATCTTGACGTAATGCAGTCATAGGACGCTCCTAGTATAATAAGAGAAAATTTGGTTACTGAGTTTTGGGCATGGCTGAGATTTTGCCACATCACTGATGTTTTTTGCTCTATCGATTATAGGGGGTAATTTAGCAAAAAACCAACCCGTGTTTAGCAAATCATTTAGCGGCTAGTTAGATAAGTGGTTTGATAAATGGCTTAACGACCGCGATGCGCCTCTTGTAATCCCGACACCACAAAATCTAGCAACTCATTATCCCCTTCACGGGCCGCTTTACGCATCAGCTTAGACGGTGCATGGGTCAGCGTCTGGGTTAAACGTCGCGACAGTTCAATGAGAATATCCTCAGGGCTGGCATTATCCTGTTGCAGCTTAGCAATGGACTCATGCAGCAGTTTATCGACTTGGTCATGGGTGCGCGCGCGATACTGCTGAATATCTTTGCCGACTTGGCGCACTTGAAAGCGTCGATCCATCTCAACGACCAATTGACTGACGAGCAGCTCAGCATCGACCGCCGCTTGCCTGCGCTGCTCAATATTACCGGCAATCACGTGTTGCAAATCATCGACAGAATACAGATAAACATCATCGATACGGCTAATGGTCGAATCAATATCGCGCGGCACCGCCAAGTCAATCATCAGCATCGGCTGATAGCGACGGCTTTTAAGCGCGCGCAAGGTCATGGTTTTATCAATCAGCACATCCATGCTGCCACTACAGCTACTGACAATATCGGCTTCTGCCAATACTTGCGGCAATTCTTGTAGCGCTCTCACCTCTATAATGCGATCAGGTCGACGCAATTCAGCGGCCAATGCTTCAGCACGCTCAGGATTACGGTTACAAATAATAACCCGACCGACCCCAAGCCCTGCAATATGAGTCGCCACCAAGCGATTCATCTCGCCTGCTGCGACGACTAATAAGGTACGACTGGGCAAATCGTCAAATATTTGCGTGACCAATTTAGCAGCGGCATAGCTAAGGGATACCGCTTGAGCGCCCACTTGGGTCTCGTTACGCACGCGTTTGGCGGCGGCAAATACTTGATCGACAATCCAGCCGAGCTGGTTGCTTAGGGCCTTTTGATCCTGCGCCAAATGCACAGAGCGCTTGATTTGACCAAGTATCTGCGGCTCACCCAATATCATCGAGTCAAGACCAGCGGCGACTCTGAGCCAATGGGTCAATGCATGAGTATCACGGTGCACATAAAGATAAGGGTCAATCTCATCTAAAGACAACTGCTTAAAATCCGCCAGCCATGTTTTGATTTTTAGAATATGGGCGCTGATAGCCGCTGAAGCAGTCTGCGTAGCGACTGCATTATTGCTGGCAATAGTAGCAACTTGCGGCTCTGCTAAATGTCCGCCTGATTCTGGCGGTAATGAGATTTGCGGGACGAGCGCATAAATCTCAGTACGGTTACAAGTAGAGACAATGACGCTACCATCGGTAAAGCGCTCTAGCTGTTTAAGGGCGATATTCACATCGTCACCAACAAGCGCCAAGCGCTCTCGTAGAGCGACTGGTGCGGTTTTGTGATTGACCCCAATGACCACTAATCTCATTATTGATAGACCATAAATATAACGTTTACCTGCCAGCCAAACGCTCTTAGAATGTTAAGAAATCCTATTCAATCAGCAGTGCTAAAAAACAGCTTTTCACAGACAGCGCTTGATAAACTGCCTTTGATAAACCACGCGTACGATAGACACAGTGTAAACGCCTAAAAAGCGCTTATTATATCATTATTGCCAGCTTTATTTAACAGGCAACGCTTGGCGATGGTATTTGTCTGTATCTGGGCATGGCCGCGATAAATCAACTGCTATGACGGCTTTTCAAGTAAATGCTGCTAAATAGCTAAGTTTAAAGAACACTAGTAGTGTTCATCTTGTTTATTAGCAATGACTGGCAGCAATGGCTAGCAATGACCGGCGGTGATGACTATCAACAACGGGTTATTCAATAATTGAGTGATTGCCGCCAACTTAGGATAATTTAGCAGTTACTTAATCCTCTAAATATTGCTAATATCTGAGTAACACGGACGCTATTGTTTATCCCCTCAATCTACTCTTATAATGCTAGTGACAGGTTTTCTTCGCAGCTATTTCTAAAATAATAACAATAAAATCACCTTGTTATGCTGCAAACGATTTGACGGGTAAATAATGGGTAACCACTGCTAGCTATGATTTTTTTTGGCTCATCCTTTAGATTGCAACCTATGCATCATGATCAGTCTCGCCTGCGCGCTTTACTGCACGCTATTATTGAGCGGCTATGCCAGCGCCATCAGCTAACTTTATCGTTGGCCGTTTGCTTATGCCTAGGATTACCTACCCACGCCAAATATATCAGCCCCTCACTACATATCAGCTCCTATGACATCTCTGCCGTCGTCGCCAGTGATGCCAATACTAATAATGTAAATATTAGTGATGTAAACATTAATGATGCTAGTAGTGAAAATTCTATTAATACTCCTGCTTATAACACGCTTACCAAGCAATCATTTAATCAACAGCCACAAACCACTGAAAACGTGGCTAATGTCAACAGTCTAGCACCGACAAGCGGCGGGCAAGTGACGCTTAGCGAGCCAAGTCTGTACGCGCTTTTAGATGCAGAGTTTGCCGCAGATCGCGATGATACCGAGCGCGCGCTGACCATCTATAAGCAGCAGTCTTTTAAGCAAGATGCGACGGCGGTATTTGAGCGCGCGCTAAGCCTATCTTTACGTAATGAGAGTGTTGAGGATTCGCTGCGCTTTGCCAAAACTTGGCAAGACCAAAACCCCGACCACGTGCCCGCGTGGTTTTATGTGGCGCACTTAGCCTTGCGCGCTCATGATTATGAATTGGCAGGCGAAAGCCTGAATCGTATTTTAAGCTATGATCCGCGTGCCGATCTTAGCGAAATTCTGATTGGCATTTATCCTAGTACTGATGAAGACAAACGCGAATTACTTGCTGCCCTGCAACCTATCGATAGTGAGCAAAACGCTTCTTTGTCAGTGTTAAAAGCCGGTTTGCTGTATCAGTTTAATGAGCCTGAGGTTGCCATTGTCCATATCGATCGCGCTTTAGCCCGTCAACCTGATTATGTGCCTTTCATTACTTTAAGAGCCGATATATTGCGCAAGACTGAGCCATCAGAGGCAGTCATTCACTATATTAGCCAAGCCCGCCTACGTAATCCTGATAGCAAGAGCTTATATTTATATGAGATTCGCTACTTACTTGATTTAAAACAAAGCGAGCAGGCTTGGCAGCTGTTACTTGACGCCCATGAGCGCTTTGTCGATGATGAAGAGATTACCTTGCTGGCCGCACTGGTCAGCTTAGACGTTGAAGAGTACGCCAGCGCTGATCAGCTACTCAATATGTTGGCCAAAAGTCCGGCTTACCTTGACCAAGCCTACTACTATCTTGGTATCAGTGCCGAGCGCCAGCAGCGCTTTGAGCAAGCAAAGCACTATCTCAATGGCGTCATGCAAGAGGACTTGGTATTAGAAGCGCGTCGAAAAGTGGTTTCGTTTGAGCTGCTCAATGATGACGTCGAGGCAGCCATCGCAACTTTAGAGAAGCTGCGTAAAGACTTTAGCGTCTTCGCCCCTGACAGCTTTGTGATGCAAGCGGATATCTTATGGCAGCAAAACGAAGCCGATGAAGCGCTACGGTTATTAACGCGTGCTGCTCGCAAATATCCTAATAATGAGATGCTGCTATTTGCCCGCGTCCAACTCCTTGATGACAAAAACGATTATATCGTTAAGCGTACTTTGCTCAATCACTTGCAAGCGCTTGACCCGACCAATCTCTCCTATCAGCTTAGTTACGCGCAGCTATTGCTAGCCAATGAGCGCAGCTCTGAGCAAGGTTTAGCGCTGGCAACGTCTATTATCCAAATCCGTTATGATGACCCGCGCTATGACAATGAGCTGCATCTGCAAGCACTCAACATACTGGCAGCAGATGCTTTAGCGACCGAGGAATACCAGCAGGTCATCGACTATCTACAAACGCCGTATGACGTCTTCCCGACCCTACGTTCAGGTACGCTGTTACTACGCGCTTATCAAGGTTTGGGCAATAATGAAAAAGTCGAAGCATTACTGGCAGATTTACAACAGCGCTTCTCATTTGGTCAACGCAATATCAACGACCGGATACAGCTTTATTAATGCGTTTTTTGCTTAAAACTTATTTAATACTCATCATAAAATGCGCATAAAAATAAAAAACGCTTGCCATAAAAGCTACAAGTCAGTTATAAGAAATGAACAGCCGCGCATCAGCGAGTAACAAATAACGCTTAAGCTAAGCTCTGTTCTACAAAACAATTTCTAAATATCAAAACATTGATTTTGTAGATTTGTCACTTTTGAGGAATAACCATGACCGTATTAAAAAAAAGCCAGCCAACTAAACTGGTGCTATTCACCGCTTTAACCACCGCGCTTATGATTACCTCTGGCTGCCAGTCATTAAAAACCGCCAATGCTACCAATCAGCCTATTGGCACGGTACAAGAACAACCAAAAAAACTTGAGAGCTTTAATATCACGGGCAAAATCGGGGTCACAACCCCTAGTAAGGACAATTCAGGAAACCAAGGCGGTAGTGCGTTTTATGCATGGGGTCAACAAAATGACCGTTTTGCTATCGAATTGATTGGTGCGCTTGGCATTGGCAAAACCAATATCGAATATAATGGTCAGTCGGCGACTTTAGTCAGTGAAAAAACCGGTACTTTAACCGCCGATGACCCTGAAACTTTGCTCAAAAAAGCCACAGGCTGGCAGGCGCCGATTTCGCAAATGCCGTATTGGATATCGGGTCGCCCAGCGCCTTCAGACAGCGCGCCACAGCTTGATGACCAAAACCGTTTGATTAGCTCGGTCAATGGTGAATGGCAAGCGAACTTTAGTTATAAAGGTAACGACAAATTGCCAAATAAAATCAGTGCGATGCAGTCACAAGGCAATAAAGTGGTGATGACCATCGATCATCAAAAACAATAGTAATACGCAGAAAGCAGAATACATTGTGATATTTACGAACAATTCATAAAGACATTTATTTATGACTGAACGCCCCACAACAACATCGGTTATCACGCGCTTATCACCGGCAAAGATTAATTTATTTTTGCATATCACCGGTAAGCGCATTGATGGCTATCATAATCTGCAAACCGTCTTTCGCCTGCTCAACTGGGGCGATTATCTGCATTTTACGCTTGTAGACGACGCAGCATTTTCTATTATAGATAAGCTATTAGACGCTGATAAGCTATGTCATCAGCTTCTTACCCTTTCTGGTGCGGACACCATAACCAGCAGTATCAATGATAATCTGATTTTTAAAGCTGCTAGTGCGTTATTAGTATTTGCTATCCAAGCAAACAGACTACCTAAGCAACTAGCGCCAGTACAAATCACCTTAGATAAACACCTACCGATGGGTGCAGGCTTGGGCGGTGGCTCATCCAATGCGGCAACGACCTTATTAGTCTTAAATGAGATTTGGCAGCTTAACATTACTAAAAATGAGCTGATAAAAATCGCTGCTACTATCGGCGCCGATGTGCCGATATTTATCTTTGGGCAAGATGCGATTGCCATGGGTATTGGCGAGGAGCTGACAGCCATTGATTTGCCAGAACAGCAGTATTTAGTGTTAACGCCTAATGCGCATGTGAGTACTGCTCAGCTGTTCACCCATCCACAACTACAACGAGATATCGCCCCGCTATCGATTGCAACCATTCAAAGCCAGTGCAATGAGTATGTGCAACATTTGAACTCGCCTTATCAAAATGTCTTTACGCCAGTAGTCACCAGTCTCGCTCCTGCTGTCGATGAAGCGTTACGTTATTTACAAGGGTTAGAGTCACAAGCATTGGGCACAGCACGCATGACTGGCTCTGGTAGCGCAGTGTTTTTGCCATTGGATACGAGTGTCACGACTGATAAAGCGCTGTTGGCAAAATGGATTAAAGATGCGCCTTGTGCAGGCTATCTGGTGAGGAATTTATAAAATGGACGTGCCCTACTCAAACTCTCAAATAAGTTGCTATTAATATGAACCATTCATATCTAAATAAGAATCTAATAGCCGCCACCGTTTTTATTTGCTTATCATCAAGTTTGACTGGGTGTACATTACTATCTAAATCTCAAGATGAGTCTAATGCTAATCGCTTATCCGATAAAATAACTTTGCCACAACAGCCAGACATAAAAGCAAAAGACAACCCTCGAAATGTAGAGGTTTCTCAGCAGGATTCCAAGGTCAGCTCGCCTACTGAACTATTCACTTATGCTGCTACTCTATCAATGCGCGAGATCAATTTTGTTTTCAAAGGTAAATACGTTATCAAAAATAACTGCTTATACTTTGTCAAAAATGATAATGAGTATCTTAGCCCTATTTTTTATCCCGATAGAGCCATTCTTTTTGAAAATGAACAAGCCATTTCTCTAAATGGAACTAAAGTTAAGCTCGGTGAGGAGGTTATCACTAGCGGTATAATTAAAGAGCAAATAGGTAGTTACTATTTACGAAAAGGGGATATTGTCATTGAAGACCCAGAGAATACAGCTTGTTTGACAGAACCTGCAATATTTATGAGTGGTAGAGTGGTCAATCCTCTCGTCTAAAAGAAAGTCGCACAGCATCAGCTTACGATTGACAAACTTAATAAAAAACCTCTATTCACTACAATAGTAGCTATGCAACTCAGGCTAATTCACTTACTTTCGAATAAAAGCCATAAAAACACCTAAAGACCTTGCATATTCTGAAAACTTATTTATAATAGGTCGCCTCAATAGGGGTATAGCCAAGTTGGTAAGGCATCAGGTTTTGATCCTGACATCCGTTGGTTCGAGTCCAGCTACCCCTGCCATTTTTAAGCTCAAAGCGTTTGATAGGTAGTTATTATAAGCAGTGTTTAAATAAACGCTTATTTTATTGACATTGACAACGTTATCCCAGTTTCGGTATAGTTCGCAATGAACACCGTTAGGGAAAAGTTATGTTGTAGACGGTTTATCCGTTTATAAAATAACGAACAGGTCGTGACGCTATTCTAAGCGTAATTTTATTTAAAGTTGCTATTAGATATCGACGTACACAGCCTAGACATTACAGGGGTATAGCCAAGTTGGTAAGGCATCAGGTTTTGATCCTGACATCCGTTGGTTCGAGTCCAGCTACCCCTGCCATTTTTTACTGTAATAGTAGTCATCAATACTTTTCAATACTCTTTTCTTAATTTGAGCAGTTTGACACTGCTTAGCGGTCGCTGCTTGAGTCAATCAATAGGACTTCTGTCATGCCTTATTTGGCGATTTTTACGGGTAATGCTCACCCTGAATTAGCAAAAACCGTAGCCGATCATCTTCATATACCTCTTGGTAAAGCTGACATCACGCGTTTTTCTGATGGCGAAATTGCCGTGGAAATCAAAGAACACGTACGCGGTAAAGACGTGTTTATCATGCAGCCTACTTGTGCACCGACCAACGACAATTTGATGGAAATCATGATGATGGCCGACGCCTTGCGTCGTTCTAGTGCTGGCCGTATCACCGCTGTCATGCCTTACTTCGGTTATGCCCGTCAAGACCGTCGTCCGCGTTCAGCTCGTGTACCTATCTCTGCTAAAGTCGTCGCTGACATGCTAAACATCGTCAGTATCGATCGCGTCATGACCGTTGATTTGCACTCAGATCAGATTCAGGGCTTCTTTGATATCCCAGTCGATAACATCTACGGTACCCCTGTATTATTGAACGATCTTAAAAAACAAGATTATGACAACATCATGGTGGTTTCACCTGACGTTGGTGGTGTGGTGCGTGCGCGTGCCATGGCTAAGCAATTGGGCGATACAGATATGGCGATTATTGATAAACGCCGTGCCCGTGCCAATGAGTCACAAGTGATGCATATCATCGGTGATGTTCGTGACCGTGATTGCGTCATCGTTGACGATATGGTCGATACCGCAGGTACGTTATGCAAAGCCGCTGAAGCACTAAAAGCAAACGGCGCGCGCCGCGTATTGGCTTATATTACCCACCCTGTCCTATCGGGTAATGCGCTGAAAAACATCAGCGAATCGGCATTGGATGAGATTGTGGTTACTGATACCATCCCATTGTCTGACGCTGCTAAAGCCTGTAGCAAAATTCGTCAAGTGAGCATCGCACCGATGCTGGCTGAAAGCTTACGCCGTATCAATAACGAAGAATCAATCAGCGCCATGTTTGATGCCTAGTTGACGCTTAAGATTTTCTGCTGCTAGAAAAAGCGCTAAGTTTTATTACTTGGCGCTTTTTTTTATATCCTAATTTTGAGCGGCTTTGATACGTAGGCTTTGTCTTTATAAGCACAGCAAGCAAGAAAAACCTATTTCCGTAGCGCTTTATAACTTTTATCTTTCTTTTATTTATAATTGACTATAGTTTTCTGCCGAGGCGTTTTATATAGCCATTTCACGTAGGTCTTTATTATTACTACAAAAGCACGTATAATGCGCGCCTGTACTGACCGTTTTTTATGATTTAAGACAGTCGGTATACTTAAAAGTGCTGATCACGCTAAAAACCCATAACTTTCCTCATTACTATGATGCTGAAAATTGGTTATTAGCGAATGGCTTAAGAGAATAGTGGTTGATTTTAATTAACGCTTATTTCTTTTAGCTATCATCACCCATTAGTGGATTGGTCGCAAATCCACTTTTTTATGACCAGACACTTCCTCATTCTTTTTATAGGATTATATCCATGAGCATTAATCATTTTGAATTAAACGCAGTTGATCGTTCTGCTGAGCTACAAGGTAAAGGTGCGAGCCGCCGCCTACGTAAGCAGAACCTAGTTCCTGCTATCATCTATGGTGGTAACGAAGAGCCAGCCGCTATCTCTATCAAAATCAACGAGCTAGTAAAATCTCTTGAATTTGAAGCGTTCTTCTCACACATTTTGACGCTAAATGTAGATGGCGAAGCACATCAAGTGGTTATCAAAGACCTACAACGCCATCCAGCTAAAGGCTTCCCAATGCATGCTGATTTCCAGCGCGTTGTGAAAGGTCAGAAAATCAACATGAACGTTCCACTACATTTTGCTGGTCGTGAAGAAGCGCCTGGTACTAAAGCTGGCGGTGTTCTATCTACGCTAGTGACTGATATCGAAATCGTTTGCCTACCATCACAACTACCTGAATACTTAGAAGTTGACGTATCAGGCATGGAAATCGGTGATCTATTCCGTCTATCAGACATCAAACTACCTGAAGGCGTTATCATCTTTGATCTTGACATGGAAGATGCACACGACCGTACTATCGTTAACATGCAGCCACCAACTGTTGAAGAAGTTGACGAAGACGCTACAGAAGTTGATGCCGCTGACGTACCTGCGACTGAGCAAGCTACTGAAAACAAAGACGGCGAATAATAAACCACCGTTACATAGAGACTGCAATCTAGCGTTTACTATGTAATACAAGGTTCGTTTAGTCAAAAAAATAGCAGGTGATGAATATCTCCTGCTGTTTTTGTAAGTAAGGTTTGAAAAATAACAGTTGTGCTATCAATAAATAGCATCATCACAAACCTTACCACTCATTTATTAAATTTAAGCAGGGTGTTTTTATGGCCATAAAGCTTATTGTCGGTCTTGGTAATCCTGGTCAGCAGTATATGTTTACGCGTCATAATGCAGGATTTTGGTTCGTGCATCATTTGGCTCAGCAGTTTAATATCGCCCTCGCCCCTGACAAAAAATTCCACGGGGTGACAGGACGTGGGCAAATTCATGGTCATGACGTGCGTCTGCTGATGCCACTAACCTTTATGAATAAATCCGGTCAGTCAGTGGTGCCGATGGTTAATTTTTATGGCATTAAAAATGATGAATTGCTGATTGCCCATGATGAGCTCGATATTCCAGCCGGCAGCATCAAGCTCAAAACCGATGGCGGTCATGGCGGTCATAATGGTCTACGTGATATCACGCCGCATATAGGCAACGACTTTCATCGTCTACGTGTCGGCATTGGTCATCCTGGTCATAAGTCTAAAGTCAGCGGTCACGTGTTATCGAAAGCATCTCCCGATGAGCAAATCGCCATTGATAGTGCCTTAAGTGCTGCTTTTGATGCCTTGCCATTGCTATTAGATGGCGATATTGAAAAAGCGCGTTCACAGATTAATGGCTTTAAAGTACCGGAATAAGCTGCCGTTATTTGCATTACTTTAAGTCATTTAAATTACTAACACGTAAATTTAGCAGTGACTTTTAGGCAAATAACTTTTATTCTAGCAACCTTGTCCCCATTAAGCTTTTGATTTGACTCATTTATATCAGTTACCCTAAGGAAGCAACCTATGCTACTTAACATGCTCAAGTGCAAATTACATCGCGCCCGTGTTACTCATGCTGAGCTGCACTACGAAGGCTCATGCGGTATCGACGGTGACTTACTCGACCTTGCTGGTCTACGCGAAAACGAATCTATCGACATCTATAATGTCACCAACGGCAAACGCTTTCGCACCTATGCGATTCGCGCTGAAGCGGGCTCTGGTATTATCTCGTTAAATGGTGCCGCCGCCCATATGGCAGATTTAGGCGATATCGTCATCATCTGTGCTTATGCCCATTTTGATGAAGTAGAAGCCGCAACTTATCAGCCAAAGCTGGTTTATTGCAACGAAGACAATACCGTCAAAGACACTGCCAATATCATTCCGGTACAAGTGGCTTAATAACTATTGATGTTAAGGTGTTTATTTTCACAAAAACACGCTTAACGCTAATAAATAGCAGATGGTTAGCTACGTAAATACGGTATTTTAATAAGAAAGCCGAATCTAAATAGGATTCGGCTTTTTTTACATTTATTTATTCATTTATCCATTTATAAGAAAGGAAATTACTGATGTGGTTGGCGGTTGTTGCAGTATTGCTTGGTTTGGCAATTTTGGTTTGGAGCGCGGATGTTTTTATTGATGGTGCGACCGCACTGGCAAAAAAGCTAAATGTGCCAAGTTTTTTGATTGGGGTGATTATTTTAGGGCTTGGCACTTCTGCCCCTGAAATGGTGGTATCAGTATTAGCCGCAATAGAAGGCAGCCCTGAGTTGGCATTAGGTAACGCTTACGGCTCAAATATCATCAATATCGCTTTGGTATTGGGTGCAACGGTACTGATAAGCCCCATTATCATCCATAAAGGCATCGTCAAGCGTGATCTACCGATACTGGTAGCGATTACTGCTCTGGCGGCGTGGCAGCTGCGTGACGGGCTACTAAGCTTTAATGATGGATTGGTGCTGTTGGCGTTGCTGGTGGTGGTTTTGACTATTCAAATCGTGATGAGCTTACGTGAAGGCAGCTCAAAACACGTAGATGAAATCAGTCACGGTAATATCGTAGATAGTGAGACATTAGAAAGCCAAGCAGAAAAATTAGATAATACTGAACCCAGTTTAATACGGGGTTTGGGTGGGCTATTTCTTGGATTATTGATGTTGGTTGCCAGCTCGCGGGCGATTGTTTGGGGTGCGGTTGAATTGGCGACTTTTTGGGGATTGAGTGAGCTGATTATTGGCTTGACCATCGTCGCTATCGGGACGTCATTGCCTGAACTGGTCGCAAGCTTATCCGCCGCTCGTAAAGGCGAGCATGATATGGCATTGGGCAATATTATTGGCTCTAATATCTTTAATACCTTGGGCGTTGTTGGGCTTGCAACACTCATTGCACCAATTACAGCCAATCCAATCATCTTATCGCGTGATGTGCTGACGATGGGCGTCATCACCTTATTGCTTGTCGTTTTATCTCTCTTTGCCTTTATCAGCAAACGCCCATTTGGTCGCACATCTGGCGCAACGCTGATGCTATTCTTTGTCGGCTATACACTATGGCTGATGCAAACTGCTAATCTGTAAAGCCGTTTGATTTTATAACCTTTTAACGTTAAAGCCTCTTAACGTTAAAAGCTCTTAACACTAAAGATTTTAAATACTGAGCATCTTATTTATTGGCTTTGCGATTTCTAATCACCCGCCATAACCCTTCATTCTCAGTTTTTGGCATTTTTAAGGTGATGGTATTCGAGAGCATGTCTTGTACCGCAAGACCGCGACGATTAAACAGACAAAAGGCATAGTTAAAAATAAAGCCCAAAAAGGCACTGGTCAATAAGATAGCCCGTGAGCCACCGATGACACTACCAATAAGGCCAAATATCAGCGGCATAAGACTTGCGGCCAAGATACGCTTAAACGACTGTCCCCACGTTAGTAGGTGACCGCTGTTATTGACCGTTTTTAAGCGCCACGTTTGCATGCCTAATGTTTGCCCGCCGCGCCGCCAAAACAATCCATAGAAGCCCACTAGCGTCAGTATAAATGACGGTGTCATTATGGCATTCTGATACCACGTCGGCAGCGATCTGGCTTGTTGCGATTGCGTGCCCGTCTCCATCGTCAATAGCGTACCAATCACGGTCAGTATGGTCCCGACCAAAAACAATAAAGCCAAAATCAACATACCATCATAAAGAATAGCCGCCAAGCGCGTGCCAGGTTTGGCAACCATCGCTTCTTCAACGACAGAGGTTTGATGCGCTGATTGTTTGCGTGGCGATTTTGCTTTAGTAGCAGCTTTTGGTGACGATTTTGACATGATACAAGCCCATAACAAGCGGAAAATAGAGCGCTCA
Organism: Psychrobacter sp. DWR1-2-3; assembly: GCF_049896465.1. Lineage (NCBI taxonomy): Bacteria > Pseudomonadati > Pseudomonadota > Gammaproteobacteria > Moraxellales > Moraxellaceae > Psychrobacter > Psychrobacter sp. DWR1-2-3. The sequence continues at coordinate 241,990 of NZ_JAFCUJ010000003.1, forward strand.
TTGTACCGTAATTCAGGCACTTAGCGTACATTATGATAAGACAACACTTCTGATGCAAAAGGCTGTTGACTGAAACTTAGAAGGAAGGGAGCAAATTGAGGTAGAAGCTCATTAAAATAGCAACTCTACAAAAACGACAGACATAAAAAAATCGCCAAATTGTCATAAGACAGGCGATTGATTTAGTTTTAGCTTAATAGTTACATGAACAAATAAGCTGGTATGCAAATGGTGCGCTTGGAGAGATTCGAACTCCCGACCCCTTAGTTCGTAGCCAAGTGCTCTATCCAACTGAGCTACAAGCGCGTACTTTGCACATTATCTACTGAATTATTCAAGAACAATTGCAGTAAATTAGGTTGGTCATTATATAGATAATCTCGCTTGTGTCAACATCTTTTTTAGTTAAATTCAAATTATTTTTAAACTTGATACTAAAAAAATCATTAACGCCAATTTCTGCGTTATTACTCTTTATAACAACTGAATAAATGGCGGTGAAGGAGGGATTCGAACCCTCGATACGCTTACACGTATGGTTCCTTAGCAGGGAACTGGTTTCAGCCACTCACCCACTTCACCGAACGATTTAAGACACTTATCGGAATATTCTTATTAAAAAATGCTTTTTAAGCCAAATATCCTTTTAAACACAGTATCGATGCTAATGATACGTCTTATGCCGTGGGCGGTATTATAGCAAAGCCGAAACGAATTGCAAGCGTTGTCTACAGATTTAACCCTACATTTGCCATAATTATCGATTTAAATGGCTTTATTATTTTTTAAGGGTGAAAATCGCCTGATTTAGCCATGAAAAGCCAATTTTATTTTAGGTTTTACTATTGATTAACGAGAATCTAATGGCTATGGCTTTTTGGGCAATGGATGGCTATAGTATTTATGATTCATTGTAGAATAAATAAAAGGAAGGCTTATGCGACCAGTGGTACTGTGTTTTTCAGGATTGGATCCGTCAGGCGGTGCTGGATTACAAGCGGATATCGAGGCGATTGGCCAAGCAGGCGCTCATGCTGCCATCGCTTGTACGGCAATCACCATACAAAACTCGCAGCAAGTATTTGGTTTTGAGGCTTGTGCTGCCGCCTTGCTAGAAGCGCAGGCGACCACAGTGCTCGATGATTTACCTGTGCGCGTGATTAAGTCAGGTATGCTTGGCACCACTGACAATATCGCGATGCTGACGCGTTTATTTGCTGAACAGGTTATCGCAGCTGAGACGCCATTTGTACTCGACCCGGTATTGGTTGCCAATAGCGGCGGTAGCTTAGGTGATGAGCAAACCTTGGTAACGGCTTTTAGAGAGCTGCTCCCCTATGCCACATTAATCACCCCAAATACCCATGAGCTACGGGCTTTAAGCGGTGAGCAAGATTTGCATATCGGTGCGCAAAAACTATGCGCCAAAGGGTGTCATGCGGTATTGGTTAAGACCTCACACGACTTTGATAGCGGTGATATTGAGCAGTATTTATATATCAAAGGCGAGATGGTACATAAAAGTGTTCTGCCACGCCTAAAAGGCGAATTTCATGGCTCTGGCTGCTCATTAGCAAGCTTTATCGCCGGACGCTTAGCAATGGGCGATGCGCTTGTCGAGGCGGTAAAAGCGGCGGATAGTTGGATTACCCAAACGCTGCGTGCCGCTGATGCGCCGCACCCTGATAATGCTAACGCCCAATTGATACCCAATCGTTTTGTAGAATTTTAGAATAATCTATAGATGGTAAATAAAAAAAGGCGCTCTATATTTTATAGAGCGCCTTTTTATTCAGTGTTCGATTTTATACTAACTTTAACTTAATGAATTTAACTTAGCCCACCATTGGCATTTAGCCCAACATTGGCATAAAGCTTGATGCCAATCCACCGATAAATATCTCAAGTAAATAAAAGGCGAAAAAGGCAACCATCGGTGATAAATCAATCATACCTAGGTTTGGCGTAATGCGGCGAAACGGCGCTAAAATTGGCTCCGCTAAATTAACAATAATGCCAATAATCGGATGCTGAGATTGGGTAAACACCACAATCCAGCTGACAATGATAGAACCAATAACGAGATAACGGCACATACGCAAAAAGTCTAATACCAAGCTGATAGTACCAGTAAAAAATAGCGGCACAGGCGCAATGCCTTTATGTGTCAAAGCCGCCTTACCAGAGATATCAATCAGGCGAATTAATAACATCAATACAATGGCAGCAATACTAATACGACCTTGGGCGACGGTTGGGAAAATACGCCCAAAGACATCGACGATATGGGTGGCTTTATAAGCAGGGGCAACCATAGGATTGCTGGCATCCATTCCAGCAAACTGCAGCATAAAACGGATAAACACCAACATCATGGCGAAGGTAGTGACCAAATCAAAAATTTGCAATAACAGGTTGTTCATGAAGTGCTACTCAATGTGACATTATTAACGGGATTTAGGATGACGAATGTCATTATCAGGCATTTTTATGACTTTAAGTTTTTTATGACTTTAAATTTTTATAATTTTAAATAGGGTATCTCATAAATCATGATATACCCTATTTATAAAGGGTTAATGACAAGTAGCGACTGGCTATTTACTCATCTCATCTCTTCACTCAGCGCTTGGCTACGATCGGCACAGGCTTGCATGGCTTCAACTATTTGACGACTGATGTCATTGGCCTGCATGGACTCAATGGCTGCTTGGGTCGTGCCGTTTGGTGAAGTGACTTTACGACGTAGCTCGCTTGGTGCGTCTTCACTACCCAGCGCCATTTTTGCCGCGCCCAGCATGGTTTGCATCGCCAGTGCTGACGCTTGTTCTTTATCCAATCCTAAAGCGACTGCGCCATCGACCATCGCTTCGATAAAGTAAAACATATAAGCGGGCGCTGAGCCTGATACGGCGGTGACCGCATGCATGTGTTCTTCATTATCGACCCACATGACCAAACCTGAGGCTTCCATCACTGCGGTTGCCAATTGCTTTTGTTCGGCAGAAATATGATCCGTGCCGTACAGACCAGTCGCGCCCATTTGAATCATCGCCGGCGTATTTGGCATCGCACGGACGATATTGCCATAGCCACCTAGCATATTTGATAACAGCGCAGTCGACAATCCTGCTGCCACTGAAATCACCAGCTGCGTGTCCAAAACATCAGCAAAACCACTGACCACTGCTTTCATGACTTGCGGCTTTACCGCCAATACCACGATGTCAGCACCGATAACCGCCGCTTTTGCATCGGCAGTTGGATCAACCGTATTCAATCCTTTAGCAGCCAATTGCTCGCGCGCTTCACTACTCGGATCAGCAACGGTAATCAGACTCGGTTTGACGCCGCAGCTGACTAGCCCGCTAATCAAAGCCTGCGCCATATTTCCGCCACCGATAAAGCTGATTTTCTTATTATCTAATACTGACATACGTGTCTCCTATTCAAAAAATGCAAAGGCATTCAAACTAACATAATGATAGGTAAAATGACACTCAGTTTACCATACTGCTACTGGCGTCGTTTGATAAATTGAAAGGCTAAGTAATGGCGTTGCGGTTTAAGTAATCATCACTATAGAACGTCGCATATTTATTATTTAACAGGTTTTATGCAGAGTTAAATGGCTGTTGATAAATGCGGCAAGCTGTTTTACATCTACATTAATATTCGCCTGCTCAGCATTCAACACCCAGCTTTCAAAAGGTGATAATAATAAAATAGGCAATACTATCGGATGCTCATTTTCCAAAAGCCCATTTTTATTGTTTTTTTCATTTATAAAAGCCACCCTGACTACTACCAAGCTCTCACGCATCCATAATGGAATAGCCAAGTTTTGATAGAGCTTTTTACCAGATTGTGGACGTGATGCTAATGCAGTTTGCACACGCTGATTGCGACCTAATGGCGCAAAGGTAATCTTAAGCTTATCTTTATCGCTTTCTACGTTATAGCTTTCTAATAGCTGCGCTACTTCATTTGGCAGAATCTGTAATTGCCAAGTAAATTTATCATCATTACGTAAATTAATTGGAACAGGTTGTATTCCAATTGCATGAACATCAGCCCCAATAGGATTAGATTCAGTAAAATTAAATAAGGTTTGCGTCTGCTCGGTAAGCGGCAACTCAAGCCATGTCAACCAATCGCTGCTGAGACGAAAAAGCTGCTGACGATAGCGGCGAATGCTATAAGACGCTTTGCGACCTTGCCAAAATAGCGCCGTTTGATGGTCATTATCATCACGTTGGCTTAGGCTTAAGACATCATCGACAAGCTGTTTAGCGGGCGGTAATGGCTCATCTTGACCAAGCCAATAATGCAATAATTGCCGCTGACGATAAATCGGTAGTTTTTGCAATTTATCTATATTTAGCGCGCGCTGGGCAGGTGGTAGCTGTAATGAGGCAACCTCTGTGTGCTGCAAATCCTCGCCTGCTTGGGCATTGATTATTAATTGCGCATCACTTAGTAACTGCACGCTACGAGCAATATTATCAATGACATTGGAGTTATAGCTCGCCAATATCGGCATAATATCTCGACGTAGGCCGCTACGCACATTATCACCAGCATCGTTGGTCGGGTCATCGATATAGGGCAGCTTTAAACGCTGGGCATAGGCGCTGATATTGGCGCGTTTGATAGTCAGCCACGGTCGCCATAATGCTATACGATCCGCACCCTGCGTTTGAATGCGCCACGGCTGCATAGCTGATAAACCATTTACCCCAGCGCCTTGAATCAGGCGCATTAAAACCGTTTCCGCTTGGTCATCGGCATGATGGGCTAATAATAAAACATCATCTTGATTAAGTTGCGCGCGCATCACATCATAACGGGCTTGGCGTGCGGCTTGTTCATCATGACCGTCCACTTGGGCGCGTAAAATCCGACAAGGTATCTTTTGCACCTTTGCCCACTGAGCCACATGCTGCGCCCAAGCGTCACTAGCCGCTTGTAGACCATGATTCACATGCAGTAATTGCGGCAAAAATGGCAATTTACCTTGGCGATAAAGCTGTACGCAAATTGCTGCCAGTGCCAACGAATCACGCCCACCACTACAGGCCAGCCAAAGTCGGCGACCATGTAGTTGTTCACCATATTCAGCCAGACTGCTTAATAACGCTTCTGCTAAAGCATTATCAATAGGCAGGGTGGCTATCGGCTCAATAGGATGGGAAAAGATTGCACTATTCGTCATTACTAACCTTATTAATCTTAAACTTATTAACAATCAAACCATCATAAAGCCGATGATTGATTATCATATAAATAAGCTTGTGCATAAATTAACAGCCACAAAAAAACGCGCCATAAAATGACACGTTTTTATTTTAGCATTAAGCGTAAATTGATATCGTTAAAAGCCAAGTTTAAGTAACCTAGCAATATAAACTCTTAGCAAGGCAACATCACTTCTGAGTTAAAGGATTTTAACTTCTCGTAACGCAGCTCGCAACGCTCATGCGCATCCATATCTTTAATCTCATTTAGTTGCTCAACGATTAATGCTTTTAGCGCCGTCATGACTGGCTGCGGCTGAATATGGGCGCCCTCACCTTCATCGATAACCGCATCAATTAAACCCATTTGATAGAGATTAATGGCATTTAACTTTAATGCTTCACTGGCATCTTGGGCTTTTTCAGCAGTTTTCCACAGGATAGACGCACAGCCTTCTGGAGAGATAACCGAATAAATACTGTTTTGCAGCATATTTACCTTATCGCCAACGCCTATTGCCAATGCGCCGCCTGAACCACCTTCACCGATAATGGTAACGATGATAGGCACTTTAAGGCTAGAAAACACGGCGATACTTTCAGCGATGGCTTGCGCTTGGCCGCGCTCTTCAGCACCGATACCGGGGTAAGCGCCTTGGGTATCGACAAAGGTCATTACCGGAATGTTAAAACGCTCAGCCATTTTCACCAAGCGAATGACTTTACGATAACCTTCGGGGTTTGCCATGCCAAAATTATGGGCAATACGCTCGCGCGTACTACGACCACGATGCTGACCAATCACCATCACAGGCTGGCCGTCTAGGCGCGCAAGACCGCCAAGGATAGCTTTATCATCTGCATAAGCACGGTCGCCATGCAACTCATCAAATTCGGTAAACAGCTGATTCACATAGTCCATAAACAATGGACGTTTGGCATGCCGTGCAAGCTGAACGCTATCCCAGACGGTACTCATAGACGCTTCCCTTTCGTAATTCTATATAATGTAGTGATATTTAATAATGACACTGTTAAACGACAATGTTAGATGACAAAGCTAAATAACAGGATTATCGGCGCTATCGGTTTTTGAATAACCGATAATCAAAGTACAGTTGTAAACTCAATAGAAGCTATAGTAGCACATCTTAAATAGCATGACATTACCGACAACGCCGCTTTTGTTACGTTAATCTGTAGCGCAATTATTACAATAGTAACGGCTTAGCGTTAAACATCAATGTTAAAAATCAGTGTTAAAAGCCAGTATCAAGAATTAGCACTGATGCCTCAATCACACTCGGCCTCAACCACGCTCAGTTTCACGCCCCATTTAGCAAACTGCTCAACCTCAGTATGCAAATCTGATAGTAAGAAAGCATAGTGCTCACTACTCTCGCCAACTGTGATTTGCCAGCGATTATCATCAATTACTTTCAGCTCTAGTTCTGGTAACTCATGATCGCTGCGACTATGATGCGCCAGTACCGCTAAGCGTAACAGCAAACACAGATAAACGAGCGAATCACCGCCGATGGTACACGTTTGCTCTAGCATATCCGCTTTAAGCTTACGGCGATGATTAAGCATCAATTGTGCCATCCGCTTTTGATCCACTTGCGAAAACCCTGGAATATCAGAGTATTCAATCAAATAAGCACTGTGCTTATGGTAGCTGCTATGAGCAATCGCCAAACCTATTTCGTGTAAGGACGCCGCCCGTCTGAGCAAATCGCCATCTTCGCTATTGAGTGCAAGCTTGGCTTTGACTTGTTCAAATAAATTAAGGCTGGTTTTAACCACTTGTTTGGCTTGTTTTTTATCGCCTGAATAACGCTTTATCAGTGCCAAAACACTGCGGTCACGCACGTCTTCACTTGCAAAGCGGCCGAGCATATCGTACATGACGCCTTCGCGTAGCGCGCCATCTGAGTACACCATGGTCTCGATGCCGAGCACCTTCATGATGGCTCGCAATACCGCAACGCCCGCTGGAAAGACGGCTTTACGGTGTTCTTTCACGCCTTCTAAATCAATGTCATCGACGTTGCCAATTTTAAGCAATAATTTCTCTAACTTTTTAACACCTTTATAAGTGATGCGTTCTTGCTCGTCTGCCCAACCTTTTGAAACAAGGACGTTGCGCACCGCCTTAATCGTGCCACTCGAGCCAACGACACTACTCCAGCCGACTTTTTGATAGCGCCCATTAATCGCTAGCACCTCTTTACGCGCAGCTGAAATGGCATTATTAAAAGCGTCTTTGGTAATCAAGCCATCCGAAAAATACTTCTGGGTAAAGGCGACACAGCCCATCTGTAAGCTTTCGGTCAATAACGGATCGAACTCTTGCCCAATGATAAACTCTGTCGAACCACCACCAATATCAATGACCAAGCGTTTGTCACTACTGGCATTGGTGTGCGAGACGCCCAAATAAATCAAACGCGCCTCTTCTCGTCCAGCGATAATCTCAATCGGTTTGGGCAAAATTTTATTGGCACGGCTGATAAAGTCATTGGCATTTTTGGCTTGGCGTAAGGCGTTGGTCGCGACGACGCGAATACGCTCAGGTGGCACCGAATCTAAACGCGCAACAAAGCGGCTTAAACATTCAAGACCGCGCTTTTCAGCCGCAGCGCCCAAGATATTATTCTCATCGAGTCCGGCAGCAAGCTGCACCTTTTCAGACATAGACACCACTTTTCGCACCTCACCATGGTCGAGGCGTGCAATGGCTAAATGAAAACTGTTGGAGCCAATATCAATGGCTGCCATCATTTCATCATCAGCAAGTGGTGGGTTTTTCAGGTAGTCTTTGGGCATAAGCGAGATCGTTACCGTGTCAGATAAAAAGATATTTAAGAGCGCCAAGGCTTTTAAAATAGAGAATACATGGAATGGAACTTAAGTTTTTTATATAAGGCTTTTTATATAAGGTTTTCTTATATAAACCAGAGCTTTTATAATAAGGCTTTTGTATATTGAAACTATTATTATGCGGATTATAGCAAGTTTTGCCATTAAAACATTTATGCAAAACGCTGGCAAGTAAGACGCTAGCACTACTACCTACGGATTAAACCGAAAATAAACACTCTTTAACATTAGAAAACAGCGACCACTTCTCATACTTTTTTTATATAGCCTATTTAACAATATGGGCTTGCTACAGCCGTAATTCTCTATATTATAATAGAGAACAAGCACTTACTTATGGCGATAAGTGTTCGATAGATATAATTCGATATATATAATAAGCACCCATTTTTACCATTAAAGCCCATCATGGAATGATGACGCTCAATCAATAACAACCTGCAAGGAAGCAGAAATCATGAATCAGACAACCGCCCAAGCCGCAAAAACCAACGCTCCTGCTGGCACGGAAAAAACCAGTCATAGCAGCCTTATCCATATAAAACGTCCAGCCAAGCTGAAATTTTACGATTTTTATTTAAATGAACATCAGAATATCGCTTGCCGCCGTTTGCATTTCGCCGGTAGTAGCTTTGGACTGTTGGGATTGGCAAAATCTGTTAAGAACCGCTCGGCAAAGCCACTACTGAAAGGTATTGCGGCAGGATATGCCTGCGCGTGGGTCGGACATTTTTTCTTTGAGAAGAACAAACCGGCCTCTTTTAAATTCCCTCTACAGAGCTTTGTCAGTGACTTTCGCATGTATAGCGATGTGCTACGCGGTAGACTCAGCTTAAAAGACCGTAAGTTTGATAAAATTTAATTGGCCTAATTCAATAGACTCAATTTAATTGGTTTAATTTAACAAACACGAAAAAGCCAGCATAATAAATCATGCTGGCTTTTTATTTAACTACATTAAGAGTCAAATACTCTTAATGTAGTTAAATAGTTTTCAAACTAAGCGTTTGCCATTTCTGCAAAAATCTCGTCAGCGGCTTTAATAGACGCTTCAATGTCTGCATCACTATGCTTGATTGACATAAAGCCCGCTTCATAAGCAGATGGCGCGAGATAAATACCGCGGTCTAGCATGCCATGGAAGAAGGTATTAAATACGTCCATATCGCACTCGGTGACTTCATCGAAATTTTGCGGTACGTTTGTCGCCTTGTCTTTAACAAAGAACATACCAAACATGCCGCCCAGTTTATTAGTGCGCAAGTTAATACCATGCTTATCCGCAGCAGCTTGGAAGCCATCAACGAGCTGATCTACTTTCGCTGATAATTCCGCATAAAAACCATCGACGGTTAAGTCTTCAAACATCGCAATACCGGCGCGCATTGCCAGTGGGTTACCTGATAACGTACCCGCTTGATAAACGCCGCCAAGTGGCGCGATACAAGACATCACGTCTTTTTTACCACCGAAAGCACCAACGGGTAAGCCGACACCGATGATTTTACCAAAGCAAGTCAAATCAGGGTCAATGCCAAAATGCGCTTGCGCGCCGCCAAGTCCGACACGAAAACCGGTCATCACTTCATCAAAAATCAATACCGCGCCGTTGGCGGTACACTCTGCACGCAAAGTATCATGGAATTCTTGCGTCGGAATGACCATATTCATGTTGCCGGCGATTGGTTCCACAATCACGCAAGCAATCTCACTACCCCATTTCGCAAAGCACTCTTTAATCGCTTGCGGGTCATTATAAGGAATGGTAATCGTATGCTTAGCAAAATCTGCTGGCACGCCTTTTGACGTTGGTTCGCCAATATCCAGCATGCCTGAGCCCGCTTTTACCAGTAAGCTGTCTGAATGACCATGGTAACAGCCTTCAAACTTAACGATTTTGTCACGCTCAGTAAAGCCGCGCGCCAAACGAATCGCGCTCATGGTCGCTTCCGTACCAGAGCTTGTCATTCGAATCATCTCAACACTTGGGACGATTTCGCAAATCTTATCAGCAACGGTGGTTTCAAATGGCGTTGGTGTACCAAAGCTCAAACCATCATCAGCGGCTTTTTTAACCGCATCAATGACTTTTGGATGCGCATGACCCAAAATCATCGGGCCCCAAGAGCCAACATAATCGATATAAGCGTTGTCTTCGGTGTCATAGATTTTGCTGCCGTTAGCACGGTGCATAAAGATAGGCGTACCACCGACACCGGCAAAGGCGCGAACCGGTGAGTTTACGCCGCCAGGAATATGCTTACGTGCTTGCGCAAATAGTTGTTCATTTTTAGTGCTCATAATTATTCTCTACTTATTCATTCGGTCTTATTTTATTAACAATCACTTAATTAACAAAAACTTAGGCTTTTTTAACCACTGATGATTTCAGCTTCATTGGTCCATAGCCATCCAGTTTACAGTCGATATCATGACCATCAGACGCATCTGGCAATAGGCGGATACCTTTTGCTCTCGTACCGACTTTGATGATAGTTGATGAACCTTTGACCTTTAAGTCTTTAATCACGGTGACGGTATCGCCATCTTGCAGCTCATTACCGACCGCATCACGAATGACCGCATCTTGCGCTTCAGCTTGCGCCGCATCGGTTTCAGCCGCGGTCCACTCATGCGCACACATAGGACATACCAGTAACGCACCATCTTCGTACGTATATTCAGCATCGCATTTTGGGCAATTGGGTAAGCTCATAATTTCCTCGTCAGCCGTGATAAATTGGGTGTATTCTAGAGCTAACATTGTACCGTAACTCGCCAGCTTTAACCAATCGCTTCGGCTGTGAATACTGTGCTGTGCTCAATTGTCATATTTGCTTATGCGGTAAAGCGGACATTTTTTATCATGTGGTTTTTTATGGTACTCTGCTTTAACCAAATTTGGTTTGATAGCCATTTGTTTTTAGATGGTGAAAACCTCAAACACTACTTTAAGTATTATTTTACCAACTACGTGAACAACCACTTTAATAACTCAGTATTAACCCTAATATCTGAGGCTATAGCGACTGATAAATAGGACAACAATAATGACTCAATCAACATTGCCACAATTTGCCCAGCTAACAATTCAAGGTGAAGATGCGGAAAAATTCTTACAAGGGCAGCTGACCTCTGATGTCACCAAGCTCGGACTTAGCTATCAAGCAACGGCGCTTAGCAATTTAAAAGGTCGTATCGATTTTGGACTATGGATTAAAAAACAAGAAGAAAAGCATTTTGACGTGGTTATCAGTGCCGATTGTGCTGATGCTTTTCAAGCCCATTTAAAAAAATTCGGGGCCTTTTCAAAGTTTGATACCAGCGCGCCGGCGCCCATTTATCCTTGCGTGGTTGCCGATGAGCCGACCTTTAGCCATAAAGAGGAACATAATACGCCAGCAGACACCCAAGCGTGGATGCAAGCAAGTCTAGCCATTGGTAACTACTGGATAGTTGCTGCAACGCAAGGACTGTTTCAACCGCAAGAGCTGCGTCTGCATCAGCGCGGCGGTATGGACTACGATAAAGGCTGTTACTTGGGTCAAGAAGTCATCGCCCGTATTTACTTTAAAGCGGCACCAAAAGCGTTTTTACATTATGTTAGCGGCACAGGTGATGTACCAGCAGCAGGTGATAAGTTAGAAAAGATTCAGGTGGTTAATGCGCTTGCCGATAACAATATTAACGGTAATGGTTTCAAAGCATTGGTTGTTGCCCGCCCTGAGCATCTAGCAGACAGCGAGCTTACGATATTAGACTTACCACCAGCACTGCAAGCCGATGTCGCGCGCCAAAAATAACGCGGAATAATCGATAACACAAAACAGTAAGCACTTTTTAAAATCCTTTAGTAAAAACGCAGCAGAGCAATCTATGACCCATATTGCGGTACTCGGAGCAGGCGTGGTGGGCGTGACCACCGCATGGTATCTTCGCCAAGCAGGCTACGATGTGACCGTGATTGAGCGTGAGCCAGCCGCCGGTATGCAGACCTCATTTGCCAATGGTGGGCAGATATCCGTCTCGCACGCGACGCCTTGGGCCAATCCTGCGGCTCCTATGAAAGCGCTTAAATGGCTATTTAAGGAAGATGCGCCGCTGCTCTACCGCTTGCGTGCTGATAAAGCGCAACTCAGATGGGCGATGCAGTTTTTACAAGAGTGCCGCGCAGATAAAGCCGATGCCAATTTGGTACAAATGGTACGCTTAGGATTGTATTCGCGTGACGCTCTACAACAGCTGCGTGCTGATATCGGTATTGATTACGAGCAGCAAACGCGCGGTATCATGCATTTTTATACCAACCAAGCTGAGTTTGATGCCGCCATTGCGCCAACGGCACGTATGCAAGAGCTCGGCTGTGAGCGTCATATCATTGATATTAATAACGCGGTTAGCCTCGAACCTGCGCTTTATCCTATTGCTCATAAGCTCAAAGGCGCGACTTATACCAGCCGTGATGAATCGGGTAATGCCCATTTATTTACCCAACGTTTGGCTCAGTGCTGCATCGATGCTGGCGTGCAGTTTTTATACGATACCGAAATTTTGACGTTAAACACCGATGCCCATTCTGCTCGCCCGCATGTGCATAGTATGACTATTCGACCCAAAGGTGAAAACGCGCAGACCTTTAGCGCCGACAATTATGTACTGGCACTTGGCAGCTATAGCGTATCACTCATGAAACCGCTGCATGTTCACCTGCCAATTTTCCCTGCCAAAGGTTATTCAGCTACTTATCAAATCAATCCACGTGCGCCGCATTTAGCACCTTTCGTTAGTCTCATTGATGATGAGTTTAAGCTGGTAACCTCACGCCTTGGCGATAAATTACGCGTAGCAGGAACGGCAGAGTTTAACGGCTACAATTTGGATTTGAATGCCACACGCTGTGAAGCCATCACGCGCCGTGTACAGCAGCTATTTCCCAAAGGCATCATTGCCGATTCTGTGCAATATTGGACGGGACTGCGCCCGATGACCCCTTCTAATGTGCCGTTAATAGGACGCGCGCATAGAGGTCAAGTCCGTCATGGTAGTCACAATATAGACGCTAGTTTTGATAATTTATGGCTCAATACTGGTCATGGCACGCTTGGCTGGACCCATGCTTGCGGTTCGGCAAAGGCTCTCAGCTTATTGATACAGGGTGAGACGCCGCCAGTCGACTTTGATTTTGTTGGCTTAAGAACGTAAAAATAAGGAACGTAAAAACTAGGAACGTAAAAAAAGGCACTTTTATAAGTGCCTTTTTATTTATATTAAAGAATTTTTAGAGCTATTTTATGCAGCGCTTCCTGACTTAATATCGGCATTAATGTCAGAATCAACGCTTGAATCGGTAATCTCCAAATTAGCCACTTCTAGCGGAATTGCTTCCAATTGCACAGGTACGCCATTGACCGCTGCATTACCACTTAACTGATCGATTAAGGTATCGTCCGTCAAATCATTGACACTGACGCCGGCATGCGCTTGCGCAACCTTTTGCTTCACGCCTTTACGCCCATGACCCCAGCCATGCGGGATACTCACCACTTTTGGCATCAGCTCATCGGTTACTTCTGCGGTAATAATCACGCTACCAACGCGCGAGGTAACTTTTACGTTTTGACCGTCCTCGATACCGTATTCTTTCGCCGTTTCAGGATGCAACATAAGCGTGCAGCGCGGCTTACCTTTTACCAAGCGATAGCTGTTATGTAGCCACGAATTATTACTACGGACATGGCGACGACCGATGAGTAAAATTTTCTTATCATCATAATCCTGCATCATCTCCTGTACGCGCTCTAAATCTGCTTGATAAAAATCAACATTAAGATGAATCTGCTTGTCTTTATGCTTTAATGCTTGCGGTAGCATCCTTTTCAAAGGCCCTAAGTCAAACCCATGCGGATTTTTCTTAAGTTTATTCAATGTCATGCCAGCATAAGGTCCACGTCTTAATCCTTGATCAAGCATAAATTTTGGTCCTAAAGTCTTGACCAATCGGCGCTCAATTTTGGTTGCAAGCGCTGCTTTTTTATCTAGACGTTTTGCCAGCTCTAGATAAATCTGCCAATCATGTTTGGCACTTTTTTTCTTAGCAAACAATGCTTTTGAATACTTAGCGACGTTATGCACAGCAAAATTATTAAAGGTAACATCATAATGGTCACGCTCTAGTGGCGAGACGGGTGGCAAAATGATATTGGCATGACGACTGGTTTCAGTAACGAAATAATCAATCGCAACCATAAAATCCAAGTTAGCAAACGCCTCATCTAATTTTTCACCATTTGGCGTACTCAAGACAGGGTTGCCAGCGACAGTCATAAAGCCCTTTAATTGCCCCGCGCCTTCTACTAGCATCTCATCCGCCATCGCCACGACGGGATAATCACCATTAAAATCAGGCAAGTTACTCACTCGACTATGGCGTTTACCTAAATAACCTGGGCCTGAGTTATTGACCACATCGACCGCAGGATTGGGGAACATCAGACCACCCACTTCATCCAAGCGCCCTGTGACAATATTAATCACCATGATCAGATACTGGCTTAATAAGCCAAACTCTTGCACCGAGACACCCATGCGTCCGTAACAGACCGAGCTTTCGGCTTCACAAAACTCTTTCACGAGTCGTTTAATTTCGCTTGCCGCAATGCCAGTAATATCAGCTACGGATTCGGCGCTATAATCTTTGGCGAAGTCTGCAATGCGCGCAATCTCTGGCGCGAGCGCCGCCGCTCTATTATTTTTAGCGCGCGCCTTGCCTGCATAACCTTGGAGATAGATTTCATTGAGCATGGCAAGCAAGAGTAAGACATCCGTCGCTGGACGAATAAAATGATGCTCGCTCGCAATATCTGCGGTTTCGGTGCGCCTTGGATCAATCACTACCACCTTGCCATCGCGGGCTTTGATGTCTTTTAGCTTTTGGCGCATATTTGGCGCGGTCATAATACTGCCGTTAGACGCTAGCGGATTGCCGCCAATGATAAGCATATATTGGGTACGATTGACGTCAGGCACGGGGATACGCAGCATATGCCCAAACAGATGCATACTGACAATATGGTGCGGCAATTGGTCGATAGAGGTCGCAGAAAAACGACTGCGCGTCTTTATACTGCTTAATAAATGCTTAATCGTTAACATGCCGCCCAAATTATGAACGTTGGGATTACCTAGATAAATACCAAAGGCGTTTTGACCATGTTTCTTTTGTACCGACTGAATACCCGCGACCACTTTATCGAGAGCTTCAGACCAGCTAATCTCTTTCCAACCGTTAGCCGTTCTCTCAACGGGATGACGCAAGCGATCACTGTCTTCATGCAAATCTTGTAAAGCAGTTGCTTTTGGACAAATATAACCTTTCGAGAATGGATCGTCTTTATCGCCTTTAATCGATAGCACTTTTTCACCATCGTGCTGGATGACGATACCGCACATCGCTTCGCATAAATTGCAGGTTCTAAAATGTGTTTGCTCATTCGTCTTGCTTTGTTCACTAGCCATGGTCGCGCTCCCTGTTATTTTTTACTATCGCTTTCACTATCTAAATTCCGTTTTATAGGTTTAATAAAGGTAGTAAATTTACTCATCTTAAAAATATTGAGCGTTAGCCAAAGTTAAGCATTGATAAGCTCAATAACTAACCTTCCACTCTGTGCATCTCTTTAGCGAAAAAACTGCTAAAAAGTCCATCAAAGTTTTTGCACAACATGGCAATGGCTTGCTGCTGTGAATAGCGCTGTTGATGACAACCTAATATCAACTCATGTACTTGGGCGGCAGCGATATCAACGCAGAGATGAACGTCAAACGCCTCAAAAGAACACTCAGCTGAATGCAAGCCCTGCATAAATATCTTGGTCCATTCTTCGCGTATTTCTGTGATCAGACTCTCCAAGCCTTTATTTTCTGCTTGCAAGTCAAAGCGCAGACTGTCTTCCATTAAACGTTGAAATAAAGCGATATTCTGAAATGCCGCATCAAAAATCATGGTTAAGCAATGCTGGCAACGCTGATTAAATGCCTCTTTAGACAACATTGCATAGTCTTTAAGCATATCGACCCACGCCATACGCATCGGTGATAAATAGTTGTCTTTCAGCTGTGCGCCTAACTCCTGCTGCAACGCCTCTAAGCTATCAAAGTGATTATAAAAACTTGGCTGGGCAATACCGGCACCTTTGGCGATTTTATTCATGCTCATACCACAAGCGCCTTCCAAGCTATACAGCTGCAAGGCACTTTTTAACAGCACATGGCGCGTCTTTGCTTTTGCCAAATCACGCTTCGATTCTACTTTTGTAGAACTTACTACCTTAAGTGCATTCACTGTCAATCTACCGTAGATGAATCAATCGTATAACGTATTTATTATTTCAACTATAAGGCTATAGCCATTTAAACGATAAGTCTATATTTAAATACTCAGATAGGTTTAAATACCGAAGCAAAGGATTATTAACAGTCAATCGTTACCTATCATGCTGAGAAAACGCCCTATCTCTTACACAACTATGCGGCCCATAACATAGGAGTGGCTTTTATCATAATTGAGTAACACTGCAAACATTGGCCATACAGACAAGGCGCGCTGAAATTCATATATTGGTAGCACAAGTTAGCCACTGGCTAGTTGTAGAGTACTGAAACGCAGTACTGAAAGTGTCATAAGAATCATAAATAATAATCTACACACTAAAGCGTCATACAAACTGTTGATTTAACTTTTATAACAGCTTTATCAAGACGCAATAACGAGAATAAGGAATATCACAATGAATGAACATACCCTAAAAGGTGATTGGAATCAGATGAAAGGTACAGTTAAGCAGAAGTGGGCTGACCTGACTGATGATGACTTACTACATATCGAAGGTAGCCGTGATAAGCTTGTGGGTAAAGTCCAAGAGCGTTATGGTCATAGTAAAGATGACGCTGAGCGCGAAGTTGATACATGGCGCAATGAAAACAAATACTAATTAATAATTGCTCTTATAAAACCTTGTCGTAAATACAGATTTTTATAAGTAAGTAACTAATTAAAAAAACCGCATTGATTATAATGCGGTTTTTTATTGCTCATTGCTCATTGACAGCTGTGTCAATATATAGAATGCTGGATAGCAGGTTTGAATAAAAAACAAACAGTGTAAAATAATTAACACCCAGACACGATAAAACCGCATAGCAATTAATTGTTATGCGGTTTTATTGTTAACGATCCTTGTTACCCATCACCACTCTCATCACTGCATCCTTGCAGGATATTGAGTACATTGTGATAGCCGGGCATCCTGCCCATTTCTTCACACTACTATTGGCATCATCTGCCTGCAACACGGGTCATGTGTCCTTATTCCAATCGCTATTATCATCCTGATGCCAGCAAATCGAACTATTATCCTTAATACGGTCAACTCAATCCTTGAGTCACATTCCCTTATGCCGTGTGTGTATAGTGTCAAATTATAAGGCTGCTGTTAAGTCGCGTAAGCGTCATTGCGTGTAAGCATATGCTTACGTCAGTTATAAAAATGACCAGTAATATCAGCCAAGTTATTGATAATAATAATATTATCGTTAAACAACTTATTTGATGATTTTCTATAAACTGTTTATATACTAAAAGTGTTATCGATGTTCGCTAACGTTAGCAACACCTTAGTCACCTAAAGTGTCGAATGCTTACGCAAATATTTGCAAAATTTACAACTTATTAACACCAAAGACATGTATTAATGAGTTTTAAGTCTTACTATGTCTATGTAAGAAAATATTTCAAGATTAAGAGACAAATATCGATTCTATAAGAATGTTGCTCCGTAATCTTTTGCTTCATAACCTTTATGGAGTCTTTAGCTGTTTATATATAACAGATATATAAACAGTCACTATTAGACAGCCTGATAAATACCAGTATGACAAGTATAAGTTGGATTAATATAAGGCTGATTAATAACAGTGCCTTACTCAGATATGCTATACCAAAGGAGATTTTATCGTGAAAATTCTACCCGCTTTCTCATTTAAGACAGCAATATCTGCCGGTCTGGCGCTGACGATGTTAGGGACCGTTGCCGGTTGTGCGGTTGTCGGTTCAGGTTACGAAGATTACCCAATATATGGCGGTAACAGCGATTATGGCAATGTTGACTATAAGCGTGTTAACCAAACCCTGCGCAATGACTTACGTCGCAAAGGCTATCAGGTTATGGATATCCGTGCTGATAACTATCGTGGCAATCGAGCCATCACTGCCATTGCCAGAAAGAACAATCAAACTTATGAGTTGAAATATACCTATCCTGACTTAAGACTCATTAGCTCAAATAAAAGAGCCTCTACTAGCATCTGGCAAGATGATAGATATGATAAAAACGACTATAAGAAAGACAAATATAAAAATAACAAGCATTATAAAAACGATGATATTGAAGACAGTATCAAAAGAGATTCGCGCTATCCCGCCATCAAACAACGAGCTATTAATAAGGTAAGATCAATGGGTTACCGCGTCGAAGATATTGAGCTGAAAGAAAAGAACGGTCGCGGCGTGTTTGAGATTGAAGCCAAACGCGGCTCACAAGAATATGAGATTTTTCTTGACTATCCAAACTTGAATGTGATTAAGATTAAAAAAGACTAATCTTTAAACAGTCCATTTTTATACGTTAGCTTTTCTTATGCAACGTTATTGTGGTAGTGCAACATTAAGATCAGTAATTAAATACCAGTAATCGCCACATTACTGATAAGTAATAGGAATTAATAAGATAATAGGAATATTCATTATGAAGATATTAAGCTTCTCAACTTTAAAAACCGCTTTTTCTGCTGGTATTGTGCTTGCTTTATTGGGCACTACCTTTGGTTGTACCGTCACGCCAAGACATGATGGTCAAAGAGTTTATTACCCAAACGGTCCGTATCAGGGTAACGGCAAGTATAACAATAATGGTCGTTATAATAATGGCGGCCATAAAGTCAATCATGCTCACCGCGATAGCAAAAAAGGCAAACATAAGAATAAAAACGGTCATCACAAAAATAAAAACGGTAAGCATAAAAAAGATAATAGCCGCTACAACAATAATGGTCGCTATAATAATAACCATTATCGCTACAAGTAACTTAACCTCTCAACAATTTATAGAAATAGCGCATAGCGCATAATGGCTAGGTGTTTGGGTTTTTGGGTCTGTGCTCTCGTTATTTGACGACGTTTGACAAAATTTAGCTATTTTAGATGAGTACGATTCAATTAAGAACACGCCTTGTACGTACAGATAAGATTTTGGCATCGTTGATGACTTGATGCCCTTGGTCAAATAAGCCAGCCCTTGGTTTAGTTGACCATTTTTTTATTGTGTCGTTTTTAGCATAGAACCTTGCTTATATAGACGAGCTACCAATACCTTTAATAGCATAGCATGAGAGAATATTATGAAAAAATATACGTTATTAAAAACCACGGCGGCGAGCAGTATGATTGCCGCGTTACTGTCCATAACGACTGGCTGCGTCACCGCGCCCGGCTACAATGCTTATGGTGACCTTTATGAAGACATTTACAAAGATACTAAAATTTATAAGAAACACAAGAAAACCATCAAGTCTATTGATAAAGAGCTTTATCAGCCTGCTATCGAGCAGCGCGCGGCCAATCAGGTCAGCAATATGGGTTATCGGGTCAAAGACGTCAAATATAAAAAAGGCGACAGTAAAATAAAAGTAAAAGCCCGACGCGGCAGTGAAGACTATAAAATCGAGCTTGGCTATCCGAGCTATAACGTGATTAAAATCAAAGAAGATTGATAACAGGTGTTAAAAGTCTAACACCTCAATCACATCATAAGCAGGCGTCTCATAAGGATGCGCCTGCTTTAATGCCTCGATAACTGCTTTAATACGAGCAGTAGCAACGACCATCTCTACTCGCCATTCATCAACGGTTTCAAGTTTATCTTGCGCTCCAATATTTGGCTGACTGCCTGCCAATGGCATAAACTGTCCGCTCCCCTGCACTTGCCAGCAGCATTGTTCATAATTGCCAATCTTACCAGCACCCGCTGCAAACAAGGCAGACTTTACTGGTTCTAACGCCGAATCTGGAATAAAAACGGTTAATTTATACATAGATTACCTCCTTTGAGCCTATTTAGAAAAATTACTATCAGCTATAAACTTACTATTTTTTAGATAATGAAGGATGGTCGGTCCAGATATAGCGCAATAACCAATCTTTCGCCTCGCCTGCATAATCAATTCCAATCCGTGGACGTAGTGATATTGGCGGCTGACAGCCATCGTCTTCAATCCAAACTTCTGACGCAGGTGTAATGGGTTCGCCGTATAAATCACGGTTGATTTGCAAGTGTTTGGTCAACTTGCCGGGACCGGCCAATTGTTTTATTTCTTTTAGAGGACTTAGTGGTTTATCTGCGCTCAGTAATTGCTCGTCAAGCAAGCGCTCGCTATTCTCTGTAAAAAAACCTGCCCGTATCAACACCGCTTCTGGTGACTCTGCCGGCCCACTTACTAAATTAAGCATATGATGGATACCGTAAGTCAGATAAACGTAAAACACGCCGCCTTGGCTATACATAATCTCAGTACGCACAGTACGCGTACCGGCGTGCGCATGACAGGCGGCATCACCCTCTCCAATATAGGCTTCAGTTTCTGAGATACGCATGCGCAGTATTTTTTGCTTGCCGTCACTATCGGTTAGCTGTCGACATAAAACCTTACCAATCAAGTCAGCCGCGACCACACAGGTTGGACGACTAAACCATACAGGTTTTAAAATTATGGATTGAATATCGGATTGCTTAGGTACTCGCATCAATGATGACCTTTTGATTTATAACGGTATTTTTATATTGACGGTATAAATTTAGCATAAAAACTCACCGAAAGACGTTAGGTGATAGACGCTATTACCTATTGCAACTGATGCTATACAGACAGTTAACTCATTCTAATAGTAATCTTGACTCTCGCTATTTAAGATTAAAAACATCCAATACTAAAATACATAATCAAAAGGATATAACAATGAGTAACTCTAATGCGAGTGATAATAAACACAATAATAAGCAGCACAATAATGATGAAAAGAACACGGATCAGAACGCAGCGATGAAAGATAACGATGCTGCTAATGACTCTAAAGACAACAACGCTAATAAAGATACTAATAGCAAAAACGATAAACAGAACAATCAATCAGACAGCAAAGACAGCAAAGACAGCAAAGACAGCAAAGACAGCAAAGATGATAAAACGTCAGATAAGAATGGTAATAAAGACGATAAATCATCAGACAAAAACAGCAGTAAAGATAAAGACGCTTCTGATAAGGAAGGTAAAGACAGTAAAAATAATGACTCTAAATCTAAAGACGATAAAGAATCCTCTTTAAAAGACACTGCGACAACTAAAGCTAAAGAGGTAGTCGGCTCATTAGCTGATAAAGCCGCAGATGCGATGGAGCTGGCAGCGAAAAAAATCAAAGAAGTGCGTAAAGACAAATAATATAGCTGTCTTTAACATAACCGTTTTTAAAATGATTATCCCCATAAAAAAACTGAGCACATGGCTCAGTTTTTTATTACTTAAATATTGAAGTTTGGATATATTTAGCTTAATGGCACGCCAATACGTTTTGCCACTTCTTCATAGCCTTCAATCACGTCACCCAATGACTGACGGAAACGGTCTTTATCCAGTTTTTTCTTGGTAGCTTTGTCCCAGATACGGCAACCATCAGGCGAAAACTCATCACCTAAGACGATACGGTCATGGAATACGCCAAATTCAAGTTTAAAATCTACCAGTATTAAATCACCAGCATCAAACAAAGTTTTTAATACTTCATTTACTTGATGGCTCAGCTCTTTCATTTTTGCCAATTGTGCTTCATTAGCCCAATCAAGAGAGATAGAGATTGACTCATTGACCATCGGATCACCAAGCGCATCATCTTTATAGAACAGCTCATAAGTAGGCGGCGTTAAAGCTTGACCTTCTTCTAGACCTAGACGACGCACTAGACTGCCAGCGGCAAAATTACGTACCACACATTCAACTGGAATCATCTCTAAGCGCTTAACCAGCACTTCATCATCTGATAATTGCTTTTCGAAATGGGTTTCAATACCAGCATCAGCCAGCTTTTGCATGATAAAGGCGTTAAAGCGGTTGTTCACCACGCCTTTACGGGCGAGCTGCTCGATACGCTTACCATCAAGCGCTGAGGTATCGTCACGGAAATGTAAAATCAGCAGATCGTTGTCTTCTGTTTCATAAACAGATTTGGCTTTGCCTTTATACAGCAGTTCTTGCTTTTGCATGAGAGGAGTTCCTGTTCGTTCAAGCTTATGTGGTAAAAACGCGCAGCGACCGCTAAGCGCTTTATATTAAGGTGTTAAGAAAAAATGCTTAACCATAATAAAAAACCAGCGGTACAGATAGGGATAAAAAAGGGTTTATTCTGAAACTTGGGTAACGGCAACAGCACGCTGAGGTTTCGGCAATTGATACTGCTTACCTGACTCGTTTTGCAACTTTAGCGTATTTGTGCCCGCACTAGGGGTTGGGTATAACGGCACAAATGGTGCGGTTTCTTGCTCAGCAGGTAGCTGTAGCGGCGCCAGTTTTTTGCTTTGCTGATACTCAAGACTACCGTTATCACGCTTGCCAAACACTTCTTTTGTCGCTTGGCAACCGCTCAATACCAACGTACTACCCAAAACTACCGTTAGCAGCGCCGGGAATATCTTTGCAGGGGTTGATGATACTGTCATCATATTATCTCTCTGAGTTAGCCGTTATTGCTTATTTGGTGCGTATTTGGGTAATGCGCTTATAGTTAAAATACTTAATAGACTCTTGCTAAGCTATAAGCGACATTTTATTGAATTGCCAAAAATCTAGAGTAAGTTGGCACGAATCAAGGCTTCATCAATCGTTGCATGGTGCTTTTCAGCCAACCATACCAATGGTAGACGAATACCTGTGTCTATCATGCCCATTTTATGTAGGGCATATTTGGCAGGAATAGGACTTGACTCGATAAATAGGTCGCGGTGTAAGTGTTTTACCACGTCATGGACTTTATGAGCGGCATCAAAATCACCGCGTAAACCCGCACTAAAGGTCTCGCTCATGGCTTTTGGGGCAACGTTGGCAGTCACTGAAATATTGCCTTTACCACCCAGTTTCATCAGCTCAAGGGCAGTACCATCATCACCAGATAGCACCACCATTCTGTCACCGACCGCTTTGATTAATTGCTCGCCGCGAATCGTAGAACCTGTGGCGTCTTTAATGGCGACGATGTTATCAATATCAGCAAGGCGTTCAACCGTTTCTTGAGCAATATCAACAACGGTACGACCCGGTACGTTATAAAGCATCTGCGGTATTTTTACGGCTTCAGCGATGGCTTTATAATGCTGAAATAAGCCTTCTTGTGGCGGCTTATTATAATAAGGAGCAACCAATAGCGCACAGTCTGCACCCGCATCTGCGGCATCTTGAGTCAGCTTAATGGCTTCAGTGGTGTTATTGGCACCAGTACCTGCAATCACCGGGACGCGACCTTTGACATGCTGCACAAAATAGCGAATCACATCGCTGTGCTCTTGCATCGACAAAGTCGCTGATTCACCAGTGGTACCGACAGCAACAAGGCAATGCGTGCCCTGCTCAATCTGCCAATCTATGAGGTCTGCCAGACGTTTATAATCGACCGTGCCGTCAGGATGCATGGGCGTTACCAAGGCTACCATTGAGCCTTGTAGTCGGGTTTTGATATCGTCGTATGCTGTGCTCATAACCGTGCCTTACTGTATTATCCTAGCTTTTATTAAAGCTATCACATGATAAGTCGTATGCAAGTGCCCTGATAAAGATAATCGTCATAAACACAAATCCATAATGATTTATGTTATTGAAAATAACGTTAAAGGTCATACCTTGCTTGATGGTGATATTCATGATTTATAATAACGTCATGAACGCTATTTTTATCTGCTGCCAATCTGATTGATGCTTAGCCATAAAAACGCCTGTTAGTGTAGCATATTTTGGCTCTATCGCTATCAATCAATTAACCCCTAAGCTCTTTATAAAGCAAAAAATCGCCTACCTATTGAGAGACTAAGCGCTACTTTATTATGCCAATTTTGCAGCAAACATCGAGAGGATTTCAATGTAAGCTTGGCATTATTTGACCTTCAAGCCTAGCCTGAAAAATAAACAGTTAGTGTAGCGTAATTACGGATTAGCGCTAAAACCTTTTCCGGTATTTTAACGAATCGTCAACACATCGATGGTCGGGCGATACAAGCAAGCCAATTATCGCCTTATTATTTATTTTAATCATCATCTATGATTCTAATAGCTCAGCTTCTCTACTCTGTATTTTTTACTCAATCCGCAAACCGATAATACCCGGAATACCTTGACGCATCATCTCAAGCGTCACCACCCCTTTTTTAGGTAATAATGAAACGGCACTAGAAAAATCGTTGACCGTTTTAATAGGTTTTTGATGCAAGTTAGTGATAACGTCGCCCGCCAATATGCCAGAGCGTGCTGCCAATCCTGTCGGCTCAATGGCGGTGACCAATACACCCGTCTTATTATCAGACGCCAGCTCTCTTTGCTCCTCTGGCGTTAAGTTGCGCAGCGCCAACCCTAAGCTTATGCCGTTAGTTTGCTGAGCAGAACTTTGTGACTGGATATCGTTTGAGGCGTTACTGAGCTTGCCTGTTACGATAGATTGCTTACCATCGCGCTGAATCTGGACGCGAAATGTATCATTAGGTCGGGCCCGATTAATGAGGTTTAATAAGTCTGATGCTTCCACAATTTGGATATCATTATACTTTAAAATAATGTCGCCTGATTTTAGCCCAGCCTTTTGCGCTGGCGAATCTGGTGACACGCGTGTCAATAACGCCCCTTGTGGACGCGCCAAGTTATAAGCTTCAGCTAAATTACGGTCAATATCTTGGGGATAAATGCCCAAATAGGCGCGTGCGACCTCACCATTATTTTTTAGCTGCTCATAAATATCCATCGCCGCATCAATCGGGATGGAAAATGACAGCCCCATATAGCCGCCTGTACCACTAAAAATACGCGAGTTTATGCCAATCACTTCGCCGCGCTGATTAAATAATGGGCCACCTGAGTTACCAGGGTTTAAGGCAACGTCAGTTTGGATAAAGGGCACGCTGGTTTCACGCGAAAAATTACGGGACTTAGCACTAACAATACCCGCCGATGCCGAATAATCAAAACCAAAAGGCGAGCCAATTGCCAATACCGGCTCCCCTACTTTTAAAGCATTGGAATCACCGATTGGCAACGAAGGGAACTGACGACCCGTGACCTTTAATACTGCCACATCAGAGCGCTCATCACTGCCTACTAAAGTCGCGTCAAGCTCGGTTCTATCATTAAGCGTGACGCTGATTTTGTCCGCGCCCGCCACCACATGATGGTTGGTCAGCATATAACCATCAGCGGTGACAAAAAATGCCGTGCCATAAGCATGCTCAATCGCTGGCGTCGCTGCTTGATCAGGAATACGCAAACGATCACCAAAGAATTTACGCAGCAGCTCAGCGGTCTGCGCTTTGGCAAGCTCAGCCTCACTAACGGTTTTGGTCACATTTACGCGCGCTACCGCTGGGGTAACTTGCTGAACCAAACCCGAAAAATCTGCGGTGGTAACGGCAGCTTCAGCATTCGGTACGGTAGCTATATTGATACCCGCAACCATGGTAGTGGCTACGGCAAGTGCCAACGTGCTCTGTTGTAACCAACGCGTCAAATTGCGCGTATTCGGTACTTTAGACATATTGATAGGCATATTTTTAGGCATGTTACCCTCCATATAATGGGTCTTATAGTCGTTATAAACTAATTGTTATAAACGGTTTAAATAGGACCGTTATTAAGCATAATTTTGGCGTATCTCATCAAGGTATCGTACTAATTTATTTATTCTAATAACTATGGCTTAGCTTGCTTATTCACTAAAATCTAAAGAAATGGTCTTTATATTTTTAGATTAAAAATTTACTGAATGCTTTTATCGCAGGTTTTTATCATCAACTTTTAATAATGCAAGCTTGCAAAGTAGACTGTTTGTTAGTTTACAGTCCATTTTAGACTTATGGTATAAAACTTTCTCTTTTCTCTCATAAGGATGGTCAATGTCATTACCTACTTCTGTTTTAAAGTGAATCCACTATATGCTAGCAATGCTAAAAAATAACGCAAGCCTGCCTTATTTATAACATGCGCTTAGTAGCTGCTTTGATAAAGCTTTATGGGCAGATAGTAAAGCCGCTCAGAGCGCTCAGAAAAAAGAGCCTCGAAATACATAAAATAAAACCATGTTATGATAACAAGCCAAATAATTTATATGGCAAACAAAAGTTAATTTTTGTAGGTCGTTAGGTTATTAGATTGGCTATCATCACCTTATTTTTCATCTTTTGCTTTTTTAGATTATGCTTACTAATCTGGGAAAGCTTTTGTCTTTACTGCGATATCGTATATATATCATATCTCACTTTGTTTTGAGCAATGCTATGGCTCATGCTGCCATTGACGTTACTGATTGATGCTTTGATTTATATGCGACAGCTCATGAAGGCGAATTTTGCCACAACTTATGACAGCAGCGTCTATAGCCTGTGGCGCGCCTCTTAATAGATATAAAATATGACAAGATTATAAAAGGATTAATTTATGGATACCGCCCTATTGTTATCCGGCGTGGTTGGGCTTGGCATCGCCGCCCAATGGTTGGCTTGGTATTTAAAGCAACCGTCCATTTTGTTTTTATTACTGATTGGTATTATTGTTGGCCCGATATTGGGCGCTTTTGACCCTGACTTGGTGCTCGGCGAGCTGATGTTCCCTTTTATCTCGTTGGGCGTGGCGATTATTTTATTTGAAGGCTCGCTGACTTTAGAGTTTGATGAGATTAAACAGCACGGCTCTGTGGTACAGATGCTGGTGTCGGTCGGTGTACTTATTACCATTGCGATTGTGGCGCTATCGACTTACCTGTTGTTTGATGTCGACCCTTTGATTGCTTTACTATTCGGTGCGCTGGTCTGTGTGACTGGCCCAACGGTTATTATGCCGTTACTGCGCAGTGTGCGCCCCAATAAAACCATTTCTAACATTTTGAAATGGGAAGGTATCATCATCGACCCTATCGGCGCGATTGCGGTGGTATTGGTCTATGAATATATCATCTCAGGCGGTGAAGCCAGTAGTATCTTGCTGTTTGCTAAAATTGTGGTCTTGGCAGTAGCGATGGGCTTAGCGGGCGCGTGGGCATTGGCATTTTTAATGCGCCGCCATATGATTCCTGAGTTTTTGCGCAATGTCTTTACCCTTGCCTTTGTGCTGCTACTGTTTTCTATCTCCAACCATTTAGAACACGAGTCTGGCTTATTAACGGTCACCGTACTTGGGGTGGCGCTGGCTAACTGGCCAAAATTCCCACGTGAGACTATTTTAGAGTTTAATGAGTCATTAACCATTTTATTGGTATCGGTATTATTTATCATTCTAGCTGCCCGCGTTGAGCTTGAAAGTTTGCTAAGCGTCGGCTTTGCTGGATTGGTGCTACTCGCCATTGTGATGTTTGTCGCGCGTCCTTTATCGGTATGGGCGTCGTCTATTGGCTCCAATCTAAAAACCAATGAAAAGCTGATGATTAGCTGGATTGGCCCACGCGGTATCGTTGCCGCAGCTATCTCATCCTTATTTGCTATTCGCTTGCAAGAGTATGATATTCAAGGTGTTGAGCTGCTCGTACCCTTGGTATTCCTCGTCATTATTGGAACAGTAATGATTCAGGGCTTAGGCGCAAAAATGGTTGGGAATTTCTTGGGCGTACGTGAGCCTGAAACCAACGGTATCTTGGTCGTTGGCTCCAACCCTATCGCTTTATTGGTGGCAACGTCTTTAAAAGATCAAGGTTTTGATGTCATCGTCGCGCACAATAACTACACCAATATTGCCCGCGCGCGCATGAGCGGTTTGCGTACCTACTTTGGCAATCCCATCTCTGACCATGCCGATCATCACTTAGACCTTATCGGTATCGGGCGCCTGTTTGCCATGAGTATGGATAAAGAGATGAATACCTTGTCCGAGATTCATTATCGTCATGAGTTCGGCGAGCGCAAACTGTATCGCCTTAAATTCAGTGATGAGAAAGTCAAAAGTGAGCGCGATGACAAGCAAGGCAACTTTCATTCGCAGTGGTTATTTGGCAAAGATGTCACTTATACCAAGCTTGCCAGTATGCTGTCGAAAAAAGCGCGTATTAAAATCACCAATATCACGGACAGCTATAGCTTTGAGCAATATAAAGCTGATAATAAGCAATTTGTGCCGCTTTATACGGTCGACAAAGAAGGTAAGCTACACGTGATTACCGATAATTTTGATGGCACGGTACCACGTGATCGTAAGCTAATTTCATTGGTCGTTGACGATGAAGTACAACCAAAACCGGTCGACGTAACACCAAAACAAGAACAAGCACGGGCGGCGGCAGATGCCAGCTTTGAGTCGAGCTCGAAAGCGCCTGAAAAGCGTCAAGAAACAGAGCTCACGGATGCTAGTAATGACACTACAATGCCGGAATCTACCTCAACCACGACGAAAGAAGTCGATAATGAGGTAACAAAGGATACTGATATAAAAACTGCGCAAGAAAATCCGTCCGATACTGTTACGCATACGCCTAATAAAACTCCAGCATCAGAGGTTAATGCTAAAAAAGTAGAGACTCAAACGGCAGAGTCTGATGCTACTGGTGCTGCTAATTCTACTAACGTTACCAATGCTCATAAAACTAAAGGTGTAATGTCGGATAATTCGACCGCAACTTCGAAAACCAAAACCTCTAGCAATACCAATGGTAATGGCAGCGCGCCGAAAACCAAAAAAGGCGCGCTTGACCCCAATCGTTTACCCGACTCCAGTGGTGACAACATTGATAGCATTGATATAAATAAAGACTAGCGCAGTTTTTAAAAATTTTTCCATAAACTATAAAAGCCCCAACTGCTGAGTTGGGGCTTTTTGCTTAATTGCTGTAGGGTAAAAATAGTAATGCTAAATAGTATTAATCTGCTAGCTTTAAAACAGCGTTAGCTTAGCGCAAATTTTTCCTGAACGGTTTGCCAGATACGTTGACTGACTTCCTCGGCGCTACCTGACGCATCAATACGCTGGATACGCTCAGGCTGTTCGCTGGCAAGGACGCTAAAACCTTGATGCACTCTAGTAAAAAACTCCGTCGCCTGCTGCTCAAAACGGTCAGCGGCGCTACGTTTATTGGCGCGCGCCATCCCTTCTAATACTGGTAAGTCTAACCATAAAGTTAGCTCTGGTAACTGTACGACAAACTGGCGGATAAGCGACTCAATTTTAGCGCGTACAGCACTATCACCATGCGCACGCCCAAAACCTTGGTAGGCAATGGTCGAATCGGTAAAGCGATCACATATCACCCAAGTACCACGTTGTAGTGCTGGTAAAATAACTTGCTGCAAATGGTCACAGCGCGCGGCAAACATGAGTAACAGCTCGGTATCATCATTAATCGTGGTATCAGGGTCTAATAAAATAGCACGTAATTGCTCAGCAAACGGACTACCGCCCGGCTCGCGGGTACGCAGATAGTCGATGCCCTTTGCTTGTAGTCGATTGCAAAGCTGCTCGATAGCGGTGGTCTTGCCAACGCCTTCAGTACCTTCAAAGCTAATAAAGCGCCCTTGAATGGACGCTGTATTAGTAGACGCTGGATTAATAGAATGGTTAGACGCGTTTATTTGCGATGATTTTTCTTCTGGCAATGCTGACATGATATGACCTTATGTCATTGATGAGCGTTATGCAGTTATATAAATAGCTATATAACGACATAACGCTCAGTACACGATAGGTTTTTGGAAATATAGACGATTAAATTACGGTGGCGGCGTTTGTGCTTTCTTTTGACGCATGACGCTCAGATAGCCTCTGACCGCTTGGTTATGCTCATTTAAGCTATTGGTAAATTTGTGCCCGCCGTTACCGGTTGCCACAAAATATAACGCTGCGCTATCGGCAGGATGCAAGGTTGCTTCGATAGAGGCAGCAGATGGCAGCGCAATTGGCGTAGGCGGTAAACCATCGATTTGATAGGTATTATAAGCCGTCTTTTCATCGATGTCTTTGCGGCGAATATTGCCTTCATAACGGCTACCCATACCATAAATAATGGTCGGATCGGTCTGCAAGCGCATACTTTTATTCAAACGATTATTAAATACCGCCGATACCAAAGGACGCTCTTCTGCCACACTGGTTTCTTTTTCAATAATCGACGCCATCACTAGCGCTTCGTATGGACTGTTATAAGGTAAGTTAGGGGCACGATTCTCCCACGCCTTGGTTAATGCTTGCTGCTGACGCTTATACAAATCGGTCAGTACCTGCTTATCCGTGCTCCCTTCACCATAATAATAAGTATCAGGGGCAAACCAACCTTCAAGATTGTGATTGACGATAGGGTCATTACTATTGACCACCGAATCTGGCAAGATGCCGACCAAATCCAAGGCCTGCGCAATACCGGCATTGTCTCTATTATTACCACTCTCATCAATCAGCACTTCTTTTTTGATGCCTTTATTATCACGTAGCGCCTGATATAAATCTTTTGAGGTTTTACCTTCGATGATTTGTACTTTTACCATCGCCGCCTTTACCCCTTGCCCAAGCACGTGCAGCGTTTCAGCAAAGGTCGGGTTTTCTGGTAATTGATAAATGCCAGCATGCAGTGGACCATCGACTTGTGATTTGATATACAGCTTAGCCACGCTGGCAGAAAACAGCGGTATCTGCTGTTGCCACTGCGGCAGTAGCCCATAATACGTCTGACCCGCCTCAATCGTCACCATCTGCTGCGGCTGCTCAATGCGTCCAAACAGCGTCTGATAAACCATCACCAAAAAAAACGCTGCAATCAGCCCAAGCACCAGTAATACCTGATAGCCGCGCTGCATAAAAAACGACGGATTATCGGCTTTATAGTGGCGCGGTTTATTATCACCGCTAATGAGCGAGATATCCGTCGCCGGTATTTCCTCTGCGGCAACGTCGTCAATGACGGGTTTTTTGTCCAACGCTGTGGTATCGACAGGCTGATCAGCTGTGCCATCATGGTCATTTATTGGTGGCTCATCAGGACGTTCAGGCGGTATTTCAGGGGTTGGCTTGCTCATGGCAACTCGCGAGGCAGAAGTTTGCTAGAATTTAGCACTGAACTGGGTGATTTTCAATGGTATTTGCTTAGCTTATCGATTAACTTACTATTTGGCTTGAGAGCGATGGCTTAATATTCATCCTCTTTTATTGTTATTTCCTCGCTTGCCCATTGGTCACGAAAACTTATTATGAATCTAAATTTCAATCAAAGTCTTGCCAAAAACTATAAGTCACCAAGCCAAATCATTAGAGTGCTTAGTGAAGATTGGGTCGCTAAACAAAGTTATTGCCCTAATTGTAATGCCGAACCATTGGCTGAATTTACGAACGGCAAGCCTGTTGCTGATTTTTATTGCAGACATTGCAGCGAGGAATATGAGCTAAAAAGTAAAAAGGCAAAATTAAGTCAGATTATTAATGATGGCGCTTATGACACCATGATTGAACGTATCAACAGTGACAACAATCCAAACTTTTTCTTTTTAACGTATTCTCAAGCATTGAGCGTGAATAACTTTTTAATCATTCCCAAACAGTTCTTTAAGCCGGACATGATTATAAAACGCAAGCCTTTATCCATCACTGCCAAACGTGCCGGCTGGGTTGGCTGTAATATTGATTTGCGTAAAGTACCTGAATCGGGAAAAGTGTTTTTGGTCAAAGACCAGCAAGTCATACCACGCGATGATGTCACCGAGCAATTTCAAAAAACTTTGTTTCTGCGTCAGCAATCACAGCAGACACGCGGTTGGACGTTAGATATTTGGCAGTGTATCGATAAACTGGATGCTAATTTTTTTCTCAATCAGGTTTATGCGTTTGCCGACTTATTAAAACTCAAACATCCTGAAAACAACCATATTAAAGATAAAATCCGTCAGCAATTACAAGTATTACGCGATAAAGGCATTATTGAATTTACCGGTCGTGGGCACTATCGCAAATTATATTAAACGCTTTTCATTATAACGCTCAGCTCTCGGTTGCCCTTTCTTATCGCGATAGACATCAGCTATCAACTCATCCCTATCGTCCCATAATGGTAAACGTGCCGTTGCAACTAAACGGTCATGAAACTTATGCGGCGGATACTCCCAATCAATTTCATCATTGATTTTAAAAAAGTGCTCTTCTCGATAATCTACATAAGCGTGCATTCTATTTTTAACATAGTTATTCCAATGCCATACTAGCTGCAAGGATGTGCGAGCAGGCTTAGTAAACTGCTTTAAATTGACCGTTAACGCACGCCTTACTGGTTCATCATTAGGAAAGACTTTAATACGTTGTTCGATAACTTCTTCTTGTGTTTCTGCATACTCAAACACACCGCCAAAGGCAATAAATTTCTTAAAGTCTTTTAAATACATAACGCCGAGCGATAATTGGGTATAAGGCGATAAATGAATAATTTCATCAGGTTGTTCTTTTGCTAATTTGCAAATTTCATCAAAAACCATCAAGCGACGAATTTGTATTGGAATTCTGCTTTCTTCATAAATTGGATGCATCGATATTCCTCCTTTTAAAAGGCGCTATTGAACCTTTATGATTGAGAAAATATCATTGATCGATTTGCCTGAGTGCAAAAGTCTTTGTCACAAAAGACGATCACTTCTTTTTAAGCGCCTTTGCTAAGCTAGCGGATATAAATCCCCAAGAAATTTTGATAAGCATGTATTGAGAATAATGGTGATAAAAAGCGATAAGACAGTAGAGAAAGTCTTTCAGATAGAGATTGTCGAGACGCTAAGTAACCTCGTGGAAATTAGCGCAGAGAACGAGCAAGAAGCACTATTAAAAGCGCAAGAACTGTATCGCAATGAAGAGGTTGTTTTATATCCTGATGACTTAATTGATACCAAATTTAATATTTTTAAATACGATTAAATCGCTTCAAAACCCACCACTTCACCCGATAATAACCTCAGACTGGTCATTGGCATAATACCGCGTAGCGCATTGCAAAAGAACAGCTGGCTTAAATGGGGCAAATCCTCATCTTGTAACGACCTAATGATAACGGGGTTTTTGCTATTCGATAACCCATTGATAATAACTTGCCGCATGACCCCAGCGACGCCCGATTGCGCCATCGACGGCGTATACCATTGGCCTTGGGTTAAATAGTTTGCGTTGGGTTTCTGACCATTATTTTTATTAGCATTAACGGTAGCGCTTGTCTTTGATGATGGTGATTCTAGCAAGCGTGAATCGGATAGCTGATAGAACACATTGCTCATCGTTCCCTCAACCCAGTGTCCGCTCATATCGCGTAGCAGACCTTCACCGATGCTTGGTTTGATATTATCTTCCAATGCTTTGGCTTTGATAGCGTGCAGCTCGCCGCTTGCCAGCACATTATCCAAACGATTTAAGCTTTTTAATCCAGCTAGCGGTGGCGGTAGGCAAGCAATTTGAGAAGATAAGCAAATGGCGGTGGCGGTAGGTTGTAATGGAATTAGTTTTCCATCAGGCAGAGACAGCGATTGCACAGTAGCAATACTCATTGGCGAGGATTTTAGCCAAACCTGGCAAGCACTGCCGGATTTACTTGGCGTATAACCATAACCGCGAACTTCTTGGGCAGCGCGCGTCACAATCAGTTTTAGCATACCTTGCTGTAATTGCTTGGCATGCATTTTTAATATTGTTAATAATGCGTCGCTGTCCAGCTGCAGTTGTAAGGCAATCGCATGGGAGACTAGGCGCTGTTGATGATAGTCCAACCACAATATCTGTCCATCAATGACGCCCATAGTGGTAAAAAAACCATCGCCATATGCCAGCCCGCGATTGTCTAATGACATGGCGAGCTTTGCAGCATCTGTCGTAGCGTTTGATGGATGTAAGCATATCCAGCTATTGGGCGACATCAAGGCTAGCCCCGCTTATTTATCAGCGGTTTGAGCAGCGGATTTATTAATCACCAGCATACAGCTATAAAACTCGCATTTTGCCAACTCTACTTTTTGACCGCCAATGACTTTATTTTTGACGATTTGACCGTTGAGCATATCAGCGACCAGCTTACCGCCTTCATCACCCATCAATTGGCGCGCCAGCTGATAAGACTTTTTGGCATGGTTTTTACTAAGCTTTTTTTCATTATCGGAGTCTGTTGGATTGGCAAAATACCAGCCAAGCTCGAGATATTTTTCAGAATCAATCAGGTCTAAATACGGCGCATCGGCCTTCATAAAGCGATATTTGGACGCCGGATTACTAGCATAATCTAAGCTGTTTTCATCGGTGCTAACCACTTTACCAAATGCTGATTTTATCTCGCTCAGCTCGTCAACGTTGAGGGTTTTTACTTTGCCCGTGCCCCATGAGGCGACATCATATTTTACTGGCGTACCTTGTTGGGCGGTTGCGCCATCTAAATCAGCATGCGCGGTGGTGTTCTCTTCTTTAGTCGTCTCAGCGACGGTCTGCTCGCTCTTCTCGGCGCTGGCGTCTTCAATTGTGACGCTCTCTTTGTTGCTATCACAGGCGCTCAAAGACACGCCAACTGCCATTATCGTACTGACCATAAGGGTCTGTAGGCTATTATTCCACATGGGCAATTTACTCACACTTTTATAAAGGTCTGAAAATGGTATTAACGAGCGGGCAGCGATGCCGCTGATAAT
This sequence comes from Psychrobacter sp. DWR1-2-3, assembly GCF_049896465.1. Lineage (NCBI taxonomy): Bacteria > Pseudomonadati > Pseudomonadota > Gammaproteobacteria > Moraxellales > Moraxellaceae > Psychrobacter > Psychrobacter sp. DWR1-2-3. The sequence continues at coordinate 277,064 of NZ_JAFCUJ010000003.1, forward strand.
GAACAATGTCTGTTAAGATTGTATCGTGATACGTTTTATTATTAACCTGTTGATACGCGCTTTTTTAGCAACTGGGTTTTTATCATATTCTTATATTTTCTTATCTTGCTTTTACACTTCTACAATTCATTGGCTTGTTCACAATGGCTTTTTTATCATGACTTGTTCATAAGAACTAGGGCAGCCTGAAATCTTAATGCTCCCTAGTTTACCCAACTGCTTAACACTTGACCACCCTTTACGTTACGGATAGCACTCCCACAGAGTACAGATTTGTTAAAGACCTCACGAGGTAAAAACACTCTTTATTTCACGATTTATTGGCGCAGCACACGTTTGTGAAAGATAGCGTTATCCCTTATGATAAATGGGTTATCTATTTTTATAAATTATCGCCTGTTAATTTTGCCACTGTTTTGCCTCTTTCACTATTTTGCCTCTTCTAGCCAGCGGACCTTTTATGACCCAGCATTTTATCGTTATCGGCAATCCGATTGCCCACAGTAAATCCCCTGAAATCCATACGCAATTTGCAGCGCAGGCAGGTATCGAGATTAGCTATCAACGTCAGTATTGTCCTGATGATGCGGCGAGTTTTACGGCGGTGATTGAGGCGTTTTTTCAAGGTGGCGGCGTTGGTGCCAATGTGACTGTACCATTTAAACAAGTTGCTTATGATTGCTGCGTGGCGCGTGGCGGCTTGTCTGAGCACGCCAAGGTCGCTGGCGCAGTCAATACATTACTGCTCAATAAAGCGCTGTTAAAAAGTGGCGCGCCGATAGCCGAGGCAATATATGGTGATAATACCGATGGTCAAGGTTTGGTCAATCACATCACAAGCTTAGGCTGGCCGTTAAAGGGTGCACGCGTGGCAATTATCGGTGCAGGCGGCGCGGCACGTGGGGTGATACTGCCATTGATTGAAGCGGGTATCGCCGAGCTAACCCTTGCCAATCGCACATTAAGCAAAGCAACTACACTCGTCAACGAGCTGAGCGCAGCAAGTGAGACGATTGCTAAGCAGCAGATTAAAACCTGTAGCACCGATGGGTTAAGCGGCACGTTTGATATCATCATCAATGCCACCTCGATTGGTTTATCAGGAGATACGCTGCCGCTTAACGATAAGCTCAGCGGCCATTATGCTTACGATATGATGTATGGCCGCGCGTTGCCGTTTTTGCAGCATTTTGCCGAGCGCGGCGCACAAACATCTGATGGTTATGGCATGCTTATCGGGCAAGCGGCGTTAAGTTTTGAGCGTTGGACGGGACAGGTGATTGATGTGGTAAAAGTCACTGAAATTTTACAAGCCCATTAATTGACAGCCTCAATAGCATGGAAATTAACAAAAGCATTAAAGTAACGATTAAAAAAGCCGTATGCATCTTGCGCATACGGCTTTTTAATTATCTATATTCTCATTTAAAAAGCGTTCCTTTATCCAAAACGAGCCAGTAACCAATTTTCCATTCGGCGCATTGGCACCCGTAAATTGGTAGAATGTATCACTACCCCGCCGCTTAGGCCGACCAAGCAACCAATAATAGTATCAAACAAACGTGCCAAAATGACTTCTTGATAGGCTTGCTCCGTAAAGGGTAAACCACTGCCGTATTCAGCAATAAATATCGTCAGCGGCGTAATAAATATCACGGCTAAGCCATAATGGCGGTCGACCAAGGTTTCGATACAGAGCATCAAGCCCAATATCGCCAGCGCCACGCCCCATATCGACAAGCCCCATGAGAGCATCCAACCTGCCAGCCCCACGCCTAATAAAGTGCCAAGCAAGCGATGAATTTGCTTAATCCACATGGTACGCAAATGGATACCTTGGACAATCAAAAAGCAGCTAACCGCCGCCCAATACGGATTAGATAATTGTAGCGTGGTGGCGATAAGTAACGCTAAGCTGACAAAACCGGCGACAATGATACTTTCAGTAATGGTATCGGGTTCATAACGATAAGTGGGCGTTGGGGTCGCCGGACGCGTCGCTAATAAAAACAGCGAATATAGCAGCGACATCACTAAGGCAAAACCACTACCGAGCATCACCAGTCCCGTGGCGGGCATAATGTCTTCTAAAGGCAGCGGTATAAATAACGCAATCGCACCCGCCATCATCACGAACAATCCTGCCGGCGGCGGCTGGCGATAATAACGCCCAAAAATCACGATACCAAAAGCCATCAAGGTAAATATCGGCAATTTTAATATTGGAATCTGCTGCCCTATCAAACCGAGGGCAAAACACAGCGACATGGCAAAGCCCCACGCCATCACCGTCACCAAGCGATACGGCAGCTTACCGACTAAGGGGACGTTCAAAATAACCATCGCCCCCAAAGACGCTTTGATACCGGACGGTAAGGCGTCAAAGTAAGCACCCGCAAACACCGGGAAGCTAATCGCAATCGCGGCAATAATTGGCATATGCCAAGGTCGCTTGCTGCGGTTGACGGTGAGCAAGTGATTGAGCTCACCGTCGATGAGACTTTTTAGGCGCGCAAATAGTGCTGTTAGCCAAAATGCTGGCGTTACCTTGCGCTTTGATGCGCTCATAATTGGCTTTCCTTTATTCATCATTCATCTTATTCTTTCATGTAAATCATATTCTTAAATATTTTTGCCACTATCATCTATCTTTAAACCACATTATGCGAGTTATAGACAGTTCAAAATAAAAAGGCTCATTCAAAACAATATTCTATATTTATAACCAAATGTTTTGTTTTTATTATCTAATAATGAATATTAGTTATTAGTTGTATATTTGTCGCTATAGAAGATTTATACTGACATCAATGCCACAACAGCTAATTTTTATCAAGGACGCCTTAACGGTTCTCTAAATGGATAAGCTGTTCTTAATAAAACTGCATGACAATCTATAATCTTGTCAACCTTTACCCCAAATAATTGAACAACCGTTTACATAAGCCGTGGCTCACATATTGAGCTGACCGTCTATGATAGCGAATAACCAAAGAGAGCGACTATGTTAACTTACAAAGCACCTTTGCGTGATATCAAGTTTTTGATAAATGATGTTTTCGACTTCCAAACGCATTATAAAGATTTGGACAATGGCGAAAACGCTGACCCTGAAACGGTCGATATGATTTTGCAGGGCATGGCTGATTTTGCCGAAAACGTCCTTGCACCACTTTATCAGCCAGCAGATGCAGAAGGCTGTCATTTCGAAAATGGTGTAGTGACCACGCCAAAAGGCTTTAAAGAAGCTTATGATCAGTTCGTTGAAGGCGGCTGGCAAGGTATCTCGTACCCTGAAGAGTACGGCGGTATGAACTTACCGATGTCAATCAACCTTATTAAAGCTGAGATGATTGGTACGGCTAACTGGCCATGGGCGATGTATCCTGGTCTATCAACGGGTTGTATCAATACTTTACTACAGTATGGTACGGACGAGCAAAAAGCGACTTACTTACCTAAATTGGTCGAAGGCACTTGGGCCGGTACCATGTGTTTGACTGAGCCACAGTGTGGTACCGATTTGGGACAAGTTAAATCAAAAGCTATCCCGCAAGATGACGGTACTTATAAAATTAGCGGTACTAAGATTTTCATCTCAAGCGGTGAGCATGACTTAACCGATAACATCGTCCATATCGTTTTAGCCCGTCTACCAAATGCGCCAGAAGGCACGCGTGGTATCTCACTATTTATCGTACCAAAATTCTTACCAACTGCTGAAGGCGAATCAGGCGAGCGTAACGGCGTAGCTTGTGGTTCTATTGAACACAAAATGGGTATCAACTCATCATCAACCTGTGTCTTAAACTTTGATGACGCGGTTGGTTACTTAATCGGTGAGCCAAACAAAGGCCTAAAAGCCATGTTTACCTTTATGAATACCGCCCGTATCGGTACTGGTATCCAAGGTCTAGCGCACACTGAGCTGTCTTTCCAAAACGCCCTACCATATGCGAAAGACCGTCGTTCTATGCGTACCTTATCAGGTACCAAAGACCCTGAAAAAGTTGCTGATGCGATCATTCATCATGCCGACGTACGTCGTATGCTATTGACCCAAAAAGCCTTTGCTGAAGGTGGTCGCTCGATGATTTATCACTCAGCGCGCTATGCCGATAAAATGTCGCAAGGCGTTGCCAACGGTGATGATGCTGAGTTTGAAAAATGGGATGATAAACTAGGCTTCTATACGCCTATCCTAAAAGGCTTCTTAACTGAGCTAGGTATCGAAGCGGCAAAACACGGTCAGCAAATCTACGGTGGTCACGGCTATATCAAAGAATGGGGCATGGAGCTTATCGCTCGTGATGCTCGTATTGCGACTATGTACGAAGGTACCACTGGCGTTCAAGCGCTTGATTTATTAGGTCGTAAGGTTATCTTACAGTCTAAAGGTAAAATCATCCGTGATTACACCTCAAGCATCATGAAATGGTGTGGCGAGTACGCGCTTGATAAAGACATGCGTAAATTCGTTTGGGCACTGACCAAACTATGTGCTGAGTGGAATACTTTGACGGTACGCTTGATGCTGATGGCACGTAAAGACCGTGAAATCATCTCAGCGGCTTCAGACGATTTCTTGATGTACTCAGGCTATGTAATGATGGGTTATCACTGGGCGCGTATGGCGGCTGTTGCTTATGACAAGCTTAAAAATGGCGGCACTGAATCTCCAGAATTCTATAAAGCCAAAATCCAAACCGCTGAATTCTATTTCGATAAACTGTTGCCACGTACTTCAGGTCACGCTGAAGCCATGGTCGCACCAAGCGATAGCATGACAGCGATGAAGATTGAGAACTTTGCTTTCTTAGATTAAAATTATGACTAAGATTGCAAACGCATTAATTGACTGATTAATTGGTTAATAATTGATAAGAAAAGCGCCTATTATTTAGGCGCTTTTTTATGCTTAACTGAAAGTCAGAATATCCTAAAACTGGAAATACTAAAGCTAGAAATACAGTCAATTCAAAATACAGTCAATACGTTAATATCCTCGTGCTGTTGGGATAAATTTTTCTTGCTTGCTGTTCGCAAGCGTGACAGAGGCTACAAAAAACTTATCCCATCAGCACTTTGCTTCGGTTTTACATCGAATAGATTACAGCGAATAAACTTAATTAGGAGACGATGATGTTTGCCATTAATAACAAAACTATTTTATTAAGCGCACGAGTGATAAAAACACTGTTGCTTAGTGCGACGTTAATAGGCGTTAGCGCAAATAGTGCACTGGCTAAAAGTAGCGACACCCCTATTCATTTTGCGAAAGGCGCTATTAGTAGTACGGTGACTGGTAAATTAAAACCCAATGAAAACGAACGCTGGTATCGCTTTGATGCCAACAGTGGGCAATATGCCATTATTAATATTGCGCCACTTGCTGGCACGCCTGAGACGGCCAATGTCGGCGTATTGCATATGCCAAACGGTACACAAGATGGCACCAAAGGCGGTATCATTTATCAAGGTTGCTTACCCGCAACTGGAGAATATCGCTTACGTATCGCCCGTAATTTAATGGCCACTCATGGTAAAACGGCAGGTTATAAGGTTGAAGTAATGATATTACCTAAATATGCCAGTGAATCCTTATGCGAGTCTTTATAAGTTTATCAAAATAATAGCGACATACTAGCGACGGAAAAAAAAGCGCGCGGTAAATACTCGTAAGCACTCATAAGCACCCATTAGTCATCAAGCATTTTCTTATGATAAATCGCGCTGATTTCTTCCACCTCGACACAGATTTGTATGCCTACGCGCCCTGATTGCTCGTCATCTAATGCCTCTTCTATAGCAGCCGTTAATAACTCGGCGAGCTGATGACGTATGACCTCGTCACGACCGTTTATTATCTTTAGATACGCATAAACAAAGCCATTAACTTGCTCATCGTCTGCGACACCAACCAAAAACGTCTCAATCGGTACGATACGCGCTTTGATATCAGCGGGCTTAGCAAAATGCCCACTGTCCCATAATGCTTGATTTAATGCTTTAAGAAATGACGCTTCATGAGCAATCGTGACATTTGGCGTTACTTGAATGGTTAAATGCGGCATTGGTAAAATCCTTAAAAAAGTAGCAAAACTTGTTAAACACTAATCGTCAACAATATCTGCAAAGCGCGCCGCAAGGGTGTTTGCCAATTGCTCAGGCGGCAGTTCAATCTCCAAACCTCGGCGACCGCCACTGACATAGATACTACTTTGCTCTTGCGCCGAGGCATGTATGAGAGTCGCTAAGCGCTTTTTTTGACCTAAAGGACTGACACCGCCGAGCACATAGCCGGTAGTTCGTTCGACTTGCTTGGGGTCGGCCATTTGCACTTTTTTGCAGGGCAGCATTTTATGAGCAGATAGCGCCTTGGCCATTTTTTTGAAATTTAAAGTTTTATCCACGGATAAAATAGCCACCGCCAGAATGCCAGTATCGGTTGTGACCACCAAGGTTTTAAACACACGCTCGGCAGCAATGGCCAGTTTTTCAGCAGCTTCCAAACCAAAAGACGCAGCATTACTGTCGTGAGTATATTCGTGTAATTTATAATCAAGGTTACGTTGTTTGGCAAGTTTGATAGCAGGCGTCATAATATTTTAGCTTCGATAAAGAAAGGGTAGAGAATAAATTTTAAAAATATTTAAACAACAATGTACGATTTCATTTTAATTCTGGCTTAATCTTATCGCTAGTTTAGCAGATATAGTATTGCGCGAAATGGCTGATATTTCCACCTATGACTTCAAGTAATTGTGCCTCTTAATAGCCATCTTAGCTGATATATTCTCTGGTGATATTGTTAATATTAACAGTATATACAGACACCATATATCGCTTTGATGGCTTTTATGGCATCATAAGCGCAACACATTTGACTAATTTTGATACTCATTATGATACCGAAGTTCTTAAAAAAACGGATTTTTAAAGCGCCCGTAACGACTGGCGACACGGCAACCACTAAAGACTTAGACAGCGATATCCGCCCAGTCGTACCAAAGCCTTATTCTAATGCCCCGATTAATCAGCTATATCGTAAGCTCTCGGGGCAGATGCTTGATGTTGCCGTCAAGCCAAAGCTATTGGGCGAATTACCTGAGTTTGATGACGACGACAACATTCTCAGATTTTATGTGCTGCAAGACTATTCGCGCTCCAACAGTATTTTGATTGACCTGCAAACACAAGAGCATAATCTGCCACCAGCGTTAGTCGGGGTACAAGATATTGCTCACGACATTAAAGAAAACGCGGCGATTATATTTTTACATCATCCGCATGCCAAAGACAGCCAACTGTCACCTCGCCTATCGCGCTTGGTTTCCGCCGTTTTACAATATCCAGAATTAAAGGTGCGTTTGGTACCAGTCTCCATCCTGTGGGGACGCGCGCCAGAAAAAGAAGACTCATTATTTAAGCTTTTGACTGCCGATAACTGGCAAGACCCCAGTATCACCAAGCAGTTATTTAATATCGGCGTGATGGGACGCGATACCTTTGTTCAATTCCATCCACCGCAAGATTTGCGTACCCTTATCAATGATAGCCTTAAAGGCGATGGCGTAGGATTTTCTGTCTTTGATTCAGTAGCCAGTGATTTAAAAGACAGTCTTGCACAAGATACTTTATTAGAAGACCGTTTATTAAAAGACACTTTATTAACAGAAGGTGCTTTAGAAGATAGCGAATTAACAGCTAATATTCTAAATAACAGTGCTGTAAAGAATAGCAACAGTATCACAAATGAAGTCGACGAAGCGCCAAGCTATGCCATGGTTGCCGCAGCCGATGGCAACCGTGAACTGGTGCGCTCATTGCAACAACAGCTTAATATTTATTTAGACAAACAGCGTGCCAGTATGCTTGGCCCTGATTTGTCAGACAGACGTAACTTGGTCGACAAGTTGGTATATTCGCCAGCTATTAAAAACGCCATAGAAGCCGAAGCAGAGGCTTCTGGTATCAGCGTCCGTGAAGCCCGTGCCTTGGCAAAAGGCTATGCCAATGAGATGGTCAATGACTATTCGCACTCTATCGTGCGCGGTTTTTATAAGTTCCTTACTTGGCTATGGACGCAACTTTATGATGGCGTCGAAGTACATCATTTTGAGCGTGTACGCGAGCTGGCAGCAGATTACGAGCTGGTTTATGTACCTTGTCACCGTAGCCATGTCGACTACCTGCTGCTGTCTTATGTCATCTATAAGCGCGGCCTGAGTATTCCTTATGTTGCTGCTGGTGACAATTTAGATGTGCCAGTATTAGGGCCGTTATTGCGCGGCGCGGTTGCCTTTTATATTCGTCGTAGCTTCCGTGGCAATGCGCTTTATACCGCGGTACTCCGTGAATATATGCACACGCTGATTACCCGTAACACGCCGATTGAATACTTTATCGAGGGCGGACGCTCGCGTTCAGGACGTCTATTACCGCCAAAAATGGGTATGCTGGCGATGACTGTCCATAGTCAATTACGTCACTCTGAGAAACCAGTGGTATTTATACCGACTTATATTGGTTACGAGCGCATCATGGAAGGCGGCACCTATGTCGGTGAGCTAAAAGGCAAACCAAAAGAGTCTGAATCATTAATAGGCTTACTCAAAGTTGGGCGTAAGATTGAGCGTATCTTTGGCAATGTGCATCTAAGTTTTGGCACACCGCTGCATCTTAGCGACTTTATGCAAAAATTTGACGTACCAGCCAATAGCCTGCCTGCCGATCGCACCGATACCCCGCTTGATGATAAAGCCAGCGCCATGGTCGATAATATCGGCGTCAAAGTCATGCAGCATATCAATAAAGCGGCAGTCATTACTCCTGTATCCCTATTATCGTTGGTACTATTATCCGCACCGAAATCGGCGCTTGATGAAGATATTTGCCGTGAGCAAATTGCCCTATATCAAGGTCTGGCTCAGCAGCTACCTTACTCAGCTGATACCGTCATCACCGATATGTCGCCGCAGCAAATTATTGATTATGGGATTAAGCTAAAGCTAATCGAGCGTAGACCGCATATCTTGGGTGATATTATTCAGATTGCCGGTAAGCAAGCTGCTCTGCTCAGCTATTTCCGTAACAATATCCTGCATGTCTTTATTTTATTATCATTCCTATCGGCCTTAGTAGCACGTAATGGTCGCATCGAACGCAGTCGTCTAAATAGCATTGCCGAACAATTATATCCGTTCCTTCAAAGCGAGCTGTTCCTATACTATCCAGCCCACGGCCTGACAGAAACGCTCAATAAAAAAGTCGATAGCTTGCTGGCAAATGGCCTGATTGTAGAATTGAGCGATGGCATGCTGAGCGTCCCTGAGACAAATAGTAAATGCTATCAGCAGCTACAAGTGCTGGCGACGCCTGTTGAACAAAGCCTTGAGCGTTACTTTATGACCCTTGCTCTACTTGCCCAGCAAGGCTCAGGCAATCTGACCGAAAATGAAGTCGTTGACCTCTGTCATCTGCTTGGACAGCGTTTGTCGGTATTGTATGCCGATGATATTCCTGATTTCTTTGACCGTGCTTTATTTACCAGCTTTATCAGTGCCTTGACTCGTCTTGACTACTTGCAGAAAGACGAAGAAACGGGCATCTTAACCTTTGATCAGCGTATCGACCTTATTGCCCATCATGCAAAATATGTACTCAGTCCTGATATGATGCAAATTTTACAGCAAGTAGCTAGCCTCAATGAAGAAGAGATTGCCCACGCCATTACTGAGATTAGTAATAAGAAGCAGCGTAAATTTGGTCGTAAGCGTTAAGTTATATCTCGCAACACTCAATCATTTAGAAAAAAAAGACCTCTAATGGATTAGAGGTCTTTTTTTATATCTAAATTATTGTCCAAAAATACTTATGACAAACACAGTTTTTAGCAAAGATTCTAGGTAGAAATCTTTTTATACTTCATACGCTTCGGACTGGCGTCATCACCCATGGTCTTTTTACGATAAGTTTCAAACTCAGAATAGTTACCATCGAACCAAACTGGGCCTTCATCTTCGAATGCCAAGATATGGGTCGCTATACGGTCAAGGAACCAGCGATCATGCGACACCACCATCACCGTACCTGGGAATACTTGAATAGCATCCTCTAGCGCACGTAAGGTTTCGATATCCAAATCGTTTGATGGTTCATCAAGGAGCAAGACGTTAGCGCCCTGTTTTAGCGTTTTTGCTAATTGTAAGCGGTTACGCTCACCACCTGATAATTGACCGACGTGCTTTTGTTGGTCTGAACCTTTAAAGTTGAAGCGGCCAATATAAGCGCGGCTTGGGGTTTCATAGTCGCCTACTTTGATGATATCAAGGCCGTCAGAGACTTCTTCCCAGACAGTCTTTTTGTCATCTAAGTTATCACGTACCTGTCCGACGTAAGCGACTTTGACACTTTCACCCAAATCGACTGAGCCGGTATCTGGCGTATCACGTTCGGTAATCATGTTAAATAGCGTGGTTTTACCCGCACCGTTTGGACCGATAATACCGACGATAGCGCCCGCTGGCACATTAAAGCTGAGGTTTTCATACAGCAGACGATCGCCAAACGATTTAGAAATATCGTTGACTTCGATGACTTTATTACCCAAACGAGGGCCTGGTGGAATATAAATCTCAGAGGTCTCATTACGCTGCTGGAACTCTTTTGAGTTCAATTCCTCAAAACGCTGCACGCGAGATTTAGACTTAGCCTGTTGACCTTTTTGGTTTTTACGAATCCACTCAAGCTCTTTTTTCAGCGCTTTCGCAAACGATTCTTCTTGTTTATTTTGCTGTTCTAAACGGGTGTTCTTTTGCTCGAGCCATTCAGTGTAGTTGCCTTCGTACGGATAGCCATGGCCACGGTCAAGCTCCAAAATCCACTGAGCGACATTATCCAAGAAATAACGGTCATGGGTAATGGCGACGATGGTACCGCTGTAGTTTTGCAAGAACTGCTCAAGCCAAGCAACCGATTCAGCGTCCAAATGGTTGGTCGGTTCGTCTAGTAACAGCATATCAGGACGTGATAACAGCAGACGGCAAAGTGCCACACGGCGTTTTTCACCACCTGATAGTTTGCTAACGTCAGCATCCCATGGCGGTAGACGCAAAGCATCAGCGGCTTTTTCTAGTTGGGTATTTAAGTTATGCGCATCCCATGCTTGGATGATGTCTTCCATCTTGCCTTGTTCTTCGGCAAGCTTATCAAAGTCGGCATCAGGTTCAGCATATTCGGCATAAATGGCATCAAGGCGTGACAGCGCATCTAAAGCTTCACGCATACCATCTTCGACGTTGCCACGGACGTCTTTGCTATCATCAAGCTGTGGTTCTTGCGGTAGATAACCAACCTTCGTACCTGCTTGCGCGCGTGCTTCGCCGCTAAAGTCTTTATCCACGCCCGCCATGATACGTAGCAAAGTTGATTTACCTGAACCGTTAATACCTAAAACACCGATTTTGGCGCCAGGGAAAAACGACAGGTTGATGTTTTTTAAAATCTCGCGCTTAGGTGGAACAAGTTTTGACACGTTGTTCATCGTGTAGATATATTGAGCCATTAACACTCCGATAGACTGCATAGACGAGACGTGCAAACCAGACTTAGCAATCATGCCAAATGGACTGCGCCTCAAAAATCAGGGTTATAAATTGTTTACCATTATCGCATTGTGGCGCAACCCCTGCAAGCTAACGGACTGTTTTACCTGTCTTTATATGCCTTTTAACTTTTTTTGCAGACTTTTTATTGCGAGTTGCCTATTTTATCCGCCTTCTCTGCCAAAACCTTTATACAAAATCCTCCCTTACAAACTCTTGTCGCAATGTTTGAGCTAAAGCAAGGCTATTAACATTCGTCCTATCTAGCCTTACGGTAAATGACTAGAAAATTCATTTAAAAAAGCTCACAATAAGTGCAATAAAAGGTTAAAACTAAGCAGATCATGCATATGACAGTTATTTAATAATTAATACTTAAATAATCAATATTCAAGAATAGCCAGTTTATCAACCGCTAGGAATAATTATAAATATCAATAATTGGAGAATTTCTATGAGTAATAACGACAAACAGAATCTAGATATCGTACACAATGAGCAAGCTAAGCGTTTTGAAACGACAATCGACGGTCATACGGGTTATATCAGCTATCAAGAGCGCGGCGATCAACTCGTATACGACCATACCATCGTGCCACAAGAATTGGGTGGTCGCGGTATTGGGTCTGCATTGGTTAAGCATGCTTTAAAGTACGCGCAGGATAATAATAAAAAAGTGGTGCCACAGTGCTCGTTTGTCGCCTCATATATTGATAAACACCCTGAATATAAAGGGTTGCTTTAAGCTTAAGAAAACAAGCCAATGATAGGTAAAGCTTTATAGTAGTAACTATATCGTAGTAATTATGCTATAAAAGCATTATCTTGACTTAAGCGCTAAAACGTACGACTACCCTCCTATTTATCTGACGATAATTATTATATTTTTGCTTGCAATGATGTAATAAAAACAATCAGGATTAGGTGGGTTTTTTGTCCTATGTGCTTTGTGTCATAACATTAGGTAAGAGAAGATATATAAAATGAAATAAAAACCCGCAAACTGATAACCCTCCCTAATAATAATAAAGGATATCACCATGAGTAGTTTATCTAACCAACAAATCGACTTACAATTGGAAGACCTGGCTGGCTGGCGGCGCGACGGCAATAGTATTGTCAAAAGCTATCATTTCAGCGATTTTATTGAAGCGATGAGCTTTATGAATCAAGCCGCTTTTTATGCCGAAGCGCTCGAACATCACCCTGAATGGAGTAATACTTATAACGTTGTTGATGTCCGCCTGACCACGCACGATACGGGTGGTATCACAAGCCTAGATATTCGCCTTGCAAAACGTATGGAACATATTATCCAGCCTAAAACTTTCTAGAACCGCATAAGACGTTTGGTACCAAAAGTAATCAAAATAGTCAAAATAGTCAAATTTTAGCCATAAAAAAAGTCCTCAATCGAGGACTTTTTCTTATTACCAATATGGAAAATTACGACCTAAGCAGTCACTGTTCTCTATTACATACGGCGACTAACAAATGCGACAATGAATAGAATCACAGCAATGGCTAGTAGAATATAAGCAAAGTTTGCCGATAGACCAGCGACACCGCCAAAGCCTAGGAAACTTGCAATCAACGCGATTACCGCAAAAATAATGGCCCAACGAAACATAATATTCTCCTCAAATTATGGTTAGAAACTAGATATACAGCTAGCAGTTTTGGTTATTAATGAACTTTCTATCTATCAACCGTTTTACCACTGCACTCTTTTCTTCCTGAAAATCTTCTTTTTGTTTTGATACAACTTATTACTGCGTACGAATATAGATTAGCAATGATTTTCTCTAAAGAACGTTCATTTTGGTAATAATGTCGATAGGTTATGTAAACTTTGTAGCAAATCTTACCATTTTTAAGTTTTTACTTGGCTTTTCAAGACTTATGTGTAGAGATAGTGAATAGTTACTTAAATTCGCTTATTTTTATGACAAAATCTGCTATAAACCTAAATCGGCTACTCTCTGCAGATTACATATCTAATGTCAGTTGCATAATGAATAGAAACAGCTATTTAGCAATTTCACAATAATCGCTATTTAATAAGGAAAATAACTATGAATACGGAAAACTCAAACGAAACAGTGGCATCAAAACAAGCATCAACAAATCAAGAGCCTGCAAACCCTAGTAACAATCGTCCTTATGCAGTAGTTCTTTATGGAGCAACCAGCTTTGTGGGACAGATTACAGCACATTATCTAACAGAATTTTTATCAAATGCTAGAGATAAAAATGGCGCAAACGTTACTTGGGCGATAGCCGGTCGTGATAAAGAAAAACTCAATGAGCTGCAATCTAAACTTGCTAGCAAAGTCGATATTATTATTGCGAATAGTGACGATGCGGCGAGCCTCGATAAAATGACCAAGCAAACCCAAGTTATTATCTCAACCGTTGGCCCTTACCTAAAATATGGCGAGCCTTTGGTTAAGTCTTGCGCGGAAAACGGTACCGATTATGTCGATCTGACCGGTGAAGCCATCTTTATCAAAGATATGATGGATAAGTATCAGGATACGGCAAAACAAAGTGGCGCGCGTATTGTCAACTCATGTGGTTTTGACTCTATCCCATCTGACTTGGGCGTTTACTTTACCCAGCAGCAAGCAGAAGAAAAATTTGGCAGCACCTGTGATGTTATCCATATGCGCGTCAAAGCAGCAAAAGGTGGTTTATCGGGTGGTACAATTGCCTCGATGGCAACTATCTTTGAAGAAGTCGGCCAAGATAAATCCCGCCGTAAGCAAGTAGCAAATCCTTATTTACTCAATGATGATAAAGATGCGCCAAACGTGCGCCAAGCCAATGTCAGCAAACCTGAATACGATGACGAGCATAAACGCTGGCTGGCACCCTTTGTGATGGCAAGTATCAATACTCGCATCGTGCATCGCAGTAACCAACTGCTGGGCTATGAATATGGTCGCGACTTTAAGTATGACGAAGCAATGTGGATGAAAGATGGCCTTAAAGGTAAGCTATCAAGCTATGCGATGAGTGCAGGCTTATTAGGTTTTGCCACTGCCATGATGATTACGCCAAGTCGCGAGCTTTTATCTAAGCACGTATTGCCTAAATCAGGCTCGGGTCCTTCTAAAGAAGAGCAAGAAAATGGCTATTTTGATATTCGTCTATTTGGCCAGACCGCCGATAAAGATAGCATCAATACTAAAGTCACCGGTGACAAAGATCCTGGTTATGGCAGCACCTCGCGCATGTTGGCCCAAGCAGCATTATGCTTAGCACAGGATATAAGTAAAGAAGAGGTTGGTGGCGGTTTTTGGACGCCCGCCTCCGCCATGGGCGATAGCTTATTAACGCGTTTAGAAGCGCACGCTGGTCTTAGCTTTGAAGTCGTCGATGCTTAATAACATTCATGCTTAAAACCAAGGTAATGTGATTTTAACTAATATAGTACTGACCGCCTCTTAGTAATAAGAGGCGGTTTTTTTATTGTCTATACTTTTTCGGCTTATTTTTTATCTGACAATAACCATACAGTAGTTGCACAAAATCACCTATAAACATCCATCTGTTAGACTTTTAATTTATGTACTACTGAATCAACGCTTGTTTAGTTGGTATTCTCCCCTCTAGATTTTTATAACGGCTTTAATTTGGCTTATAAAACTCTTTATCCAAATCGATCATGATAATCGCTTACTGGTTATCATGATTTTATTTTTCCTATAGATTAGATGTTAGTTATATTAAATATATAGATTCAAAATATTAAATAAATCTCGATATTTGGCTGTTATATACAGCACACAAAATAGGCGTCAAGTTTGAAATGCTTTAAACTGACATGATAAGACTATAAATTAAGGAATTAATTCATGAAAAAAAGTACTTTATCTTTATCGCTACTCATTGGCGCTGCACTCACTATCCCAAGTTTGGCTATGGCAGTACCTGCTGATAAAGCAGCAGCAGAGAAGCAAACGGCGGTTGCTGCAACCACACTTGAGACTGCAAGCGAAAACACCAGTAGTAAGTCAGTAGCCAATCAAGCTAATCCAATTCAAATTAGCGAAACTCAAACTATCTCAAGATCAAAGGTCAGTGTTAACAATAGCGCTAGCCAACAGCCGATGACCACTGAGCTACAAGCTGAGCAAGCGGCTATGCAAAATCCAGAAGATGCGCTGCAGCCACAAGCACAAGCACAAGCACAAGCACAAGATGAAATGCTAGAAGAAGAAGCTGTATTAGAAGAAGAGACAGAAGAAGACGTAGAAGTAACGGAAGATTTATAAATTATAGGTCAAACGCTTGTATGAGTAGATAAAACCTTAAAGTTCTTTATTGCTAACTGAGCTATTACCAACAAGGCTATTATCAACAAGCCAAACCACTCCTAAAGGGACTCCTCCAATATATTCCCAATAAAAAAGGCAGCCATCGATGGCTGCCTTTTTTAGTTGTTTATCGTTAAATAAAACCCTTATAACCATAAACAGTCATTACTATGAACTACCCACTACCTAAAGATGTAGGGGTTTCTTGGGTAATACCGATACTTATTTGCGGTGTTTTGCAATAGCGGTTAGGCAAATTTACCGAGCTATCCCCCTCGCACCGAGGGTTCACAATTATTGCTGTTTTCAAGCAATTCGGATACAGACTAACGCTGATGTTATTAGATTGCTCTAAAGGTCTGAAATGCTGTCCTAGAGTAGAATTTATCAACTAAGCGGTAGGCTGTCAAGACGTATTCATCACACTACCTTAGAGGCAGGGGATTTCTACGCAGTTTTTGTTAAACAGACACTATTTTTTAGCTTTGGTCACGCCAGCTTCTTGTAATAATGCCCCAAGCGTACCCATTTTACTAGGTGCTTCTGCTTTCTCAGCTCTAGGCGCTTTACTGCGGTTATTGGCGCTGTCTTTATCTTGACGATTGCCACGCGGTTTTGTTACACGCTTATCAGCCGCTGGACGGTTACTAGCTGGACGATTGCTGCGTGGACGGCTAGCCTTATCGTCATTACCTGTACCTTCTGCAGTCGACTTCGCAGCTGGGCGTACTGGTTTTTCAGACTCAGGCTTCATGCTAAAGCCGATACGGCCACGTTTTTCATCGATAGAAATCACACGTACCGAGACGATATCGCCTGGCTTAACGCGGTTCATCGGGTCAGCGACGAAGTCATTGGCCATCTGTGAGATATGGACCAGACCATCTTGATGAACACCGACATCGACGAAGCAACCAAAGGCTGTGACGTTGGTAACAACGCCTTCAAGCTGCATACCTTCGCTCAAGTCTTTAATACTATTAACGTCTTCACGGAAGTTAGCCGTTTTAAACTCAGGACGTGGGTCGCGTGCAGGCTTGGCAAGCTCTTCAATGATGGCTTTAACACTGATATTGTCATCGTTAGCAGCAAGCGCAGTGGTATCGATGCTGTTTAGCACACCATCGTTACCGATGACTTCTGGCAACGTTTTACCGGTTTGCTCAAGTAAGCTGTCAACCAGCGCATAGCTTTCTGGATGCACGCCTGTCGCATCAAGTGGATTGCTACCGCCATGGACGCGTAAGAAACCTGCGGCTTGCTCAAAGGTTTTTACCCCTAAGCGTGGGACGTTCTTTAATGCTTCACGGCTATCAAAGGCGCCATGCTCTTTACGATAGGTGACGATTTGCTGGGCGACATTTTTATTCAAACCAGCAATATGCGCCAAAATAGCAGGACTTGCCGTATTTACATCAACACCAACGGCGTTTACGCTGTCTTGGGTGACTTTATCAAGGCTATCTGCTAATTGAGTTTGATTGACATCATGCTGATATTGACCAACGCCAATCGCTTTTGGATCAACTTTAACCAATTCTGATAGCGGATCTTGCAAGCGACGAGCGATAGAAACCGCACCGCGTACAGAGACATCTAAATTAGCAAGCTCGTCACTGGCAAGCTCACTCGCCGAATAAACTGATGCGCCTGATTCATTAACGATAACGGCTTTGGCTTTTAACTCAGCGTTGGCGGCCAGAATCTCTTTAATCATCGCGTCTGTTTCGCGGCTCGCCGTACCATTACCGATAGCCACCAAATCTACACTATAAGTGCTTAATAATTCATCGATGACTTTTTTGGCTTCATCCATCTTATTATCAGGGGCGAATGGATAAACGGTTGCGACGACAGGCTTGTCTTCGATGTCTAGCATGACATGGCCTTGGGCATCGACAATCGCCATTTTAACGCCATGACGGATACCCGGATCAACACCTAAAATCACTTTACGGCCAGCAGGCGCTGACATGAGTAAATGCTGTAAATTATTGGCAAATACATCAATCGCATCGGCTTCAGCGGTCAGACGTTTTTCTGTCAATAAACGATGCTCGATATGCGGACGCCATTTTTCTTTCCATAAACTGGTCGCCGCCTCCACTAAAAATTCTTGACGTTCTGCTGGCGCTTTGGCATCAATCTCAAAGTGCTTGACGATTTTTTCGATAAATGGAGCGTCTTCGCCTTCGATTTTAAGACCTAAAACGTTTTCTTGGCGACCGCGCAGCATCGCTAATAGGCGATGATTTGGCAGACGCGCCAAGCTTTCACTATGCTCAAAGTAGTCTTTGAATTTTTCGCCAACTTCACGTTTTTCTTCACTAGCAACAGCAGAGACGATACTGGCGGTTTTAGCAAAGCCACTGCGCAGATTATCGAGTAAATCCAACGCCTGCGTCCATTCATCAACGATGATGGCTTGTACGCCTGCCAATTGCTTGTCGATATCGCTGAAGTCGACTTCAATCTCATTACCGCTATCATCGGTAATGCTAGATTGTGCTTGATAGTCGGCCAGTGCTGCTGTCGGCGTAATCTCTTGCGTTAAGACCGCTTGTGCGGCCACATCAAGACCGGCGGCACGGGCTTTAGCAGCCGGTGAACGGCGACGTGGACGGTATGGCAAGTAGATGTCTTCAAGCTCAAGTTTCGACGTCGCATTATCAATGCGCGTCTGCAGCTCGTCAGTCAAATTACCCTGCGTGCTCAGCAGCTCGGTAATTTTGAGGCGACGGGTTGCCATGTCACGCTCATAATTGAGCGACTTCTCTAAAGCTCGCAGCTGCGCATCGTCAAGATTCTGCGTCTTTTCTTTACGGTAACGGGCAATAAACGGAACGGTCGCACCTTCATCGTAAAGTTTGACAAACGCATTGACTTGAGCAGTCTTAATGCCAAGCGCGCGAGCAAGCTTGTCGTGAATATTCGCGTGTGTGGTTGCATCCAAAACCTGTGCATTTGTCGAGGTTTGAGATGGCGTTAAGGTATCAGTGCTACTCATAGACGTATCAATCGTTGAGAAATGTAGTTTTGCATTATAGCAAAAGCTGCATGAATAAAAATCCTTTTTATCTTTTCGTTATTTATCGCCTGTTTTATGGCAAAAATCGTCTGATATCGTTCTTTCTAACGCCTTGTTAAACAAACGCATACAGCATTTATCCGTATCAGTGATGCAATTGCGCCTGCAATCTTATACACTAAAGTATCAAGGGCACAAATATGGCTAAGCCCTGCCATATTGAACAAAAGTCTTTATTTTTATAGGTTTTTTCGACGACTATATTTTTTATGACAACTAATGGTTTGCTAATCATGATTTACTTATCAACGGATTGATCATTAAATAACAATAAGATTTTTACCCGCGTTTTTAATGGTATTTTTATAAACGTTTTTTACTAAAAACTGCTACTAATAATAATTTTTATAAGAGGATGACTGTATGACAGATAATAACAGCCCTGACACCTTAAACCAGCGCATTTTGGTCGTTGATGACGATGCACGCTTGCGCTCTTTATTACAACGCTTTCTAGAAGACGATGGTTTTGTTGTCCGTACGGCCCATGATGGTAATCAGATGGACAAATTGATGCAACGTGAGCTGTTCTCATTGGTGGTTTTGGATTTGATGCTACCAGGCGAAGACGGTATTAGTATCTGTAAGCGCTTGCGTGAAGATAATGGTGATATCCCGATTATCATGCTTACTGCCAAAGGTGGCGATGCCGATCGTATCGCTGGCCTTGAAGCCGGCGCTGATGACTATCTGCCAAAGCCATTTAACCCAAAAGAGCTATTGGCCCGTATCAAAGCGGTGCTGCGTCGTCAAAATCGTGAGCTACCGGGTGCGCCAAGTCATCAGCTAGAAGTGGTTGAGTTTGGACCATGGACGCTTGATTTATCGACCCGTACCCTTAAACGTGATGGCAATGTTGTCACTTTGACGACCGGTGAATTTTCAGTATTAAAAGCTTTGGTACAGCATCCACGTGAGCCATTAACACGTGATAAATTGATGAACCTTGCCCGTGGTCGTGAATGGGGCGCGATGGAGCGCTCTATCGATGTACAAGTGTCACGTTTGCGCCGTCTGATTGAAGACAATCCTTCACAAGCGCGTTATATTCAAACCGTTTGGGGCGTAGGTTATGTATTCGTACCAGACGAAGCAGAAGTTGAAGCGGCCAAAAATGAGTCGTTATAAACTCATAAATGCTGCTTGCGGCTATTGATACCTCAGATGGTTAATATCTCATCCTATTAATATCACGGGCGCAACATTGAAATCACCTATTATGCTTCAAAACATACCCTGCACCTTGGTGACAGGGTTTTTGGGTTCTGGCAAAACCACCCTCATTAATCAATTAATTGCGACCAAACCAACAGGTGAACGCTGGGCGTTATTAATCAATGAGTTTGGTCGTATCGGGATCGATGGCGCGCTACTAGCCAGCTCACAAGATAGCCATACGACACATGACATCGCCATTCGTGAAGTGAGCGGCGGCTGCATTTGTTGTACCAGTCAGTTGCCACTACAAATCGCTCTGAGTCGCCTGCTCAGTGACCATCATCCAAAGCGTCTGCTTATCGAGCCAACAGGGCTTGCCCATCCGCGTGAGCTTGTCCAACAGCTTAGCGCGCCGCATTGGCAAACGGCTTTAAAGATGCAAGCGGTCATCACGGTGCTTAGCGCCCTGCAATGGCAACAAGAAAAGTATCGTACTCATGAAGGTTTTCAGGCGCATGTCCGCGATGCCGATGTTTTGGTCATTAATCGCTATACTCAATTAAGCACTGACGAAAGACAAGCGCTTCAAGCATGGGTAGCCAAGCTCAATGCACAGATTTCTATTATTTGGGCAGAATCTGACAAGCAGATAACCACTCATACGATAAATACATCCACAGGCTATTCAGCAGCATTAAGTGCACAGCTATCCAAACCCAGTTTTGTCATCTCAAAGCAGCAAAGAGTCAATATCGCTGAGCCATACAGAGCTGTTGTGGGCTTAAAGCCAAATCCGCTGAGTCATTCTTTAACAGCTAATACCTTCCACAATCCTAAAAGCAATGACGATAATAAGCCCGATACAAGTGTAGAGCTGCCCTATCGTTATCATGAGCAACAGCAAGATATTCTACTGGCAGGGTGGCGACTACCAGCAGAATATGTATTAGATGCCGATAAGTTACAGGATTGGCTGTTAAAGCTGCCAAATTGGCAACGTATCAAAGGCATTGTGCATACCTCTCATGGCTGGCTACAAATCAATTTTACTCCTGATAGCTTGTCCACAAAGACAGTGAGCGCACAAGCAGATAACCGACTAGAGATTATTTTGCAAGCAAGTACTGAGCAAGAAGATGCGACAGCGGTTAAGGTAGATTGGGAAGTGTATGACCTTGAGCTGATGGCATTGATGTTATAGATAGTTATAGTTATTGATTGCCTAGCCAGCTATCGGCAGTGATAGACAGATTATTGATAATAATTGCCAGTAATGATAATGCTGATAAAGATAAAACCGATAAAAATCCCCCACTATCAACATAATGGGGGATTTTCTATTAACGCAATTGACTGTCTTTACTACCGCGGCGATTAAATAGCTCAGTCGCCTTTGCTTCTTGTTCAAGCTCCGTTTGACAGCCGACGCAGTGCTGCACGCCTGGCACGGCAATACGCCGCGCTTCTGGAATCGGATTGCCGCATTCATCACAGAACTCAGCACTTGTACCCGTTGGCAGCGCACGCCGTGCCCGCTCTAACGCATCGTTGACAGTCGCATCCATTTGCTCATGCTCTGCCCCATCTCTTGACCAGCCACCTGCCATAATCCCATCCTATTTTCTTATTAACGATATTTAAATCATAATTTATAAAAGTCTTTAATAACAAATAGATGGGGTTATAAGTCGCTTATTTCAATAAATACGCAATTTTATAAACAATTATAAAAATACTGCCCTATAAGACTACAGGTGCTGATTAATATTAATCTTTTGGTTGGAGCTCAACCACTTGACCGCGCACACCGATGCTCTCATCACTCATCAAAAACACATAACCGCCCATAATATCTTCCGGGGTTTTTAGGCTCATCGGATTTTCACCGGGAAAGGCATGGGCGCGCATATTGGTACGGGTACCACCAGGATTGATACAGTTAAAGCGCAAGTTAGTGGTATTCTGCGTTTCTTGGGTAAAGATATCGCTCATGCCTTCTACCGCTTGCTTAGAGAGTGCATACGCGCCCCAAAATGCGCGAGGATGGGTGCCGACGCTACTAGAGGTAAAGACAATCGAACCATGTGCTGCGTCCTTAAGTAAAGGCAGCAGCGCTTGTGTGAGCATAAAGGTTGACGTAAAGTTGACCTTCATTACTTGGGCAAACATATCAACATCGTACATCTCAAGTGGCGTCAAAGCCCCAAGCATGCCCGCATTATGCAAAATACCATCAAGCTGACCAACTTCTTTAGCAATCAAGTTCTCTAACTTTTGCATCTCAGCATAGGTTGCGCCTTCTAGATTCATCGGTAGCATGGCTGGCTGCTTGCCACCAAAGCTCTCAATTTCATCATAAACGTATTCAAGCTTACTGCTAGTACGCCCCAACAATAATACCGTCGCGCCATAGCGCGCATAGGTTAAGGCGGCGATACGCCCGATACCATCACCGGCACCCGTTACCAAGATAGTTTTACCATCTAAACAGTCATCAGGCGGTATAAAATTACGAATATCGTCGTGCGATACAGCTGGCACAGAAGCTTGCGCCGCTGATGGCATCTGTTGCTGGCTAGTAGGCTGATTAGTATTGTCACTCATGGCATTACTCACTGCTTATTATTTAATAGGTAGGGTGCTTAATAGCTATTTCGTTAAATGGTTTATTTGCTTTATAAGGCTTATTTGCTTTATAAATAGTCAAACTTGCCAGAAGAAAGCAATAATTTATTCAAGTCTGCAGGGGTTTCGGTAATATAATCTGCACCCCATTTCTTAAGGTTTTTTTGATCTTCAGGTGGAATATAACCGTAAGCGGCTAAGATAGTCGGCATACCCGCAGCCTTGCCAGCTTCGATGTCGCGTATATGATCGCCGACATAAAGCACGCTTTCAGCGGCACCGCGCGGGATAGAGAGTCTTTCTAATGCTGCATACATAGGCTCTGGATCGGGTTTAGAGCGCGATACATCATCTGGACACACCAGTACCGAACAGCGCCCGTCTAACTGCATTTTTTCTAATAACTGCTCAGCGAGATAACGCGGCTTATTGGTCACAATACCCCATGGCACGCTTTTTTCTTCTAATGCGCGCAGCACCTCTTCAAGCTCGCTAAAAACGCAACTATCGACACAGATTTCCGCTTCATAATCGTCTAAGAACTGCTGACGAAACTCCAGTAACTCAGATTCGCTGACCTCAAGTTGGTCGTTATGACGCAGCATCAACTGTACCATCGCCGAGGCACCGGCAGAGACTTGCTCACGAATTTCGGCTTCAGGTGGCGCTTGCCAATCATTTTCGCCGCTCATTTTACCAATAATGCGGACGAAATCAGCGGCAGTATCGATTAATGTGCCATCAAGGTCAAACAAGACAGCTTTTACAAATTGGCTCATAACGGGCGCTCTTAATATTAATTTAAAACATTGATTTAAAAAGTGGTCAAAAAGGAATGCTTATAAAAGGCGATTTACGCCAGTGGCTTTTGTACCGCCATCATATAATTAACATCGACGTTTTGTGCCAACCAATAACGCTTGGTCAATGGATTATAATGCAGTCCAATGATGTCTTGACGGGTAAAGCCTGCCGTTATCGCCATTTTATCCAATTCAGCTGGGGTGATAAATTTGGCGTAATCATGGGTGCCGCGATCAAGCAGGCGCAATACATACTCTGCCCCAACGATGGCAAACAGGTACGATTTAGGATTGCGGTTAATCGTCGATAGCACGCAAACGCCGCCCGGTGCCAATAGCGTAAAGCACGCCTCGACAATGGCAGCTGGGTCTGGCACATGCTCAAGCATCTCCATACAGGTCACAACATCAAATTGACCAGCATGGGTAGCCGCTAACTGCTCAATAGGAATATGCTGATAACGCAAGGTAGCATTTAAGTTGCTTTGCTCAGCATGTAAGGCCGCCGCTTTGAGGTTTTCGGTACCGAGGTCGATACCGGTGACATCAGCACCGCGACGTGCCATTGATTCTGCCAAGATACCGCCGCCGCAACCGACATCAAGGACTTTTTTAGCCGCCAAGCCCATCTCTGCCGTTTTACTGCTATCAGCACTCATAAAGCCGCGCTTCACGTTTTCTTCTATCCAGTTAAGGCGTAGCGGATTGATTTCGTGCAAAGTAGCAAAAGCGCCAGTTTTATTCCACCACTCGCTTGCCAAGTTATTGAATTTTTCCACTTCGCTGGCATCGACATTGATAGCAGTATTTTGGTTAAAGTCACTAGTAGCAGTATTGGTAGCTGGCTCGTTATTTGCGTAATCGTTTGAATCGTTGTTTGACTGATGATTCACAGGCTGGGCAGAAGAGAAAGCTTGGCTCATAGGGTTTTTCCTTTATGGGTATTATAGTTATTATCGTTTATAGGCATGTTGACATGCTCAATAGCAGTATGCCCAATATTAGCATGAGAGCGGCGACTTTGTCGTGAGTACATCGTCACCGATTGTGAATCGCGGCAGTAAATACTTAAGTTTTAATGAACATGTCAGCGTTATGATTGTTAAGCAGCAGACCTTTATACAAGCGGAAAATATGAAACTGTTTTATAACTTTGAATATTATTAATAAGTCTTTCTTAATAAGTCTTAGTGAATAATCACCTTTCTCTGTGACAAAACTTAATAGCTGTCAGCTTAAAACTAGCCGCTTAAAAATGATAAGTAAGATACCTTAAATAATAGCTCACAGCTTTACAACCGTTAGTTAAGAATCGGGTTCACAAGTGCGGGCATTTTACGCTATTATAGTCCGTACTCTATTATAGGTCGATTTAGCAAAGACAATTTAGATAATGCATTGTCGTTTATCTACTTTCAAACCTATATAAATGCGCTAAGCAACTTTTGATCTGAAAATTTGCACCAAACATTTTAAATTTTGACACCTCAAGGAACAAGTATGAAACGTATCATCGCATTGACTGGTCTGGCTTGTGCTATTGGGCTGGCCAATATGGGCGCGCAAGCCGCCAATTATGTCGCAGGAAAAGATTACCGTGTGCTAGACAATCCAGAAAAAATCAGCGGTGATGCTATCATTGTGCGTGAATTTTTCTGGTATGGCTGCCCGCATTGTAACGTCCTAAATCCGCATATGGAAAAATGGGCAAAAACCAAAGATAAAGACGTGGCATTCTTTAAAACCCCAGCAGCGCTTAACCCAGTTTGGGAAGCCAGTGCCCGTGGTTTTTATGCCGCGCAATTATTAGGTTATGAAAACAAGACCCATGATGCGCTATTTGATGCGGTACATAAAGACGGCAAGCAATTATTTGACCAAGCGTCATTGAGCAAATGGTATGCCTCACAAGGCGTCAACGAAAAGAAATTTAACAGCCTATATAACTCATTTGCGGTTGGAACAAAAATTGGTCGCTCACAAGCAGGCGCCAAGCGTTATCAGCTTTCAGGTGTCCCAGCGGTTGTCGTCCATGGTAAATATGTAGTGACCGGCGAAAGCGCCACTGTACCTAAAGTAGTTGATTATCTGGTCGATAAAGTACGTGCAGAGAAAAAATAAGTCAGTCTGCACAATTGATTAACCAGTATTAGTTTATAGAAAAATATAAAAAGCCAATCATCACTGATTGGCTTTTTTATGGGTCGTTATTATGAACGGCAACGCCGCTTTATAGCCAACATAATTGGCTACATTTTTAGCTGCGACAATATCGCCACTTCCCGAATATAACTGGCCAAATCCTCTTTAGACTCTGCCATCAGCTCATCGTCTTGCATATGCTTGGCGTACTCAATCCAAAGCAGCAGCTGATACATACTATTGCGCTCAGAGGCTTTGTACTGTTTAACAAACTGCTTAAGCGTGCCTTCATCATTGATATTTAAGCGCTCAAACCAACTCTCGATTTTAGAAACCTGCTCTTTTGGGAAAAAGGCATCAAACAAGGCTTTGACCAATTCATGGCGATTTTCTTCACTGATAAGTTTACCGACGCGCTTGGTTTGGCGATTACGCGCATTGGCACTGGTGATATCAGCAAGCGCCATCAGCTCCGCCATAAAGTAATCACTTGCTGGCAGGTTTTTGAGCTGTTTTTTCGATAAGCTGGCAAGCGGTATCGACAGTGCTTGCAAGCGCTCATGAGCTTTTTTGAGCTCTGTGCGCGAGACGCGCATATCATGTTCTGACCAGTCAATCATAAAAGCTTTCCATTTTTCGAGATAATAAATAATAGATAGTAAATAATAAAGTTAATCGCATTTTTGCCATTTATACCTTGCAGCTTATAAGTTTTAGCGACAAAGAAAGCATCACCAACGATTCTTTTCACGGTGTTTAGCAACAACGGTCAAACCTTCAGGCAAGCTGGCCGTCAGCTTATCTTGTAAATGCTTGGTGATAAATACCGAGCGATGTTTGCCGCCCGTACATCCAATAGCGACCGTGACCGTATGGCGATTGTTATGCAGAAAATCAGGCAGCCAACGATTAAGAAATTTTGCGATATCTTCAGTCATCTCAGCAACTTCTGGATAATCGGCAAAAAAATCAGCAACCTCAGGGTCAAGACCGGTTGCGGCTCGTAACGTTGGATTCCAATGTGGATTTGGCAAAATACGCACATCAAAGACGAAATCTGCATCGATTGGGCTGCCGTATTTAAAGCCAAACGATAGCAGGTTAATCACTATTTGATTATCGACCCCAACATAATCACGCAAGCGCTCTTTCAACTGATGAATATTTAGCATAGTGGTATCGATTTTGACATCCGCCTGCTTAAATATCGGCTGCAAAAGCTGAATTTCTCTTTCAATCGCTGCTGGCAGATTATAAGTGGTATTTTCTATACCCTTAGTATCTTGCACCATCAGCGGATGAATGCGGCGGGTAGCATTAAAGCGCGCAACCAAGGTTTCTTCTTGCGCCGTCACATAGACCACAGTGACCGCTTCTTCACCATACCTCTGCTTTAACGCATCATGAGTTTCAGCGAAATTAGACAAATCCGCACGTGGTGTACGAATATCGACACCCAGCGCGATGCGTTTAATCCCACTATCGCAGACCAATTTTTGCGCCGCTTCAGGAACCAATGACAAAGGCAAATTATCAATAGAATAATAGCCTAAATCTTCTAAGATATTGAGTACTGAGGTTTTACCTGAACCTGAGCGCCCTGATACTACTAAGATATTTAATCTATCTTTATTTTCTACTTTCGCGTTTATAGGCTTTGCTAAATTGTCATTTGCCTGTGCTTGCTTGTCATCCTTACTTGCACTCATGATCCGTCATCCTAATAATTGCGTCTGGCGAATTATTCTGTCAGCACGGCAGCTTGACCGTCACTAACTGATTGTCTAATAAACGTGCACGGCCCAACCAAGCCGCAACCAAGATCACCAAATCCTGCTGATTCCCATTGAAAATTGCAGAGGCAGCATCTGTCTCTAAAGAATCGAGCTGAGCCGTTTTAACTTCTAAATAATCAATTTTAAAGCCCGCCTCAGAGATGCGTGCCCGTGTCTCTGTTAATAAAGGCGCAAGCCTTTTTTCGAGATGCTGACCCTGCATTAACTGCTCAGCTAAGCGGAGCAATTCTTTATGCAGCACAGGAGCAACATTGCGCTCAGCTTCGGTTAGATACTGATTGCGCGAAGATAATGCTAAACCATCAGCAGCACGTACGATAGGCGCACCTATAATTTCAATTGGATAGCTTAAATCACGC
The DNA here is from genome assembly GCF_049896465.1 of Psychrobacter sp. DWR1-2-3. NCBI lineage: Bacteria > Pseudomonadati > Pseudomonadota > Gammaproteobacteria > Moraxellales > Moraxellaceae > Psychrobacter > Psychrobacter sp. DWR1-2-3. The sequence continues at coordinate 304,963 of NZ_JAFCUJ010000003.1, forward strand.
ACGATTTGCTGGATAATTGCCAATTGCTGATAGTCTTTTTGGCCAAATACGGCCACCTCAGGCTGAATGATATTAAAGAGCTTAGAGACCACGATGCCGACGCCATCAAAGTGATTGGGGCGCGATTGACCACATAGTTGGGTGGTAATTTCCCCAGCGCGGACTGACGTTGGTGGCGGTAATACTGGATACATCTCATCAATACTTGGGGCAAATACATAATCAGCACCAACGGTAGCAAGCTTGGCAACATCTGCATCTAAGGTACGTGGATAACTGTCAAAATCTTCACCGACGCCAAATTGGGTAGGATTGACAAAGATACTCACCACGACAATATTGGCATGCTGCTTGGCAAGCTTTACCAGCTCAAGATGACCGTCATGTAGATTGCCCATGGTTGGTACTAACGCAATACGCTGCTGGCTATCTTCCTGACCACGATAAGGCTTTAAGGCAGCACGCAATGCTGAGATATGATGATGAATAATTGGCATGGTAAATACTCTTATCCTGATAGCTTTTTCTACTGATAATCGTCAAAACACTAAATTTAAAGCATTAAATTCAAAGCGCTAAATACTAAGCACCAAATTCAAAGTTTTAAATTAAAGACCACTAGCTAAATTGGTGCTGCTCAGTCGGAAAGCTGCCATCGCGTACCGCTTGCTGATATAGGGCAAATGCGCCTTCAATACTACGCGCGCTATTACGCTCATCGGTTAAAAAGTCATGGACAAAGCGCGGCACACGACCGTGCACCATACCAAGCATGTCATGCATGACTAAGACTTGACCATCAGTATCGGCACCAGCGCCAATACCAATTACCGGTACGGCAACCGCTTGGGTTACAGCTTTTGCAAGTTCAGCAGGTACGCATTCTAGTACCAAAAGTGCAGCACCTGCCTCGACCACCGCTTTGGCATCAGTAAGCAGCTTATCCGCCGCTGCATCACCGCGCCCTTGGATTTTATAACCGCCAAAGACATTGACTGATTGTGGGGTTAAGCCAAGATGTACGCAAGTGGGCGTACCTGCTTGCGCTAATGTCGTGACTAAATCGCAAAGCTCACTACCGCCTTCAATCTTAATCACATGCGCGCCCGCCTGCATCAGCTTACGGCTATTGGCAACCGCTTCTGGGAGCGTCACATAACTCATAAACGGCAAGTCGGCTAAAATCAGTGCGTGCTTATTACTACGGGCAATATTGGCCGTATGATAAGCCATATCATCGACGCTGACCGGTAAGGTTGAATCATGACCTTGTACCACCATGCCCAGACTATCACCAATCAATATCGTATCGATTTGTGCTTTATCCATCATGCGCGCAAACATCGCGTCATAGCAGGTCAGACAGGTAAATTTGGTACCGTCTTTTTTAAATTTATTTAAAGTCGATAACGTCGTCATATCGTTACATCATCCTCAATGCTTTCAATCATCAATACGTTTAACAATCAATGACTGGAAATGCTGCTAAATGCCAATTTTCTGCTACTTTTTAGTAGTTAATAAATATATTTAACGGTTAATACATCAATCATCTGATAGTAACTTTAACCCTGTCCAATCGTTACTCAGCGGATAATCCTTTATAGGTTTACCTTTAATAATCAACTCTGGCGCTAGCTCTCGCAGTGGTATCAAAACAAAATTACGTTCAGGCAAGCCAGCATGCGGTATGGTTAATTGCGGCTCTGATATTTGCGCGTCACCATATAATAAGATATCGACATCAAGGCTACGCTCGCCCCAACGGCGCAAACGGGCGCGTTTGGCTTGCTGCTCTAGCGCTTGGCAAAAATCAAGCAGCTCAAACGCAGTCAAAGTGGTCTCAAATCCTGCGACCGCATTGATAAAATCAGGTTGGTCTTGCGGTCCCATCGGTGCTGAAGCATAAAAGGAAGACACCTGTACCGCGCGTATCTGCTCGTGATTTTGCATAGTGGCAACGGCTTGCTGCAAATGCTCGACAGGCGAACCTAGCTCATTTGTCAGATTGCTACCTAAGCCTACATAGCAGGTAACCCAAGTTGCGGCTGCATAGCTCTCATTGTTACCGCTAGCATCAAAGTGCGTATTCATAGTTATCACTTTACTCTATTGTCCGCTCATAAGCTTAAACGTTATTAACGCTTGGCTGACGGCGGCGACGCTTCGATGGTACAGGGCCTTTTTGCTCATTCATTTTACTAGCAGCTGTTTGATTCTTAGCTGACTGACTTTGACTGGTCTGGCTCTTCGTATCTTGACTGGTTTTAGTAGGTTTTGCTGCTGAAGCTTTGGTTGCCTTCTTAGCATTATTTTCAACGTCACTAGTTTCAGTTTTACTAACAGCTTCAGTCGCTAGCTTCGGCGCTTTTTTTGCGTATCTCGCCGCTTTTTGCGCTTTGTTATCGACTGCTTTAGCCTCTACTACGCTATTGCTATCAGCTGAGCTATTTCCATTGTCATTTTCTACAACAGTAGGCTGACGGCGGCGACGCTTATGCGGTATCGGCTCATTATTCATACTGACGAGCGCCGGTGTTCTGGCTACCGTACGCGTAGCATACTCGGTCGTATGCGCTTTAGCAGAAGCTGAGTCACTACTAACATTGGCATCAGTTTGCTTTGACTTCGTATGATGACTTTCTACTTTGTCAGATTGTTCCTTCTTAGACGCTGCAGTATTATTTACTACTTTCTGAGTCGCTGCGTTGTCAGTAACAGCGTTTTTTTCTACAAACGCTTGGCTAGCCGGTTTAGATTTAGAAGGCGACTTAGATGACGATTGCGACTGTGCATCACTTGGCAATTGCTTGCGTAATGGCGGTACAACCTTCTCATGCTCTATGACAAACAACGGTGCAGGCTTGGCATTGTGGCGTTTAGTTGCCGCTTGATGACCTATGTTAGCAAGTGATAACTGCTGCAATTGCGCCAGCTCATTATTATCTTGTGTCGCTTGCTGCTTATCATAGCCCTGATTATGACTATTATTGCTGACACTATGATTACCATTGTTATTAGCCTGCTGAGTAGACTGACTGGCGGCGCGGCGACGGCGTGATGGCACGTTTAAGGCATCATTAACCGCCTGCTTGCTATGACCATTGCCGTTTACTTTATCTTGCTGATCGTTTTCTATGTGATTCACCTTGCCATTATCGTTCGAGGTTTGCTGTTTTTGACGATTACGCCCGCGACCGCGCTGCCCTTGCTTATAAGCACCGCGACGAATATTTTCATCAAAGTCATCAATCGCTTGTTGCTGCTGCTGTTCGGTCAAGGTTTGATAGTTGTGCCACCACTCGCCCATACCGTTGGTCGATTCTGATAGTGGATGTTCGGCATCGCCGCACTGCTCACGCAATAGCAAGAAATCAAAACCGGCGCGGAAACGTGGGTGCTCAGACAGCTGGACAATTTGTTTACTACGTGGGGCGGCCAATTTTGGCTGCAATATCCAGATATCACGAATAAACTGTTCAGCGAATTTTGGAATAGCAGTTTTGATACGCTGACGGTCGATGACTTTGCCCGCTGCATGCATTTGTGCATCGGCAAAAGGCATATTGCGCTTTTTGGCTTTTTCTAATTGATGTAAGTAGTTTTCCCACAGCAACGCGGCGTAAAAGAAGGCAGGGTTAATACTTTTGCCAGCACCGATACGTTTGTCGGTATTAATAGCGACTTGTTTCACTAAAGCACTTGGCTCAGCAGGTGGGTAAATGATTAAACTATCAATCGCACCAGACTCAAATAATAGCGGCAATAGTGGCACTAAATAGCCACCAGTAAACATCTTTTGCGTTTCATCATACAGACGATGCGGAGAGATTTGCTCAAGTAGCGCCCAATTACCATCATGGAACTGTGCGGCTAGTTCGCTATCAAAATCAAAGCCCAACTTAGCTTTAAAACGTAAGGCGCGCAGCAATCTGACCGGATCTTCTTCGATACGAGTCGGCGCATTGCCTAACAGGCGAATAATTTTATTATCAATATCTTCAAGTGCACCGCAAAAATCATGCACCACGCCTTTAAGTGGTTGATAATAAAGGGCATTGATAGAAAAGTCGCGACGGGCAAAGTCTTGTTTGATATCGCCCCAGACATTGTCGCGCAGAATCATACCATCTTGATTGGTATTGGAATCATTAAGCGGTGGTCCACGGAAAGTAGCCACTTCGATAAGCTCGCGCCCAGAGTAGACATGCGCCAATTGAAAGCGGCGACCGATAATACGGCAGCGCTTGCCAAAGACATCTTTAATCTCATGGGGCTTAGCATCAGTGACCGCGTCGAAGTCTTTTGGACGCAGGCCTAGCAAGGTGTCGCGCACGCCGCCACCGACGATATAGGCATCAAACCCAGCTCGGGTTAGGGTTGCAATCACTTCGGTAATGGAATTTGGTAATTCAGATTTATTCAGTTCTAACTGCTTGGCGGCACGCTCGGCCATGCATCTACTCCTCGCCTTTATTCTTAACCACCCCTGACGAACACAGCGTCTATCAGGCGGATGTACCTGCTAGTTTAACAAATTTTGGCCATGGTGGGTGTGTTATGACATTTACTTACATGCTATTTTGTCAATATTGGGGTTAATTAATACAAAATATCCTGATTAATACCGTGATTAATCCTGCACCCTTAAACGTCTGCGATTCTTCTCAACGGTTTTTGCACCGATGCCTTTTACCTTAGTTAATTCATCAACGCTCTTAAAGCCGCCAAACATCTCACGATATAAAATAATGGCCTGCGCTTTACTGCTGCCAACACCGTCTAATGCCACCAGCTCGGCTTCGGTCGCCCGATTGATATTAATACTGGTCTGCGTACGCGCTTGGCTTTGCGCTGTTTCTTGCGTTAATAGATAATTATAAGCACTTTGGGCGTTATCAAAACAAGGGGCGGCAAGGACAGAATGAGATAGCATAGCCATGATAGAAACTATGCCTACTAAAGAAATGGCTGCATTTTTAAACAAATTAACATGCTGCCATTTAATAAACGACCATTTGATGGCTAACCATTTAGTAAGCAAGCTTTTATTAGTCGCGTTCATGTTGTTTCGCCGCTTCCCATAACGCATCCATCTCATTGATATCGCTATCTTCTAAACGCTTGCCAGCGGCAGCTAACTGGTCTTCAATATAGCCAAAACGCGATTTAAACTTATGCACACAAGTTAAAGTTGCAGTTTCAGCGTCGAGGTTTAGTTTACGGGCGACATTGACCAGCGCAAACATGCAATCGCCAAGCTCCTTTTCAATCTCTCTGATATTGGTTTTGCTTATATTATATTTAGCAGCATCTTTTGGCTTATCTAAAATCTCGGCCTTTAGCTCGGCAATTTCTTCATCGAGTTTATCAAATGCGCCACTGACACCTTCCCAATCAAAACCCAGTTTTGACGCCTGTTTTTGCACATCCTGCGCTTGCATGAGCGCGCTGCCGGCTTTGGTATTGTCCAAACGGCGCTGTGGTTTACCACGTGCAGCGCGGGCTTGTTGCTCCTCCGCCTTAATCTCATCCCAGCGTTCTTTTACCGCTGCTTCATCTTGTAGCGTTTCTGCTTCAAACACATGTGGATGCCGGCGAATCAGCTTTTCTTGTAAAGTGGTAATCACATCGCTCATATCAAAGCGTCCTTGTTCAGCGTACATCTGACAATGAAAAACCACTTGCAGCAACACATCACCAAGCTCGCCTTTGATGTCTTCATCATCATCACCTTGTACCGCTTCACCAAGCTCATAGGCTTCTTCAATCGCATAAGGAATGAGGCTATGGTTGCTTTGCTTTTTATCCCACGGACAATCTGCTCGCAGCCGTGCCATTAAGGACAACAAATCCGCTAACTCGCCACTTGCTTCTGGCGTTCCTGGTACCGGTATTGGCGCTGTTATTTTATTTTCTAAGCTATTCATAAAAAACACTCTTATATTTTTATTGGTTATTCAATAGAACCCTGTTAAGTTTATAACGATTTTGTCGTTAGTGTAGCATTGAACGCTGATTAGCTTATAATTGGGTGACTTACTTAATTATCATCTCACTGCTTAAACGCAAGGATTTTATCGTTATGCCCACATCCGATACCAATAATGCTAGCTATGCGACTCAAACCCAGTTCGCGCCGATTAACATTGATTCATTTAAAGCTTACGATATCCGCGGCGAGCTTGGTGTCAATCTCGATGAAGCTATCGCTTACCGTATCGGCCGTGCTTTCGCGCAAATTTTATTCGAGCGCTATAACAGTGCCGATAGTGATGCTACCGCTGAACTGAAAAACTTAAAACCAGCTATCGTTATTGGTAGCGATATCCGTCATTCAAGTGAGCAGCTAAAACAAGCGACAATCAAAGGTATGCTAGATGCCGGCGTCGATGTGATTGATTTGGGTATGACAGGTACGGAAGAGGTTTATTTTGCCACCAGCTACTATCAAGCGTTGGGCGGTATCGAAGTCACTGCCAGTCATAATCCGATTAACTATAATGGCTTAAAATTGGTCAAAGAGCATTCAAAACCGATTAGCGCCGATGATGGTTTGGCAGAAATTCAAGCATTGGCAGAATCGGGACAATTTACCACTGCTAGAACTTTAGGCAATTTAGAATTAATGACGGATAAAAGCGCCTATATCAATCATGTGATGACTTTTATTGATACTGACAAATTAAAACCACTTAAACTGGTTATTAATTCAGGAAATGGCAGCGCAGGTCCGGTGGTTGATTTATTAATCGATAAGTTAGCACAAGCTGGCGCACCGATTGAAGTCATCAAATTGCATCATGAGCCTGATGGTAGTTTTCCAAATGGCATCCCTAACCCGATGATTTTGGCTAATAGAACCGCCACCCAGCAAGCGGTGTTAGAAAATAAAGCCGAACTTGGGATTGCCTTTGATGGCGATTTTGACCGTTGCTTTTTATTCGATGAATACGGCGAATTTATCGATGGTAGCTATGTCGTTGGGATGCTGGCGCAAGCGTTTTTAAATAAGTATACGGGCGAGTCGATCGTTTATGATCCACGGGTAATTTATAACACCGAAGCTGTCATTCATGAGCATAATGGTAAGGCGGTTATTAGTAAATCTGGGCACTCATTTATTAAGCAAGTCATGCGTGATTCTGGCGCGGTTTATGGCGGCGAGATGTCAGCGCATCATTATTTCCGCGATTTTTTCTACTGCGATAGCGGTATGATTCCTTGGCTGCTGACCATTGAGTTATTATCGATTACCGGTAAAACATTGTCAGAATTGGTCAGCGGTTATATTGCAGCCTATCCAAGCTCAGGCGAGCTGAATTTTCATCTGACCACGCATGATGCGCAGGCGATTATTAAGGCAATTGAAGATAAGTTCAGCGCTGAAAATCCAACCAAATCGATGCTCGATGGTTTGAGTTTAAACTTTGGCGAATGGCGTTTTAACTTACGCGCCTCAAATACTGAACCATTAATTCGGTTAAATATTGAAAGTCGCGGTAATGAAGATTTACTACGGACCAAAACCCAAGCCATTCAACAATGGCTTGCCAGTAAAGGTGCGGTACCTGCTTAATATGAATAGCTGCTGTGCTGAATAAAGACATTCTAAACCTGTGAAAATAAAAAAAGCGCCGATTAATTTTTATATTAATTGGCGCTTTTATTTGGATTTAATCTAATAACTGTCTTTTGCTGCACTAATTTTCTATCGAGTTACTACCTAATAGAAAGCCTTATTTGGCGCGACCAATCCCCATATAGTCGCCGACTAGACCATCTATCTGCGGTCGTGACAAGGCATTTTGCGCATCGAATATGGGCATCGCTTGCTCATTAAGCTTGGCAATATCTAGTCGATTTTCTGGCAACCAGCTGATAATAAAGATTGCCTGCGCCTCATTAAGCTGTTGATACGGATTGTTTATCAACTGAAGTAATGACTGCTGCTTATAAAGTGCGGCAAGCTCCGTTTGCGCTTTATCACTATAAACCAGCGTTCGGATATTATAAGACCATAATAATGCCAATAAAGGATGAATCGCCGACTCTGCCGTCCGTCCCGAGCCTGCTTTATAACTACCGCCCCAAATCATGACGGTTTTATTATCGATAAAACCATCAAAATATTGCCAAAACTTACGGAATATCAGCTCTTTTTGGTCTTCATTAATATGGATAACCGATTGCAATAGCGGCATGGCTAGGCTCTGCGCTTGACTTGATTGCTGCAGCTGAAGCAATTCGGTCGGAAGTGTATTGCCACCAAAACCCCAGCCCGCTTGCAAGTAGCTACTGCCCACACGCTCATCGAGTCCCATAATGTGGCTGACCTGCTGGATATCAACCTGATGACTGTCGGCCAAACGCGACATTTCATTCATAAAGCTGACCCGCGTTGCCAGCATCGCCATGATGCTGCTACGCGCAAATTCTATCGTCGCAATATCGGCATGATACGTTGCACGCGCATGCTGCATTAATGGTTGAAGCATATGTAGATGATAGCTGCTGTTTGGCGTTTTTTCACCGAGTAGCCATAACGACGGATTCAACATCGAGCTATAGGCATCACCGTCTTTTAAGAAGACGAATGGTAAATAATATACCCAAGCGCGCTGTAAAAGCTTGGATAATGCGGCAACCACACCCAACTGTTTAATACCACTCATAATGAGCGCTAATGCTTGCTGATGACTATGATTAAAGGCGGTAATCCAACTGTCTTCTAGCCATACTGAGCTAATACTATCTAAAAACAGCCAATATAGCGCAACTGATTTTTTCTCATCATTATCATTCGCCACTTCATAACGCTGTATAAGCTCATCAGCACTCTTTGGCAGCGCATAACTGACAATCTGTTGCTGCTGATCATACATCTGCCAAAGCGCTTGCAGATGATGCTCAAAACCATATTGTTGTAACTGCTGCGCCAATATATCTTTATCGGCATAGAGATGAACCGCATGACCGAGACTTGCCAGCACCACGGCACTGGTAATAGCCTCAATACTATGACCGACAAGGACACAAACGTTAGTATTTATCGCCGTATTATTAAACGAATTGGGTACAGATTTATGCTTATGTGTATTTATGGCATCAGCGCTCATGAGTTTACCTTTGATTATTGGTGAATTAGCAGCGTGAATAAATTAATAGCAGGCACTCTTAAGAAAGCAGCTTAATATGCTGTAATAGCTGATTGGTAGAGCTGTCGAACTGCTCACCACCCTCTTGCTGCATAGCGGTATGCACTGACTCTGCCATCTGCTTACCCATCTCGACACCCCACTGGTCAAACGGATTGATATCCCAAATGCTGGCCATCACATAAACCTTATGCTCATAAAGCGCGATTAATGCCCCCAAACTATGCGGGGTCAGCTCGTCAATCAGTAAAGTCGTTGAGGGCTGATTGCCGCGGTAGTATTTATACTTATCAGCATCAGAAGCGATTTGTATATCAGCATCAGCAATCGCCGCATTGCCAAAAGCCAGTACCCGACTTTGTGCTAGACAGTTAGCTAAAGACAATTCATGCTGCTGCTGTAGCGAGGCATTGGTCGCTTTATCACTATAACGACGCACACAGGCGATAAAATCACAAGAGACTTGCTGCGTTCCTTGATGCAAGAGCTGATAAAAAGCATGCTGCGCGTTTGAACCAATCTCACCCCACAAAATCGGACAAGTATCATAATCAAGGCGCTCACCATGCAGCGTCACCGATTTACCATTACTTTCCATTTCAAGCTGGGTCAAGTAGCTTGGCAAATACTCTAAACGCCCATCATAAGGCAATACCGTATGGGCATTTACCTGTAAAAAGGTACTGTTCCAAACGGCAAGCAAACCTAATAATACCGGTAAATTTTCTGCAAAATCCGCTTGCGCGAAATGCTCATCCATACTATGAGCGCCGGCTAATAATGCTTTAAAGCCATCGATACCGATACGAATGGCAATAGCCAATCCAATCGCTGACCATAAAGAAAAACGGCCGCCAACCCATTCCCAAAGCTGCAATTGATGCTCAAGATGAATGCCCCACGCGCTCATTTTCTCGCTGTTGGCTGAAATACCAATAAAATGGCGACGTAATACACTGTCCTCCGTACCCGCCCGCAGTTTTGCGGTTGCAAGCAACCATGACAGCGCGGTTTTGGCATTGGATAACGTATCAACGGTACCAAAAGACTTAGAGGATATAATAAATAAAGTGGTTTCAGGATTTAAGTGCTTCAGCAAATTATCAAGCTGCGTGCCGTCCATATTGGAGACAAAATGCACTTCGATAGCAGTATCCGCCCACTCATCAAGCGCCGTGGTCGCCATCAGCGGACCCAAATCAGAACCACCAACGCCGATATTAACCACATCGGTAATCGCCTTGCCGGAAAATCCGCGCCACGTACCACTGCGTACCCGCTCGGACAATCTTGCAACTTGTGCCAAGCTCTGATGCACATCAGCCACAACATCTTGCGTATTAACTTGCAGTTTCGCAGTAACTGGTAAACGCAGCGCCGTATGCAACGCCGCACGCTCTTCACTGGTATTAACCATTGCGCCTTGCAACAAGGATTTAATACGGTCTGACAATTCACAACTATTCGCCAAGTTTAATAAATTTTCTAGCACAGCATCATTAATACACTGCTTACTATAATCCATATATAGCGCGCCAGCTTGCGTACTAAAACGGCTCGTACGCTCAGCATCTTGCGCAAACAGTTCATCAAGCGACCACGGCTGTGCCGCCAATTCCTGTAGCTGCTGCCAGTATTTAGAGCTGCGCGCGCTGCTATAACGGTTATTATCTTTTATATCGTTCATTCATTACTCTTCATCTGCTAATTGCTGCTGCGCGAAATAAATAAACGCCTGCATATAAGAGCGCATATCTCCGGCATCATAACTATCACCCCGCATCGTCGTGACATTGACGCCATATTGACTAATCAACGCATCGATAGCATCAGTCAGTTGAATTTCACCGCCAATCGATGCCTTGGTATTGGCTAGATAATCAAAAATATGGTTACTAAAGACATAACGCCCAACCACGGCCAATCTAGAAGGTGCATCAGCTAAGTTGGGCTTTTCTACAAAACCGGCGACTTTAAAACTGGTATTTGCATCTGCTTTATTATCTATATCATGATGTACACTGTTATCAAATTCGCTTAATTGAGCGATGCCGTATTTATGGACCTCTTCATCGGCGACTTTATCAACCAATATCTGTGAATGCTTGTCTTTAGCGAAAGACTCAATCATAAAGGCTAAGTTATCAGCCGTCATATCGGTGGTAAAGGGATCAAGCACCACATCGGGCAGCAGTACCGCAAAATCATTCATACCTATAATTGGTCGCGCGGCAAGCACCGCATGCCCTAAACCTAATGGCTTGCCTTGGCGTATCATCGATATCGTCACATCATCTGGTAGCCAATTTAAGCTATCGGCTAGCTCATCTTTACCTTTAGCACGCAATTGGTTATCCAGCTCAGCATTGATATCGAAGTAATTTTCAATGGCGCTTTTTTGTGCATGACCGACCAACACAATATGCTTGATACCAGCAGCAATCGCTTCTTCAACGACATAATGAATCGAAGGACGATTACCAAGTGGCAATAGCTCTTTCGGCACCGATTTCGATAATGGCAACATACGCGTGCCAAAGCCTGCAACTGGAATAACGGCGTGGATAATTTTTTTCATATCATTCTCAATTCATCCAAACTTATATTGTATAATTTATCTAATCAAATTTTTTAGGTCTAAGAGAATTGATATATCCAGCGCCGCCCGTAACCAATATCTTGTTTTTCATAATTTCTACATTTTAGTCAATGAAAAATATTTTTAGTATAAAAAAAGACACCCCATTGTAGGGGTGCCTTGTATTTTTTTCAACGACGTTTCGGTATTAGATTATCCATCAATATCTAAATTACCAACCAGTCACTTCTTTTAGCTTATCACCGATTTTTGATGGATCGCGAGTATAAGCAATACCAGCGTCTTCAAAGGCTTTAAATTTCTCTTCAGCAGTACCTTGACCACCAGAGATAATCGCACCAGCATGACCCATACGCTTACCAGCAGGCGCGGTAACACCAGCGATATAACCAACAACTGGCTTAGTCACGTGCTCTTTGATATAAGCAGCGGCTTCTTCTTCAGCAGTACCACCAATCTCACCGATTAACACGATAGCTTCAGTTTGTGGATCGTCTTGGAACAGTTTTAGCGCGTCAATCTGATTCATACCAGGGATAGGATCGCCACCGATACCGATACAAGTTGACTGGCCAAAGCCAAGCTTAGTAGTCTGTGCAACCGCTTCATAAGTCAACGTACCAGAGCGTGAGATGATACCTACTTTACCTGGTAGATGGATATGACCTGGCATGATACCGATTTTGCACTGACCTGGAGTGATAACGCCTGGGCAGTTTGGACCGACCATACGTACGCCGTCTGCTTCTTCGATGTAACGCTTAGCTTTTAGCATATCGATAGTCGGTACGCCTTCAGTGATCACAACGATCAACTTTACACCGGCATCGACCGCTTCAACGATAGAATCTAGTACAAATGGTGCAGGTACGTAGATAACTGATGCGTCAGCTTGGGTCGCTTCCATCGCTTCCGCCATGGTGTTAAATACTGGCAGACCTAGGTGCGTTTGACCGCCTTTACCTGGAGTTACGCCGCCAACAACTTTAGTGCCGTATTCAATCGCTTGTTCAGAGTGGAATGTACCGTTCTTACCGGTAAAACCTTGTACCAATACTTTGGTATCTTTATCAATTAATACACTCATTATTTTTTCCTTATTCGGTTGTCTTGCAATAGCAGTTTGCTAGCCCATCTATCGTTAAATGTTAACAAGAGATGCTTATACTAAAAAACTGCCATCACGCTTTGACTATAATGCTTAATCGTTTTTTAGGCGCATATTAATAAAATAGCACTTATTTTAACGACTTATATTAAAGACTTACGCTTTAACCGCATCGACAATTTTTTGCGCCGCGTCTGCTAGGCCTTGGGCTGAAGTCAATTTCAGACCAGATTCTTCTAGAATCTGTAAGCCCAATTCAGCGTTGTTACCTTCTAGACGTACAACGACAGGTACTTTTACGTCGACTTCTTTAACCGCAGCGATAATGGCTTCTGCAATCATGTCACAACGTACGATACCGCCAAAGATGTTGATTAAAACACCTTCAACACTGCTGTCTTCTAGAATGATTTTGAACGCTTCAACAACGCGATCTTTGGTTGCACCGCCGCCAACGTCCAAGAAGTTAGCAGGTTTGCCGCCATACAATTTGATGATGTCCATGGTCGCCATTGCAAGACCAGCACCGTTGACCATACAACCGATGTTACCTTCTAGCGCAACATAGTTTAAGTCAAATTCAGCTGCTTTAAGCTCACGCTCATTTTCTTGCGTTTTGTCTTGTAGCGCAGCTATTTTAGGCAAACGATATAGGGCGTTTGAGTCGATACCAATTTTGCCATCGACACAAACGATTTCGCCATTTTCGCGAACCGCTAATGGGTTAATCTCTAGTAACGCAAAATCATTGTCAATGAATGCTTGATAAGCACCGCTCATCAATTTTACAAACTGGTTGATTTGCTTGCCTTCAAGGCCCAGTTTAAATGCCACTTCACGTGCTTGGTAAGGCATTAAACCGACTAATGGATCAACGCTTACTTTAAAGATTTTTTCTGGGGTTTCGCTTGCTACTTCTTCGATATCAACGCCGCCTTCGGTTGATGCCATAAAAGTCACGCGACGCGTAGAACGGTCAACAACCGCGCCAAGATATAGCTCAGTTTGTACTGGGTACATATCTTCTGCAACCAATACAAAGTTTACTGGTTGGCCATCAGCGTCAGTCTGGAATGTAACCAGATTGGTACCGATAAGCGCTTCAGCAACTTGCTTAGCTTCTTCACGAGTCTTAACCAATTTAACACCGCCCGCTTTACCACGGCCGCCAGCATGTACTTGCGCTTTAATAACCGCAATGTCTGTAGGCGTTTTATCAAAAGCCGCAGCAGCTTCGTCGCCGTTATAGGCGATAATGCCTTCTTGAATGGGCAAACCGTAGCTTTTTAATAGCTCTTTTGCTTGATACTCATGTAAATTCATTGATTGTATCCTTTATTTTTTACAATTAATAAAAAGTGAAATCAAGTGCGTAGAAGAATATATCTGAGCACTTATGATGATGGCGACCATTATCTCAATAATGATAGCGGTCGCCCCATCCGGTTAAACTTGATATTTACTTAAATTGTCTTAGCTTTAATCATTTTAATTTTAAAAGCTACTTACGCTTTTTACGCTGGATGGCGTGAATCGCGCGACCATCTGCAGAAAGAGCCGCTTCGTGAACCGCTTCAGAAATGGTTGGATGCGCAAAGGTCATTAACTGCAAATCTTCGATGCTTGATACAAATTCCATCGCAATCATACCTTGATGGACGATATCGCCAGCACCAGCAGAGATAGCATGCATACCTAATAAACGGTCTGTTTTAGCATCAGCAACGACTTTGATAGAGCCTTGTGCTTCACTTTGGGCAAGCGCACGGCCGTTAGCGGCTAGGTTAAATGAACCCGTTTTTACTTCATAACCCGCTTCAGTCGCTGCTTGTTCAGTCAAACCAACCCATGCGATTTCTGGATGGGTATAAATGACGTTAATGATAGTGTCATAGTTAACTTGTGCTTTTTCGCCATGAATACGCTCAACCGCCATCATGCCTTCTTCCATTGCTTTATGCGCAAGCATAGGGCCACGGACCAAGTCACCGATAGCATAAACGCCATCAAGGTTGGTTTTACATTGGTCATCGACATCGATTAGACCGCGTTCAGTCAAGGTGATACCGCTGTCTGCGCCCAATAGTTTTTCAGAGTAGGCACGGCGACCGACGCAAACGATTAGCTTATCAAAGCTTTCCTCGCTCGACTCGCCTTTAGCTTCGCTAGTAACGACAACTTGGTCGCCTTTCACTTCAGCATTGGTCACTTTGGTATCGACACGGATATCAAGGCCTTGCTTCTTCAGCATTTTGCCCGCTTCTTTAGCGATGTCTTTGTCAGCGGCGGCTAAGAAACTTGGTAGCGCTTCATAAACAACCACTTCTGAGCCCAAACGACGCCATACTGAACCTAGCTCTAGACCGATAACACCGGCACCAATCACGCCTAAACGTTTAGGTACTTCAGTGAAATCAAGCGCGCCGGTAGAATCAACGATGCGATCGCCATCAGTTTTTGCCACAGGAATATCGATAGGAACAGAACCTGCTGCAAGAATCACGTTTTTAGCCGTGATAATGGTTTCTGCTTCGTCAGCAAGGGCGGTAAATTTAACTTTTTTATCTGCGCCTTTACCATCTTCCAACGTGCCCCAACCTTGAAGCCAGTCAACGCCATTACCTTTTAACAATGCCGCAACGCCGCCGGTCAATTGCTTAACGATGCCTTCTTTACGGGCAATCATTTGCTCGATATCGATAGCAACGTCGCCGGTGCTGATACCATGTTCAGCAAGGTCATGCTTAGTCGCTTCATAACGGTGTGATGAATCAAGCAAGGCTTTTGATGGGATACAACCGACGTTTAAACAAGTACCGCCAAGTGCTGGCTCGCCTTTATAAACGCGTTTTTCGATACAAGCAACGCTCATACCCAGTTGGCCTGCACGAATAGCGGCTTCATAACCACCAGGACCGCCGCCGATGACGACTAGATCATAATTGTCTTTCATAGTACGTTCCTATTTCTAATTCTAATTTCAGTTAGGATTTGAATGATTAATTAAGCTTATGATAAATAAATGGACATTTTATTCTGTCGTTAATACACGCTAAGAACAAAGGTTTATCCAGCATTTATCAATAAACCACAATCACCTATTCCAAAGTTAAAAAGCTTGTATCAGTGGTTACCGATACAAGCTCATAGGCTTAAAGGTCTAATAGCAACATGGTTGGATCTTCGACCAACTCTTTGATAGTTACTAAGAACTGCACTGCCTCTTTACCGTCAATCATACGGTGGTCATAAGAAAGTGCTAGGTACATCATTGGTAAAATCTCAACTTTACCATCGACTGCCATCGGACGATCATTGATAGCATGCATACCTAAGATAGCGGTTTGCGGTGGATTCAAGATAGGTGTTGACATGAGTGAACCAAATACGCCGCCGTTTGAGATAGTGAACGTACCACCAGTCATCTCATCTAGACCAAGCTTACCTTTTTGTGCTTTACCACCCAATTCACGAATCTTAGCTTCAACATCAGCCATGCTCATGCGGTCAGCATCACGTAGTACAGGAACAACCAAACCACGATCTGAAGATACGGCAACACCGATATCATAGTAGCCATGATAAACGATATCATCACCATCTAGCGAGGCGTTAACCGCTGGGAAGCGTTTCAATGCTTCAGTCGCCGCTTTTACGAACAACGACATAAAGCCTAGACGTACGCCGTGACGCTTTTCAAACTGCTCTTTATACTTAGCACGCATGTCCATCAACGGTTTCATGTTGACTTCGTTAAACGTGGTTAGCATCGCTGTTTCTTGCGAAGCAGCTAACAGACGATTGGCAACTGTTTTACGTAGGCGTGTCATTGGTACGCGTTTTTCAGTACGCTCACCTGTTGACTCAGCGACTGGACGACCGCTATCAGATTTGATAGAGCTGTCAGCTTTTAGCGTTGGGTTCGCCATATCGGTTTTGGTCACACGACCGCCGCGGCCACTGCCTTCGACGTCTTTAGGATCAACGCCAGACTCTTTCGCCGCTTTACGTACTGCAGGGCTTTGATCTTTATGATCGGCTTCGTCTTTTTTATCTGTCGCTTGGACTGGCTCACCGCCATCAGTACCTTGCTTTGCTTGTACTGGCGCTGCTGGCTGGTCTGGATCAACTGCAGGAGCATCACCTTTATCAGCGCTACCACTATCTGTACTACCGCTGGCACCTGCTTCAAATTCTGCGATTAACTCGTCAGACAAAACAGTATCGTCAACTTGCTTAACGATTTTAGTCACAACACCGTTATCAGGTGCAACAACTTCTAATACCACTTTATCAGTTTCGATTTCAGCCAATAAGTCATCACGGCTAACTTCTTGACCTTCAGTGACATGCCATTCCACGATGGTGCCGTCGGCAACCGATTCTGGAAACACGGGGGCTTTAATTTCAGCCATCGATATACTCCTTAGATGTTGATATTACTATTTATTATTAAGTCGTGATAAGCAGTCAGTACCGTTTTAAATTGTCTTGCTGAAATGGTCATACCGAGTACTGACTGTTATCGCCTGATTCATGTATCTTGAATAATCTGTTACGTAAACGAGTCGCTATTTAGACAGCTCATCCACACTGATGCCAAGGCTACCAGCAATCAAATCTTGTTGCTGTTTGACATGCAGTTTTGCCGAACCTGTCGCTGGTGCTGCACTAGCAGGACGCGCCACTGGCTCCATGACTTTCGCCTTGGTTGGGTGCGGCACGACAATGCGGAACATGTGCGGCGCTAAATAATACCAAGCACCTTGGTTCAATGGCTCTTCTTGCGTCCAAACGATTTCAGCCAAATTGCTATATTTCTCAATTTCAGCAATCAAACGTTTCTCTGGCAATGGATAAAGCTGCTCAATACGCACAATCGCAACATGGTCAAGACCTAACGCACGGCGCTGCTCTAGCAAGTCATAATAGACTTTACCGCCACATAGCACCATACGAGTCACGTTGTCCGGATTTTGCTGATCCATCTCTGGCAATACCGTTTCAAACTTACCGTTTGCCAATTCTTCAAGGTTTGACGTCGCAAGCTTATGACGTAGCAAACTCTTCGGTGACATAACGATCAACGGCTTACGAATCGGACGTACCGCTTGACGGCGTAGCGCATGATAAATTTGCGCTGGCGTCGTTGGCGTAATCACTTGCATATTGTCTTCAGCACATAGCTGCAAGAAGCGCTCAAGACGAGCAGATGAATGCTCAGGACCTTGACCTTCATAGCCGTGTGGTAACAACATGGTTAGACCACAAACACGCTGCCATTTGGTCTCGCCACTTGAGATAAATTGGTCAATGACCACTTGTGCGCCGTTGACAAAGTCACCGAACTGGGCTTCCCAAACGATTAGGGCGTTTGGCACAGTGGTTGCGTAGCCATATTCAAAGGCCAATACCGCTTCTTCTGACAATAATGAGTTATAAGTGGCAAAACGTGCTTGTTTTTCACTGATATGTGACAGTGGCACATACATGCTGCCGTCATTAACGTTATAGATTTCACTATGGCGATGCGAGAATGTACCACGGCCAACGTCTTCACCAGTAATACGAACCAATACCCCATCATGATCAACCAATGAGGCATAAGCCAAGGTTTCAGCTGCACCCCAGTTAAGAGGCTCTTCACCGGTTTGCATGGCTAAGCGCTGCTCGACCATTTTTTGTACTTGGCGTTGCAGCTTGTAGCCTTCTGGCATCTCGGCCATACGGCGACCATAACCTTTTAATATTTCGATATCGACGCTGGTATCCCAGTCATCGACCAAGTCATGACCCAAATAAGGTTTCCAGTCGACAAACAGCTCTTCGTTAGGCTGACTAACTAAAGAGTTGGCAACATAATCACCACGGTCTAACGACTCACGATATTCATCTTCGTAGCGTTTTTCATCTTCTTGGTTAAGCAGACCTTCTTCAATCAGCTTTTGCGCATAGATAGTACGAGTCGTTGGTAGCTTCTTAATAACGGCATACATCAATGGCTGAGTTGCTGATGGCTCATCGGCTTCGTTATGACCGTTACGACGGTAGCAGAACAAGTCAATGATAATGTCTTTATCAAACTCATGACGATAATCTAATGCCAATTGAGCGGCAAATACCACTGACTCAGGATCATCACCGTTTACGTGCAAGATAGGTGCATGCACCATTTTTGCCACGTCAGTACAATATTCCGTTGAACGCGCATCTTCTTGACGGCTGGTGGTGAAACCAACTTGGTTATTGATAACAATATGAACCGTACCGCCCGTGGTATAAGCACGAGTCTGTGACATCTGGAAGGTTTCTTGTACCACACCTTGACCAGCAAAAGCAGCGTCACCATGGATAACGATTGGCAATACTGAATTACCGGTTTTATTGTCTTGTAATGGCTGATCGTTACGACGAACTTGACGTGCGCGTACCGACCCTTGCAGTACAGGTGCCACAATCTCAAGATGCGATGGGTTAAACGCCAATGCTAAATGCACCTCACCACCTGGCGTCATCACGTTCGATGAAAAACCGTTATGGTATTTAACGTCGCCTGAGCCTTTTTCTGGCTGTACTTTACCATCGAACTCATCGAACAAATCGGCAGGGTTTTTACCCAAGATATTAACCAGTAAGTTCAAGCGTCCACGGTGAGCCATACCAATAACCATCTCTTTAGTGCCATAACCGCCAGCACGTTGGATGATTTCATTGATAGCAGGGATAAAGCTCTCGCCGCCTTCTAGACCAAAACGCTTAACGCCCGTATATTTACGAGCCAAGTATTTCTCTAAGCCTTCAGCAGCAGTCAGACGCTCAAGAATTGATAAACGTTTTTCTTTATCAAACTCGATGTAACCTAAGTTGGTCTCTAGATATTTTTCCATCCAGCGTTTTTCTGTGCTGGTGGTCACGTGCATATACTCGACACCCATGTAGCGGCAGTACACGCGCTCCATTATTTCGATAATTTCACGTAACGTCGCTTCATCCTTACCAATATTTAAATCATTGGTTGGGAATACCGTATCAAGGTCAGCTTCTGACAGGTTGTGATAAGCAAGGGTTAAATCTTCCACTTCTGCACGTGGATGTAGTTCTAAGGGATCAAGCTTAGCGCGGCGATGACCACGGCGACGGTACGCTGAAATCAGCTGCTGCACGCCCATTTGTTTCGGGTCAGCACAGTTACCGGGATCGTTAGCGGTTGCGCCAGACGTATCAGTACTTACTTTATTAGCAGTCTGATTACGTGCTAACAATAAGAACTGGTCTTTAATCGCATTATGCGCGGCATCGTTTGGTGATTTGTATTGTTCAAAATACGCTTGCCAATCGCCATCAACGCTACTAGGATCTTCTAGATATTGCTCATAGAGCGCTTCGATGTAACTGGCATTATCAGCGGCCAGTTCAGTATGATCTACGCTCACTGCTTCTTTAGTTATACTATTCATAATAATCGTCTATTTGATAGATAAATGAATGGAATCGTGCTTATTATTGTGTCATGCGTTGTAGATTGGCGATATTTACCATCAGTTTTTAATACTCTCTATTAGTTTTTAAAACTAAAGCGTTGACACCAAAAGCTATCTAACGATAAAAAAGCCTGATTGCAATACCAATCTTACAATTACAATTATTTGTGAACGGCCGGTTTTCTTAATCGTCTCGTTTCACAACATTAATTTATATATAATGCTGTCAGCTATAACCGAATTGTTAATGATAAGGTTTTTAGCCCAGCATTTTTCTTTCAGTTAGCCTATCAATTGGCTATTTTTACTGAAATGTCTTCCTATGGTAGAAAATTGGCGTATATTCCGCCAAACATACATTGCCGTATAGAGTAACATGCCTACCCTATGGGCCATAGTTTGTTTGTTCAATACTAGGTATTTACGTAATGAATATCTATTATCATTTTTCGCAACTTTGTTCTTAAAATTGCTTAGTATTTGTAAAACCTTCATCTTTGCAACACCTTCGTCTTCGCAAATCTAAGTCTCTATAACACTAAACAATATTACCATATTCAATTATATAGGGAGACGGGCGATATAGCATGTCTTCTTACATACAAGCAACGTATTGTTAATACAGCCTTACTTACCCTCACGGATTTGCCACTGGCCCTCAACAATACCGCTCACGATATCAATATGGTCGTGTTAATAAGAAAAACAATGGCTTATCACTTAAAAAATAGCTAAATGCTAATATTTTTTAATAAAAAACACCACCTAATGATAGGTGGTGTTTTTGATGGCGCTATTATAAAGCTAATTGACCATAAAAGGTAGACTAACCTGCATGATCAAGCAGTAAATTACGTAGATGACCAATGGCTTTGGTTGGATTCAAACCTTTTGGACAGACTGAAACACAGTTCATAATACCGCGGCAACGGAACAAGCTGAACGGATCGTCTAAACGTGCTAGACGCGCACGAGTGTCAGTATCACGGCTGTCAGAAACGAAACGGTTGGCATTCAATAGTGCTGCTGGACCCAAGAACTTATCAGGGTTCCACCAGAACGATGGGCAGCTGGTTGAACAGCATGCACATAAGATACACTCATACAAACCGTTCAATTTCTCACGTTGCTCAGGTGACTGCAAACGCTCTGTTGCTGGCGCTGGCTGGTCATTGATTAAGAACGGATGAACTTTTTCGTACTGCTCGTAAAATTGGTTCATATCGACGACCAAATCACGAACAACCGGTAAACCTGGTAATGGACGAACCGTTACTTTTTCAGGCAAGGTATTCATGTTGATTAGACATGCAAGACCATTTTTACCATTGATGTTCATGCCGTCAGAACCGCAAATACCTTCACGGCATGAGCGACGGAAGGTAAGTGTTTCATCTTCCTTTTTTAGGCGTAATAACACGTCAAGCAACATACGATCTGAGTCTAACAACTCAACCGTATAAGTTTGCATACGCGGCGCTGCGTCCAAATCAGGATCGTAGCGATAGATTTCGATGGTGCGAGTACCTCGGCTCATAATGCTAAACTCCACACGTAGATGATGGCGGGCTGACAAACCTTACAATCTAAAGACTGTAAACGATCAGCGCTGGTATGTCTAAATCTCAGCGCTGATAGCGGCCTGTCGCTGGCGGTCACCTTTTTAATAAATTAATAAGGGATAAAACGTTTTTTACAGTGCGTAAAAATCATGCGCACCCAGTCTAGAATTAATAGACGCGGACTTTTGGCTCGATATAATCGACGGTCAATGGCACTTTACGAACCGGCTTATAGATAATTTTATTGCCTTCAGAATACCATAAGGTATGCTTCATCCATTCTCTATCGTTACGGCCGTTTGGTGCGTATTCATCATCTTCTGGACGATCATAGTCAGATACACTGTGCGCGCCGCGGCTTTCGTGACGCTTAGCCGCTGATATCATCGTAGCTTTTGCCACTTCATACAAGTTAGCAACTTCGAACGCTTCAATACGCGCAGTGTTAAAGACTTGTGATTTATCCGCCAAATGGATTTGGTCGATTTTTTCACCTAGCGCTAGGATTTTCTCAACGCCTTCGTCCATCATCGCTTGCGTACGGAATACGCTGGCATGCGTTTGCATGGTTGCACGAATCTCGTCAGCGACGTCTTGTGCATTATAGCCCGAGGTTGATTGTTGCAGTTTGTCTAAACGACGCACGGTAAAATCAAGAACACGTGGATCTAATGGCTTGTAGTTATGATCTGCATGATGGAATTCATCAACGATATGCTTACCAGCAGCGCGACCAAAGACTAATAAATCAAGCAGTGAGTTAGTACCTAAACGGTTAGCACCATGAACACTCACACAAGCACACTCACCGATAGCATAAAGACCTTTAACGACGTTGCCTTTAGCATATAAACCGTCTTCATCGGTACCCGCTTCTAGATCCGGAACAATCACTTGACCATGAATCGTGGTTGGAATACCACCCATCATATAGTGAATGGTTGGGATAACTGGAATTGGCTCTTTAGTGATATCAACGTTGGCGAAGTTCTTACCAATCTCAAATACTGATGGTAGACGCTTCATGATGGTTTCAACGCCTAAATGCGTCATATCCATTACGATATGGTCAGCATTTGGACCACAACCACGGCCTTCTTTGATTTCTTGGTCCATAGAGCGTGATACTAAATCACGTGGTGCCAAGTCTTTTACGGTTGGGGCATAACGCTCCATAAAGGCTTCGCCATCTTTATTACGTAAGATAGCGCCTTCACCGCGGCAACCTTCGGTCAATAGTACGCCGGCACCATGAACGCCCGTTGGGTGGAACTGCCAGAATTCCATATCTTGGAGTGGAATACCTGCGCGAACCGCCATGCCAATACCGTCACCAGTATTGATATAAGCGTTGGTAGAGGCAGCAAAGATACGACCTGCGCCGCCTGTCGCTAATACAGTGATTGGCGACTGGAATACCGCAACAGTACCCGTTTCTTGCTCAATCGCGATGACGCCATTGATATTACCAGCGTCGTCTTTGATCAAATCAAGGGCAATCCACTCGATAAAGAACTCAGTACCTTGCTGTAGGTTTTTTTGATATAGCGTATGTAGTAGCGCGTGACCGGTACGGTCAGCAGCAGCACAAGCACGCTGTACGGCTTTTTCGCCATAGTTTGAGGTATGACCACCGAATGGGCGCTGATAAATCGTGCCATCTTCGTTACGGTCAAACGGCATACCCATGTGCTCAAGCTCATACACTACTTTTGGCGCTTCACGGCACATGTATTCAATGGCGTCTTGGTCACCTAACCAATCTGACCCTTTAACGGTGTCATAAAAGTGAAAGTGCCAGTTATCATTGCTCATGTTACCCAAACTTGCACCGATACCACCTTGAGCAGCAACGGTATGCGAACGGGTTGGGAATACTTTGGTCAAGACTGCAACCTTCATGCCCGCTTCCGCTAAATGCAATGAAGCACGCATACCTGAGCCGCCGCCACCAACGATGACCGCGTCGTAGTTCAGGGTTTTAATATTACTAATGGTATTATCTTGTCTAGTTGCCATTACGGTTTTCCTAATGCCTGTTAATGCTTAGAAGTAAATAAAAAGGGTGGTCTGCATCTTATTGTGCGCTAACGCTAGCAAGCTTTTGCTGCAACGCTACTGACAGTAATCAAAATACAATACAGACAGCCTTCAACCACTTAATTTGCATATCTATCGTTATATTGGGCTTGCTCACTTTTTCACAGCTTTTATCTATTAAATAAGCGTCATTTACCGTATCAGTAATTGTGAATTTAGTGTGCGCCCAACGCTATGATTAGCTATGACTATTTTGGCTACTAACGGATGTCTATTACCTAAGCACTTTAAAGTACGTTATTTAAAATAAGCACTTTAAAATAAGCGAATCATCACCAATGCTGTCAGCTTTATCCGTTGTTATGGTTAGATATTCAATTTATAAAAATCAAATAAATCAATATCTAAACCTATGATTAATGGTTAAACCGCAACAACACCGAAGCCGTTACCCCAAAAAATCATAATGCCCCAAAATAGGAAAACTAAAATAGCGATAATCATTAATGACTGTAGCACTAAACGTAGACCTGCTGCGCTTGAGCCCAGTTTACCAGTGGTAATATAGTCAGTAAATACCGTCCACATACCAACCCAAGCATGACCAGCCAACGCCAAAACGGCCAATAAGCTGAACAGACGCATCGGTAAACTGGTCATAAATTCTGACCATTCAACGAAGCTTACATTGCCATGAGTTAAGAAGAAGCCCAGTAATACCACACTGTATACGGCTAAAACCACACCACTGATACGCTGGATAATCCAATCACGTGAACCTGAGCCGGTTAGACCAGTAGCGCTTTTGATTCCTGAATCATTTTTCATTAGAACATCACCCATACAAATGACGCGACAATTAAGATTGCTGCAATTACAAAGCTAATCATAGAAGCGGCACGGCCAGATTTTAGCTCCTCATTCATGCCCATATCAGCAAATAAATGCTTGATACCCATCACAAAGTGATAAGCGATGGCGGCGACAAAAATCCACGCCAAAAAGCGAACAAGGACATTGTCAAATATGGCTTCAAAACTCTCAGGCGACGCCAAAGAATTCTGTAATATCCATAACATGACAGGAATAAGTAGAAATAAAATAATGCCAGAGATACGATGCAAGATTGAAGCTATCGCAATCGGTGAGCGATTAACGCTAATCACTTGGCTTAAGGGCAGATCAATAGGTCGGTTGCTTTTCACAGCGGGCATCCTTTTTGCGGTTATACTCCTGTATCTGCTATCAACGCTTGGTACAAATACACTTCTATAAGCGGCGAGCAACACATGAGATGAATAAGGTAAGGAAGGGCTAGCTGACGTTATTTCATTTGCGCTAAATTTGATAGATAGATTTTATATAGTAAACACGCTCTCTATATATCGTTTCTATGAGACCTTTTTCTATAAGGCTTCTATAGATTTCTATAAGGACTCTATAGACGGCTCAACCTCGCTTGTGGAACAGATAATCCCTACCAATAACAAGCTGTCTGCGTGTTTTATAATAGTAAGCACGCAGCATGGGATAAATCGATTAACTAGTCTATTTTTACTGCTTGCCATCAACAAAAAAAGATAACGCCAGGGTGTCATCTCTATATTATCATTTTTTATTAAGGTAAACTTCACTGTTGGATATCTAAAAATAGAACAGTTAACAAGAATATTTAAGCGATAAGCTGGGTTCTGGTCTATAAAGCGAACGTCCAATCATAAAAAAGCAGCAGTAAAGCTAGGCTTTATCAGCGACTTAATTACGTTGATTTATCAATTTGCGCAAAGCTAGTGCCAGTTAAATCCCTCTAATTATAAAATGACTGGCCGCTAATTACAAATTTATCCCCTAAATAGTGGTTATTAGAGATTAAATAACAAAAAGCTGGCTATTAGTAAGATGAATTCATTAGTATTACTCAATCAAAATAATTCGTCGCATTAAGCCAATTTGTCAGTTACGCATACTCTGTCTGTTTTATAGTATAGCGCCTTACAGATTAAAATGGCTTATCTTAGCAAAAACACTGTAATATTATAATGTTAATGATAATCATTATTTTCATATTAGCATGATGCTTTACAGCCAAATTACTAAGCAGACATATTTTGATACAAAGTTTACAGTCGCTAATGACGACTACAGCACTCCTATTACAGACATTACTGCTAAAAGTCTTTTCAAAACTTAGCTAATAACTGCTAATATAGCCTGCATCTTAAATGGGTTAAATTTATTTGACCCTTTGACTGTTTTACCGTTTGATTAGTGATGACGCGAGGGTGTGCGTCGATATATTTTTATTCTAACAAGTTAAAAAATGGAGAGCAATTTATGGCTGACAACAATGCCAAACTAACCGTAAATGGTGAAGAATACGAACTTCCTATTATTGAAGGTACTTTAGGGCCGTCAGTTATCGAAGTTGCTGCTTTTCAAAAAGCGGGCTACTGGACCTACGATCCAGGTTTTATGGCAACTGCGCCTGTTGAGTCAAAAATCACCTTCATTGATGGCGGTAAAGGCGAGCTGTTGCATCGCGGCTATCCTATCGATGAGCTTGCAAATAATGCTGAATACTTAGAAGTGGCGTATGCGCTGATTCATGGTGATTTACCAAACGCTGAGCAAAAAGCAGATTTCTACGAAAAAATCCGTAAGCATACCGGTGTTCATGACCAATTACGCAAATTCTTTGAAGGCTTCCGCCGTGATGCCCATCCTATGGCTATTATGGTTGGTGTCGTTGGTGCTTTATCAGCTTTCTATCATGAAAATCTAGATGTGAGCAATGAAGAGCATCGTGAAATCACCGCTATTCGCCTAATCGCTAAAATGCCAACGCTTGCGGCCATGAGTTATAAATACTCACAGGGCGAACCGTTCATGTATCCACGTAATGATTTCAATTATGCGGAAAACTTCTTATACATGATGTTTGCAACGCCTGCTGATGTTGACTACAAAACCAATGACGTTATCACCCGTGCAATGGACAAAATCTTTACCTTGCATGCTGATCACGAACAAAATGCTTCGACGTCTACCGTACGTCTAGCGGGTTCTACTGGCGCCAATCCTTACGCTTGTATCGCTGCTGGTATTGCAGCCCTTTGGGGACCATCACATGGCGGCGCTAATGAAGCCGTACTCACTATGTTAGATGAAATTGGTACAGTTGAAAACGTACCAGCATTCATGGAAAAAGTGAAAAGCCGTGAAGTGAAATTGATGGGCTTTGGTCACCGTGTTTACAAAAACTTTGATCCACGTGCACAAGTGATGAAAGAGACTTGTGACGAAGTACTAGGCGCATTGGGTATCAATGATCCTAAGCTTGAGCTTGCCATGGCACTTGAGAAAATTGCTTTAGAAGACCCGTTCTTCGTTGAGCGTAACTTGTATCCAAACGTTGATTTTTACTCTGGCATTATCCTTAAAGCCATCGGTATTCCAACGTCAATGTTTACTGTTATCTTCTCATTGGCACGTACCTCTGGTTGGATCAGCCATTGGCTTGAGATGCACAGCGCACCGTTCAAAATCGGTCGTCCACGTCAGTTATATACTGGTGAGACAAAACGCGAATTCGTTAAAGTCGAAGACCGCAAGTAGTCAGTCTTTTGTTTTAAAAGTATAAAAGTTAGACAGATAAAAATCCCGCTATCGTAGCGGGATTTTTTTGGTTTGCCTTTAATAAGAGGCATTAAGCAAAACAGCTCTAAATATCTAACGCTTTACTGAAACTCTTTTAACGTTTGCTCGTATTTGGCAATTTGTTCATCATAGCCTTTAATGGTTTCGTTAAATTTCGCCATCAGCGTTTCAAACTCTTGCTGCTGGGTAATTTTCATCTGCTGCATATCAATGACTTGCTGGGCTTCTATTTGTTCCCAAACTTGATGCTGAATAATCAAACGCGCCAGCGCTGGGCTTTTCGCACTAAGTCTACCGGCGATTTCTGCATGTTCGAATACCTGCGGCACCAATGTCGCGATATTGATTAAAGTATCAACATCTTCCGCACTAAGCGGCGTGGTCACAGGTTGATAAAGGGTTTCCATCGCTTGCTGATAGCTTTCTATAATCTGCTCATCCGTCAACATCACTGGTTTACGCGGCTCAAGGCTGATACGCTTAAGCACGGTTAAATCGCGCTCGCCAACCTCGGTACTGGTATTGATATCAGCCTCTGCAGTAGCATCGATATCAGAGTTGCTATTAGCATTAGACTCACTATTATTATTCGCCGTAGCGACTGCTGCTGAATCCGTGGTCGCTGGTTTTGCTATTTGCTCAGATGCTGTATTAGTGGAAACTGTGCTAGATGGACTATTTTCAGTCGCTAGAGCTTCAGTTGTAGCACTATCAGCCAACAAGTCATTGCCACTGTCTGACGCATCTGCCGCTTGTAGCGATTCATATTCTGCTTGCAAGCGCTGCTGCAGTCCTTTCGCTTGCGCAAGATACAAAGGCTGGAGCTGCTCTATACGGGCAGCAGCCGAATCGCTTTTACGCATAGGCTGACTGTCCTCTGCGCTGGTTTTCTCTTTGGTTTGACTGCTATCAGATACTGGCTCTTCTGCTTGCTGCTGACAGCCGCTCACTAACAATACGCCAGTCAGTGCTACCGCAAGCAATGTCGGTGCTTTATAAGGGCGAATCATCGTTTTATTGATAGAGCGATGACGGGTATCAATGTCAATGTCAGGTTTTACTGGTAAAAGTTTAAACATCCGAATTCATATCCTTGTTAAAAGCAGAAAGAGTAAAAGCCAACGTGATAACACCGTCCATGACTGATGGTATTTTTAGAAGCGCTATTGAGTCAATTGAGTGATAAAGTATCGAGCTTTTTATTACCATGTTTTTTATTATAATTCCTGTTGCTAATGCCTAGCCTCTCTACTTATTTTGTTTATATATTAACTGTCTATAATAAGAGAAAGCTTAAGCCATCATATAAATATTCCAGCATAATAGAAAGATTAAACTTTCAACGAGCTGTGACTGTCAGGGGTATCATGATTGCTATTGAGCGTTTGTGCCTTTAAAAATGGAATACAAGTTTCAAAATCACGACAGTCATGACCATGATGACGACGGACAAAATAGTCTTGCACCATACGCGCCTGCTGCTCAATCCCGTAGTTAAAAAAGGACTTACCTGCTTCAAGTACATAATCATAACGGCGATTGATGATAGCGCCGCGTACAACTTTAAGACCTTGCTGCAATTGCCAAACGTGGGTCAATTCATGGATAAGCCAGCTTTGCTTACCCAAGGAACACTGGCTAAAATCCGTAACCCAGTCGGCCGGATGGAAATAAATATTACCATTAGGGCTCACAGCATAATGCTTTAGTACCCACCACGCGGTCTTAAGCTGCACACCATCAAGCTTAAGACTGTCACCGAACACTGAGCGTGCCAGTGCTATCTCTCCCTCAGTCAGCTGGCGTGACTGTTGCTTTGAGCCTTTAGCAGCTATAGAGTGCTTAAATAAGCGCTTGAAAGTCGACTGCAACCTCATTACTGTCTTACCTTATATTCAAAAATTAAGCATTTATAGATGCTATTTTATAAGTACGATTTTTATAGAGCTATAAGCCTTTAATAGGGCTAAAAACCTAAAAAATAAAGTCTATAAGACATAAGCTGTACACTTAGCTGACTTTTATTAACGTAAATCTGCGTTAGCCTAGCTAGAAGGACATGAGTCATTGTTTTTAGCGTTAAGCTTAAAATGAAGATACACCCTAATAAGAATTGAAAATATTTAATTGATAATAGAGACCTTTATGCCACCTAATTTTCATGCTGATACGCCCCTTGCTCAGCGTATTCGCCCTGCAACACTTGATGCCATTATCGGTCAAGAGCACTTATTAGCAGCGGGTGCACCGTTACGGCGCTTGGTCGAACAAGGACATTTGCCATCGATTATTCTGCATGGCGAAGCGGGCATCGGTAAAACCACCATCGCGATGTTGTTGGCTGATGCCGTTGGACGACCCTTTCATGCGCTATCAGCATTAAATACTGGCGTTAAGCAATTACGTGAAGTATTAGATACTAAGGATTCGTTAAGCTTTGAATCACCGGTTGTGTTTATCGATGAGATTCATCGTTTTAATAAAGCCCAGCAAGATGCCTTACTCGGCGCAGTAGAGTCAGGTGACATCACTTTAATTGGGGCGACAACCGAAAATCCGTCATTCAGCGTTAATAATGCGCTGCTATCGCGCTGCCAAGTTTATCGTCTAGAGCCGCTGACGCCTGAACAAATCAGTGCCGTATTACATCGCGCGCTTTTAGAAGATAACATTCTCAAAAATTTAACCGTCGATCTGCAGGCGCAACAAACGATAAGCCAGTTGGCACATGGTGATGCTAGAAAAGCGCTCAATTTATTAGAGCTTGCTATTCAAACGGCGGATACCAAGCAATCACCATTAATTATCGATGATGAATTGGTCGCCCGTGTCGCCCAAACGGCGCTCGTACGCTACGATAAAGATGGCGAGCAGCATTACGATATTATATCTGCCATGATAAAATCCGTACGCGGCTCCGACCCTGATGCGGCGCTATATTGGATGGCGCGGATGCTCGTTGGCGGCGAACCTGCTGATTTTATCGCGCGGCGCTTGGTGATTTTGGCCAGCGAAGATATCGGTAATGCCAATCCTAATGCCCTACTTCTTGCGGATGCCGCTTTGCGTAGCGTGCAATCCATCGGTATGCCAGAAGCACGTATTATCTTAGGGCAAGTGGTGGTTTATTTGGCGACCAGCGCCAAAAGCAATAGTACATATAAAGCCATCAATGCGGCGATGGCCTTGGCAGAAAAAGACGCCTCGCCTGTGCCGCTACATTTGCGTAATGGCGTGACCAAACTGATGCGCAATCAAGGTTATGGTCAAGGCTACGCTTATCCGCACGATTATCCCAACCACTATTATCCGCAAAGCTATTTGCCCGACAATTTAGTCGGGACAAGTTTTTATGAATTTGCTGACAATCAGCGCGAGCAACACAGTAAGCAGTTTATGGACTGGCTAAAGGGGCAAGCGGCCAGTAACGAATAAAGGCTATGCGTTTGCATCATTGATAATACTTATGATTATTTTTAACCTATTAACTGACATATTGGCAAGATGACGCAGCACGCTGGGGTGAAAAGCGTTAAAATGTCCTCATAATGATATATACAAACCAGTTGATCGGAAACTTTTATAGCACATTGCTTCTACTTATGTGGCTCTTATCAAGGCATGCTTTGCTTTACCGCAACAGTGTTTTTGTCAATCTACTGCTACAATAGGCAGATGATGATTTATATCCCTAATTAAACCTATCTATACATAATAAAATATTGAGACTTCCTATGAGTTTAAATACGATTCCTGAGATTATCGAAGATATTCGTGCCGGAAAAATGGTCATCTTAATGGATGACGAAGATCGCGAAAACGAAGGCGATATCATTATGGCAGCGACCCATGTGCGCCCTGATGATATCAACTTTATGATTACCCATGCTCGCGGTTTGGTTTGTTTAACCTTGTCAGAAGCACGCTGTAAACAGTTGGCACTGCCACTGATGTCAGACCGCAATGAGGCAAAATTTAGCACCAACTTTACCGTGTCTATTGAAGCCGCTGAAGGCGTGACGACAGGTATTTCTGCCGCTGACCGTGCGCGTACCATTCAAGCAGCGGTGTCCTCTTCAGCAAAACCAGAAGATATCGTCCAGCCTGGGCATATTTTCCCAATTATGGCTCAAAACGGTGGCGTCCTGCATCGTGCCGGTCATACCGAAGCCGGTTGTGATTTGGCGCGCCTAGCGGGGTTGGAGCCAGCAGCGGTGATCGTTGAAATCATCAATGATGATGGGACGATGGCGCGCCGTGATGACCTTGAGATATTTGCCAAAGAGCATGGTATTAAAATCGGTACGATTGCAGACTTAATTAACTATCGCATTGCCAATGAGCAAACGGTCGAAGAAATTGAATCACATCCGTTTGAGACAGAATATGGCACTTTCACGCTGCATCGTTTCCGCGAATTTGGCGCTGACGAAACTCATTTAGCCTTGGTAAAAGGCGATGTGAGCGAAGGCGTCAGTACCGTTCGTGTCCATGGTTTCCATCCATTACGCGACTTATTTGCCGCTAAAAATGACACCACTGGTCGTAGCGGCTGGAGCGTACGCTCAGCATTAGAAGAAATACAAGAATCAGAACGCGGCGTGCTGGTTTGGATTGGCAATCATCAGCCGATTGATTTAGGAGAGGCGCTTGATAAAGCCGCTGAAAATCAATCAATCTCAACCATTGCGCAGCAGCCGTATCGCAGCATTGGGGTTGGCGCACAGATTTTACGCCATTTAGGGGTTCGTGATATGCGCTTATTGTCATCACCAATGAAGTTTTATGCCTTGTCAGGGTTTGAGTTGAACGTCGTTGACTTTGTTCACGCACCTAAGCAAAAATAAAGACCAACAGTAAAAGTAAGCAGTAGAAATAGAACAAAAAAGGCGCGCTAATCATTTAGCGTGCCTTTTTTTATGAATTTTTTATGAATTTTTTATTGATGATGTTTTTTATCGGTATCATTTTGGTAGCATTTATAACCTACTAAATAAGCCGGCTTTTTAAAGTTTTTAAAGCTCGGGCATATGACCAACGCTTGCTTCTAATGCCACTAAGCGCTCACGCTCCTCATTGGTCCAAGGCAACTTATCCTTGCCATCACTGTCTAAACGGACAATGACCGCATCAGCGGTTGCGACAATCACCTTTTGAGCGCAGCTATAATAGCTGTATTCGATTACTATGCTGGTATTGCCCAAACGCTGACAACGCACGCCTAATAATAAGGTATCGGGATAAGTCACAGGGCGTAGATATTGGCAACTTGATTGCGCTAAGACCGTGACCATACTGCCATCAAACATGCCAAGCGCCTGCAAATAGCCAATCCGTGCAGACTCCGCATAGCGATAAAACACTACGTTATTTAGATGGTTAAAGGCATCCATCTCACCCCAATGGATCGGCTGATGATGAATAATTGGATAGTGCGCCAACTCGTCAGGACGGGCATTACTTAAACTTTCATTACTTAAAGCTGTATTTTTCTCAAAACTATTCATCACTTGCTTTCTCTTGTTTTTATCTTATAGAGTTTTAAAAACCACCATTAACGTTTAGGCTTATCTAAAATTTGCTTGGTTAATAATGGCGTAGGTTTTGGCGCATTAGCAATCAATCGATCTAGCCAGTCTATAACCTCGGTAATGTCATTAGGAGACGATTTGGTTTGTACCTTATCTTTATTAGCGGTCGTACTATTGGCTGTTTGAGAGTTTTTATTATCGGTAGATATTGTTTTTGGCGTTGACGTTTGTGGTACTAGGGTTTGTAGCTGCTTGCGCGCTTGACGCAGATAACCGACCAGCTGCTCTTTTTCACGCATATTGCTGGCTTGAGTGGCAAGATTCAAGGTCATAATGACTTCGTGAATCATAAGCTGGCGGCGCGTTAAGCTCATATTATTATCAAGGTTTTGCGTCAAATCGCTGCCATTAGCAGGATGTTCACGCTCGTAACTATGTAAAAACTCTTGGATATTTTGAATGGCTATGTTTTGTAGCTGCCACGGACTCGGCTGCGAGCTTCTTGCCTGCAGGCGCTCGATATCCTTTGCCAAGCTCTGTTTAATCACCACGGTCAGCGCTGGGGCAATCTCATTACTGCTTTGGGACAATTGCCAATGCAGGCCACGCAATAATTCAATCGCCGCACTCTCGTTATTGTCTGCCAACAATCTATCAGCCGCTTGTATTTGAATACGTAATAAATCGAGCTGGTTTTGGGCTTGGCTACTGGCGGCGGTACGCGGTGCTGGCAAGGTTTGCTGGCTCATCGCAAAAATGCGATCGTCCATCTCATTGAGGCGACTGACCACTTGCTCATTGCTTTGCAAGCGCTCATTGACATTATGCTCAAAACGCTGCTGACTGATATAAAGCCAGAGTAAAGCGGCGATAAGCAATAAAATCATTAACCATTGCAGGCGCACCAAAAACATATTTGCTTGCCGGCGCTGCTGAATAGCAGAAGGTTCCTGAGATAACGATTCAGAATTCATGGACATAAGGCAGCACCGTTAGTGATTGATAATTTTTAAGCAAATATAAAATAAGTAGATTAATAAAAGTCTGTGTTCTTGCTTACCCTTTTTTCTTACTTACATTGAACCCACTATTGGCGAATGGATTACCGCAAGAATAGTGGCCGGAGCCAAATCTTCCACCCGCCAATAGCTTAACTGCTGACGCGCGACCATATTGGCTAAGCGCTCACCTAATACCACGTAAGCAAAATCATTAAGCTGCAGCGGTGAACTGGCTATTTTGTCTTTCTTTGACTCTGAAACTTTTGCGGCAACTGCCTTAACAATCGCTTCCCAATGCTCAAACGCCGTGCCACTACTGACAATCACAATGGGCTTTGGCTGTGCTACTGAGGTTGTCTGCTGCAAAGACTGCTGCGCGAGAAACTGCGTTTGCCATTGCTCATACTGCGTCATAGCATCGGCAGGCATCTTGCGCTCATACCAAGCGATGCTATCGATATGGACGCCGCGCGCCTGTAAGGTATCGACCAATAAGCGCCGCCCACCAAGCCCGCGCCAGACCAAGAGCTTATCGCCAGCTTGAAGACTGTCAATTTCAGGCATGGCTAGCATACCTTCGTTATTGGCAATTAAAGGCTGCAATACTTGATAGCTTGATGCAGCCAACTTTGCATCATTTAACACTGCCGCAGTCGCTTCCCCAACCGCTATCAGATGGCTTGGCGCTTTTAAACCTGTAAACCCTGTCTCTTTTTGCGCGCTAGCATTTTCGCTAGATTTTTGAGCATGGCGTTCATGCTCAAGTGCTTGCCAAACAGACAGCCCTGAAGCTGCTGCTGTCGGGCTCACGATAACGAGTGCTTGATAGTCACCTGCAAACCATTGGCGCATCAATCCCATATCCTGCTCGGTAGTTGTACGCGCCTCTAAGGTCAACATCGGCATATCAATTACCGATATCCCTGCCGCTTGTAAATGTTCGGTCAGCGGCGCTGCACGCTCAACTGGGCGCGTATTGATGATGACTTGCGGCAGCAATGCTGGCTTATCAATAGGTTGATTTGAATCAGTGGACTTCGGTGATGACCAAGACATAAACATACCGTGACAAAAGGCTTAGGAAGAAAGGACGCTGAATCATAGAGCCATCTAAGTAAAGATAGCGCTATGATTGAGATGACAATAATAGTTAAATATTATTAAATATAGGTGCTATTTAGGATTATAAATGGCGGATAAGATATCACCAGCACCTATTTCTAGTAGCATTTCAGCGACTTCAATACCTAGCTGGTTGGCTTGCGCTTCTTGTTCAGCTTGGCTGCCGCTTAAAGTCAGACGTTTATCAGCTTTGAGCAGCTCGCTACCGTCCTCTTGACCGACGCGGCCACGTAGCCACAATGTATCACCGGCATCATTATTGCCGTTTTGGCTATTGTTTTTGCTACTGCTACTGCTATTGTCGTCTGCATCAGCCATTTGCAATACTGCATAAGCCGCAATCGGTACTTGGCAGCCACCTTGTAAATGACGGTTTAGCGCGCGCTCAGCGATTAGGCGGATACGAGCTTTGTCATCATTTAACGGTGCTAGTAATTTTAGAACCTCATCATCGCCTTCACGGCATTCAATCGCTAGCGCACCTTGTCCAACCGCGGGCAAGCAAATATCAATATCCAACTCACTACGAATGCGCTCATCAAGCTCAATACGCTGCAAACCACTGGTTGCCAAAATAATGGCATCATACTCGCCCGCATCAAGCTTCCCTAAGCGCGTACCGACGTTGCCGCGCAGGGTCTTAATTTGCAAATCAGGACGATAAGCCTTGATTTGGCATTGGCGACGTAGACTTGCGGTACCGACTACCGCGCCTTGTGGCAACTCATCGATACTATGATAAGTGTTAGAAACAAAGGCGTCGGTTGGCGAGGCACGTTTACAATAGACACCCAGCGTCAAGCCTTCTGGCAATTCCATCGGTACGTCTTTTAAAGAATGCACCGCAATATCAGCCTGCTTGTCATACAACGCTTGCTCAAGCTCTTTAACGAACAAACCCTTGCCGCCAATTTTCGCCAGCGGCGTATCTAAAATCTTATCCCCTTTAGTGACAATCTTTAGCAGGTTAATCGTCATCTCAGGATACAGCGCCAATAGACGGTCACGGATATGCTCAGCTTGCCATAATGCCAATGGGCTTTGGCGGGTGGCGATATTTAAGGTAGTCAAAGCAGGTGGCTGCATGGTGCTCATAAAAGGCCTCAATAAGTTCGATACTAGAATGTCAGTGCGCAACAATAATGCAAATTTGGTACCCAAAACGGGGGCTACAAACGATATATAAAGCAGAATGATGCAAAAAAATACCCCTATTTAAGCATAAATAAGGGTTTGATGATATGGCATGATTATGTCAACAGCATGAAGCCCTTATCACTACATGCTTTGAATCTTTTCACGGAGTGCCGGTAGATGGCGACGACTGACTGCTAGCGTCTCATCAATCCCTTTAAAGTGCAGTTGAAACTGTCCTGCATCCAAGGCTTCTAAAAAATCTAGATATTTGATATTGATAATCGCGTTACGATGCACGCGAAAAAGCCTGTCTTCAAATTCTTGCTCAAGCTCTTTTAGGGTGTCATCAATAAGGACAACGCCTTCTTTATGGCGTACTTTGACGTATTTTTGATCGGCGGTAAAGTAGTAGATATCTTTGAGCTCAATCAGCTCAACCCCGCGGTGGGTACGCGCTGCTATATGTTCACGCACTGGACGGGCAGTTGGATTTTCGAATTTGCGAATCTCATTTAATTGCGCGGCATTGAGATTGGTGGCTTTATGCAGTGCTTCTAGTAGCTCATCTTTATTGGCTGGTTTTAATAAATAACCGATGGCATTGGCTTTTAACGCCGCAATCGCATAATGGTCGTAAGCCGTTACAAAGATGATGGCGGGTGGATGGTTCAGCTTCGCAAGCTCTTGGGCACACTCAACCCCATCCATCTCAGGCATGCGAATATCGAGCAGTATGATGTCCGGCTGCTGAGATTTTACGGCAATAATGGCCTCGATGCCCGTCTTTGCTTGGGCAACCACCTCATGACCTGATTCTTGGACAATCCTAACCAAACGTTCACGGGCTAATGGCTCATCATCACAAACAACAATCCGCATGCAAACTCCTTTATAAGTGCAGACTTAACAATCTTTAATAGTATTTATCATATATCAGCATTTATTAGGATTTATCATTATTTAAAGCTCACCACTTAGCAAAAAATACCATACGCCTTTTAGCAAAGGCAATGCACCTTACTTCAGTTATAAACCAACCGTCCCATTTCTGCAAGCCACCAATAGCGCTTGAGCGTTTCAACGCCTTTTTTAGCATTTAAGCACTGCTAATATTTAAGCATTGGTAATAGTTAAGCATTGGTAATTCTAAAAATTGGTGAGTTTAAAAACTGATAATCATCAACAATATGATAAACAGTGCAATAAATATGCCACGCTACCCGCCTACGATGGCTGGTTTATTATTACTAGCCAAAGAAAGCGCTTTCAAAAGCAAAGATTATAAACTGACATCTTGTAGCGGGTAATGAATAATAGTAATAATTTGTTTACTCGTCACGCGACTTTGGATATCAGCGCTGTCACCAAAATAAGCTCGCAGACGTTCTGCCTGAATATAAAAATCCATATGCTGGCGTAAGTCATGGTTAATCATCAAGGTTTTTTTAGGCAGTTGCACACTAATGGTAATCTCGACACGATGCTGCAGCCAACTGACTTTAATATCGATATAAATGGTGTCGGTGGTCATCTCAACCACATTGAGTAGCATTTTTTCAATCACGCTTTGTAAAGTCAAAGCAGTGATGACCATGTCATACATCACATCTTCGTCAGGTAGCCGCCAGTTTACTGCCAGTTTATCCTCCAAGCGGATGGATTCGATGGCCAAATAATGCTCGCAAAGGGCAATCTCTTCCTCAAAACTAATCTCACGCGCACCATTAAAACTGGCTCGGAATAACGCTGAAACGTGCTGCAACAAATAAGCAGCGCGGGTTGGGTTAGTTTCAATCAGCGACATCAGGGTATTGATGGTGTTAAAAAAGAAATGCGGCGCTAAGCGAGCTTTTAATATATCGTTTTGGGCGCTCAATTTTTGCTCAAATGATTGCTTCAGCGCATTCAGCTCACGGTAGCGCCGTAAAAAAATTAGCAAAGTGGCAATAGTAAAACCGGCGGTAATGACGGTATTAAACACCACCGTTGAGACAAAGACGCGAATACTATAATCAAACCAACCAAAATTTATCATAATCAGCAGGACCAACATCATGGTCACTGCTGTGGCGCTCGTTAAGATAAGCAAGACATACATGCTGGCTGTTGAGACGCTTAAACGCTTTAATATAGGGCGCAGATAATCAATTAAATAAAAAGAAGGTATCAAGGTTAAGCTGGTTTGGATAAACCTTGCGATAAATTTGATGATAAATTGCGCTTGGTTGGCCACACTATGGCGATCGACTATCGCTACAAACAGCGACCAAAAAAAGATTGCCAGTAGCCACTGCCAAGCCTTCATGATTTCCATGAGCTTGGGCATAAAAAACTCTAAGCGCTCCGCTAGTAAGGCAACCTCATCATTTGCTATACTTGAGTTCTTATTCTCTTGACTTGTCTTGTACCGATATGAACGCCAATTCTTCAAATAGTAATAATCCCGATTCAAATAAAAATGCAGCTGTTTCTGATTCTAGCACAGAAGCTTCTCCAACAAATACTGCCGCAGCGCAAAGCCCTACCAGTAGTCAGGGTCAGCAGATGTGGGGCGGTCGCTTTAGTGAAGCGACGGACAGCTTTGTCGCCGCCTTTACCGCTTCTGTCGGCTTTGACCAGCGCTTTGCCCGCCACGATATTCAAGGCTCAATTGCGCATGCCACCATGCTTAAAGAGTGTGGCATCTTAAGCGCTGACGACGTTGCGACTATTATCGATGGTCTACAGCAAGTGTTACGTGAGATTGAAGCGGGCGAGTTTAACTGGTCTATCGCGCTTGAAGACGTGCACATGAACGTCGAATCACGCCTAACTGATATTGTCGGCGCGGTAGGGAAAAAATTGCATACAGGCCGTAGCCGTAATGATCAGGTTGCGACCGATATTCGTCTATGGTTGCGTGAAGAAACCGACAATATCATTGCGCTATTGGTACGTTTGCAAAGCGGCTTGTTAGATTTGGCGGAGCAGCATACCGATACCATCATGCCAGGTTTTACCCATCTGCAAACCGCGCAGCCCGTCAGCTTCGGTCATCACGTGATGGCATGGTTTGAGATGTTATATCGCGATACTGAACGTCTTGTCGATGCGCGCCGCCGTATCAATCAGATGCCGCTTGGTAGCGCCGCCCTTGCTGGTACGACTTTCCCAATTGATCGCACCATCACTGCCAAATTACTAGGTTTCGAAGGTATTTGCCAAAACTCACTCGATGCCGTCTCAGACCGTGATTTTGCTATTGAGTTTACCTCAGCGGCTTCTATCTTGATGATGCATATGTCACGTATGAGCGAAGAGATTATCCTATGGATGTCAGCGCAATTTAACTTTGTGCAAATCCCTGATCGCTTCTGTACTGGCTCATCTATCATGCCGCAAAAGAAAAACCCTGATGTGCCTGAATTGGTACGCGGTAAAGCGGCGCGTGTCTTTGGGCAATTGATGACATTGTTAAGCCTGATGAAAAGTCAGCCGCTTGCTTATAATAAAGACAATCAAGAAGACAAAGAGCCGCTATTTGATTGCGTTGACACCTTAACGGGTTCGCTATTAGCATTTGCTGATATGCTACCGAACATCACACCAAATAAAGAAAATATGCGTGCAGCCACCATGAAAGGCTATGCGACAGCCACCGATTTGGCTGATTATTTGGTTCGCCGCGGTGTGGCTTTCCGTGATGCCCATGAAGTGGTCGGTAATGCCGTTGCTTTGGGTATTAAAGAAGGCGTCGATTTAAGTGATTTGTCTTTAGCGCAGCTGCAGCAGTTTAGCGATGCGATTGGCGATGATGTTTTTGAGTATCTAACGCTAGAAGGTTCATTGGCCGCCCGTGACCACTTAGGTGGTACTGCGCCAAATCAAGTGAAGCAAGCTGTCGTTAATGGTCGTGTGCGCTTAAAAGTATTTGCGTAAAACTAGCAGCGCCATACAAGGTTTAATTACAGTACTAATCCATGCATAAAAATACCCGCATCAATCGCGGGTATTTTTATGCAGATAATTTTAGAAATATGGTTTTATAAATATCGTTATGAACATCAGTAGCTATATGGGCTGTTACCTTCTCTACACCTGATATCCTTGGATAAATCTTCGAAGACCGTTATCATAGGTCAATACCAATATTGCACTTAATAATTTAATACCATTAACTAATAAGGATTGCTTTATGACTGAGACTTTTAATCCGCAAGCCAATACCGTCTTTTGCCGCAAATATAAGCAAGAATTACCAAAAATGCCGCATCCACCTTTTCCTAATAAAAAAGGTCAAGAGCTGCAAGAAACCGTCTCGGACAAAGCATGGAAAGAGTGGCTTGAGCAGCAAACGATGCTGATTAACGAAAACCATCTCAGCATGCTAGACCCTGCAGCCAAAAAGTTCTTAACCGAGCAACGTGAGAAGTTCTTAGATAACGAAGACTACGAGCGTGCGCAGGGCTGGACACCAGAAAAATAATGCGCATGATGGTTGTTATTAATCAAAAAAAACTGTCATTGATTAAAAGACAGTTATTAAATTAAAAATATCGAAACTGCCTCTCAACTAACAAACGGCAAATGACTAGGCAGCACCCTTATAGTTTGTTAGTATGAGACTGATTTACAACACTGACAGACTCGGGGTGCGGTGTATGACAAGCTTACTTTCTAAGCTTTTTAATACATTCGCTGAGAGATCACCCGCCGAACCTGATGCGGTTAGTACCGACGCAGGGAAGTCTTAAGCCTATGTTATATATGAACAAAGGGCGCGCAGAAATGCCTTTTTATTATTGCCGATATCTTATGTCTGACAGCGTTTTTACGCTGCTGTATGGCAATTAATAAAAAGCTGCGCCTACCAATCATTTAAAAACGGCATTAGATTGAGTTTCAATGAAAGTTGAATCTAATAATAGTGCACGTGTTTGATGATTGAATTTGTCTATCTTGCATCGTCTTGCCCCGCAGCTACTGGCGGTGTTGCTTTTATTCAAAAAACCAACACGCTAGGACAGCATATGAACCTCACACAGAATACTTCAACTCCTATTGTCAAAACTTCTGACAAAAAAGCCGACGCCCTCAAAACGCCTGCTCACCGTACCGCCAATGATGCGCGGTTTGAAGAAGACGCCCGCGACTTACACCGCATCTTACCCGCTTCTAAAAAAGTCTATATCGAGGGCTCACGTCCTGACATTCAAGTACCGATGCGCGAGATCACCCTTGACCCTACCCCCATACAAGGGGCAAGCGAGTCCGAATGGGAACAAAATCCACCGTTTTACGTCTATGATACCTCAGGCGTTTATACCGATCCCAATGTCGAGATTGATTTGACCAAAGGCTTACCAAAGCTACGCGAAGGCTGGATAGCTGAGCGTGACGATACTGAACAGTTAGACGGCTTATCTAGCTCATACGGACAAGCGCGCGCCCGCGATATCAGTACCGCTAATTTAAGATTTGCGCATATCGATAAACCACGTCGCGCCTTAGCAGGAAAGAACGTCACGCAAATGCATTACGCGCGTCGCGGTATTATCACGCCTGAAATGGAATATATCGCCATTCGTGAAACGCAAAAGCAGCACGAATCGACCGATATGCGCCAACATGACGGCGAAAGCTTTGGTGCCAACACGCCAAAAATCATCACCCCTGAATTTGTCCGTGATGAAGTGGCTGCTGGTCGCGCAATTATTCCAAATAACATCAATCACCCTGAATCCGAGCCGATGATTATCGGGCGTAATTTCTTAGTCAAAATTAATGCCAATATCGGTAACTCAGCGCTCGGTTCTTCTATCGATGAAGAAGTGTCAAAAATGACGTGGGCAACGCGCTGGGGTGCAGACACCATCATGGATTTATCGACGGGCAATCATATCCATGAAACCCGTGAATGGTTGATTCGTAACTCGCCAGTGCCTATTGGTACCGTACCGATTTATCAAGCGTTAGAGAAAGTCGATGGCGTTGCCGAAGATTTAACGTGGGAGATATTCCGCGATACGCTCATTGAGCAAGCCGAACAAGGCGTTGATTACTTTACCATTCACGCCGGCGTACTATTACGTTATGTACCGCTAACCGCCAATCGCTTGACGGGCATCGTCTCGCGTGGCGGCTCTATCATGGCGCAGTGGTGCCTTGCCCATCATAAAGAAAGCTTTTTATACACCCACTTTGAAGATATCTGCGAGATTATGAAGCAGTATGACGTGGCATTTAGCTTAGGTGATGGTCTGCGTCCGGGTTGTTTACAAGACGCCAATGACGAAGCACAGTTTGGTGAGCTGCGTACCCTTGGCGAGCTAACCAAAGTCGCTTGGAAGCACGATGTGCAGGTGATGATTGAAGGTCCTGGGCACGTAGCGATGAACCGTATTAAAGAAAATATGGACTTGCAGCTTGAGCTATGTGCTGACGCCCCTTTTTATACCTTAGGGCCTTTGACCACGGACATTGCTCCCGGTTATGACCATATCACCAGCGCTATTGGTGCGGCGATGATTGGTTGGTTTGGTACGGCAATGCTTTGCTATGTAACACCAAAAGAGCATTTAGGTCTGCCAAATAAAAAGGACGTCAAAGACGGCATTATCACTTATAAAATTGCTGCTCATGCTGCCGACCTTGCCAAAGGTCATCCGGGTGCACAAGCACGTGATAATGCTTTGTCCAAAGCCCGTTTTGAGTTCCGCTGGGATGATCAATTTAATCTGGCCCTTGATCCTGATACCGCGCGTGAATATCATGA
This sequence comes from Psychrobacter sp. DWR1-2-3, assembly GCF_049896465.1. Classification (NCBI taxonomy): domain Bacteria; kingdom Pseudomonadati; phylum Pseudomonadota; class Gammaproteobacteria; order Moraxellales; family Moraxellaceae; genus Psychrobacter; species Psychrobacter sp. DWR1-2-3. Next base: position 348,113 of record NZ_JAFCUJ010000003.1, read on the forward strand.
CGAAACCTTGCCAAAAGACGCCCATAAGTCGGCGCACTTTTGCTCGATGTGTGGACCAAAGTTTTGCTCAATGAAAATCACCCAAAACGTGCGTGAATATGCAGCAGGACTGGATAAAGACGCCGCTAATAAACAAGTCACCCCGCAAACGGGCGATTTAACTAATGCAGGTCATATGATTAAAGAAGTGGATACTGAGCTGGTTGGACAAGTAGGCGAAGCCAGCCTCGATGAGATTCATAAAGGCATGGCTGAAATGAGCGAAAAATATCATAAAGAAGGTCGTCAATTGTATAAAGAGATTTGATTTTAAGTATTGAATAATGGCTAAAATAAAAAGCTTGCCTCTCGTCAAATTAGGGGCAAGCTTTTTTTATTGGTCTTAATTGAATATTAGAGATATTTGGTTGCTTAACTAACGACGCTAAATACATATGCTTCTTTATTATCGTCATTAACGAGTATTAAAGTTTTAGAGTCGTAACGATCTTTAGTCACAAGACCATGTACCTTACCCGCTTCTAGAGGACAAGTTATGGCTGGATTGTCAACGTTCCCATCTACACGCAGATAAATAGATTTTGGATCAAAGATAATATAGCCGTCAATAGTACAACCCTGCTCATCAACGATGCTGTATTTCATCCTTCCTTGTGAGATATTATTTGTAACCAAGCTAGCCTTATTACGCGTGTTAGTAGTTACTAGTGCGCCTTGATACATTCCTTTGTAATCTTCTAATTTATCTGTAGAGTTGCCTTCATTATAGTTTAAAAATACTGGGTATCGAAGCTCCTCTTGAAAGCCTTCTGGATTAGACACATCTTCAACAATGATATTTTCAAAAAAAGTAAAATCAGCACCACCGTTGCTTCTAGAGTCAAGGTCAATTGATCTTGTGCTGACGCTGTTACTGGTGAAGCTATAGTCAGTAGCATTTGATGACAATGAGGTAAAATTTGGATTACTGCTTTTTTCAAATGTACCATTTACCAAACCAAACACTAAATCTCCAGCACTATAAAGAAAGCCATTGTTGGTATATATCATCCAAAATTCGCCATCATTGTTGACTATAGTGCTCATAAATAAATCTGTTTTATAAATATCTTTCAAATCACTATTAATTACTGCACCGTAAGAGCCAGCAAAAGGTTTGGGCACTTGACGCTTTTGCGTAGTATCAGTATTGTGCTCTATAGAAGGAATATCCGTATTAGGAATAATCGAAGAGCCACCACTATCCGAGTCACCACCGCCGCCACAACCAGATACACCTAACATAGAAATTAGGACCAAGCTTAAGTAACGTACATGCATTAGAAGATCTCCATTTTATGATATATAAGCTCATAAAATGATGAACTTAATTCGAATTATAATAAGTTTATTATAAAATTAAAGCAATAAAAAAATCCCAGCAAACCTAAGGTCAGCTGGGATTAAAAATCAATTATAAAGCTTTAAGACATTATACCTTTGACGCCTCGTAAATCTCTTCAATAGAAGCGTTAATAGTATTAGCAAACTCTTCGTCACTTTGTTGCTTGCTTAAACCTTCGGTAAAGGCACGCGAGAAACTGGCAATCATACCAGGGTTTTGCTTGAGCTTTTCGCAGGCATCATAACGACTATAACCACCAGACAATGCCACCACTTTTAGTACTTTTGGATGGTCAACCAACTCTTGATAAAAACCCTCTTCTTCTGGCAAGGTCAGTTTTAGCATCACTTGATGACCGTCGTTTAAGCGCTCAAGATTATGCAAAATACTGGTTTTAAGGATGATTTCGCAATCATGTTTTTTGCTACTGTTGATATCTACTTCAGGCTCAACGATAGGCATCAAACCTTTAGAGATAATCTGTTTTGCCACATCAAACTGCTGCTGTACGACTAGCTCAATACCATCGACACTTGGCTCATAAATGACTGAACGCATTTTAGTGCCAAATACCGGATAATTTTTTGCCTTATCTAATAACGAGTTTAAATTGGGCATCGGGCGCATCACTTGCACGCCATCCATTTGCTCAGCCAAACCCTTATCCACCTTCAAAAAAGGCACGATATTTTTATCTTCCCATAGATAGTTGGCGGTTGGCTTGCCATTGACCTCGCGCTCCATCGTATCTTCAAATAAAATTGCGCCAAGGACACGCTCATTATCAAAGGCATCACAAGTCATGATACGGGCGCGCATCTCATGTACCAAGTCAAACATGGCTTCATCGTTGTCATAAGCATCGCCGCTAACGCCATAATTTTCTAGCGCTTTTGGCGTACTGCCACCGCTTTGATCAAGGGCGGCGATAAAACCTGAACCATTTTTGATACGCTGTAGTTGTTTTTCGTATTCCATTGAGTAGATATCCTATCCTAATTAATAAGGGTCAAACATTATTATAATAAGTCAATCAGCCCGCAGCTAACGTGAGCTTGACTATAAATAACCTTAACATAGGACATCGCGCGTGCCTATCGTTGATAAGTTAAAATTTTGCTCACTTACAAGCGGCGAAGTTAAGCCAAAAACAATACTGCCACACAGCAAACTGCCAATAATAAACCGACGATATTGATACGATTAAGCTGCTCTTTAAATATGCCGACGCCTATCAACGTTGCCACCGCAATCACACCGACGTTCATACCCGTAAAGACGATGCTTGGCGATTCAGACAATACTTGATGGGCACGGACATAAGCATAGATATTGCCCATATTTAGCGCGCCGAGTAATAGCCCTGCGCTAAGGGCATTACCCTGCCAGCGGACGCGCGTGACAAGCAGGTAAACGAGTAGCAGCAATCCCGCCAACCCAAACGTCACAAATAAGGTTAAAGGAAAAGCCGCCCCTTGCTTGGCAACTTGCTTAAATAAGATATCAATAACGCCGTAGCCTAACCAAACGCCAAACAGCCACAGCGGCGTCTGCTTTGCTTGGGTATTTATAATTCCATGCTGCGGGCGATAGACCAAAGCAGCAAGCGCCAAAAACCCTAACACTAGCCCAAGGACTCGCGTACCTGTCAGTACTTCGCCAAATAATAAAAAAGCGGCAACAATAGGAATGATAAGCGATAAACGCTGAGCGGCATCGGTTGCGACCATACCGACCGCATCAATCGCACGCCCAAGGATGATAAATACCGCCGGCAATAACACCCCAAGCGCAATAATGATGCCCCATGCATTACCAAGTGCGCCGATGCTACTGACATCTGGTTTTAATAACACCCAAGTTAATAAAAATGCCACGGGATATCCCGCCACGATGGTTTGGCGAATATCGATATTTTTTTGGCGTAGTATTTTTAAAAGTACGGAAACAGCGACGCTACAGAGCACCGCTATTATGAGATACATCATTAAGGTCATCCTTGTTAAATTACAATATGGCGTGTTTATTATTGGTATTTAAAACAGCTATCAGTATCGCCTTTACCTTGTACTCTATTACTGTTTAAGCTTTTGTTAGTTTTAATATCGATGATGCTAAATCAAATAAAACCCTAGAATGTAACAAAATATTTCCCACAGGGCAATCTATTTATCTTGCTGGTTTTTAGTATTGTTTATTTAATATGGATGGCTCATGCTCGATACAGTCATAAAGAATCAGCAAAATTATCAAGTCAAATCACCAAGTCAAATCACCAAGTCAATAATTAAGATAGAGTTGAGTATTAGCGATACCCTGCAGCTTACAATTAGCATGCAGCCATTAGAGTGAAGTTTGTTAAAATAACAAACAATCCTAATCACAAAAGTAAAGATTCAAGATAACACCTTATCGTGCTTATTTTGGCGTACTGCTATTGATGCTTTATCACTGCCTATGAATGCTCTATTTCGTTTTTTTGAAACTCGTCTGCCCGCCTTTCCCGATACGCCTATGCCGCTGCCATCCCCAAGTGATGGCATGCTAAAGTTTTTGTGGGCCTGTACCAAAGGTCTGCGCGGTTGGCTATTGTTGTTTATGATTTTGTCTGCCGGTATCGGTATCTACGAGGCCATGCTATTTGCGTGGATTGGCAATATTGTCGATTGGCTTGGGGTATATACCCCACAAAATCTGTGGACAGAAAAAGGCGATATGCTGCTCATGATGTTGGCCGTGATGATTGTCAGCCCACTCTGGATTGCCTTGTCATCATTTATTCATTTTCAAACCTTGCAAGGCGTTTTTCCGATGCAAATGCGCTGGCGTTTTCATCAGCGCATGCTTGGGCAGTCGATGCAGTTTTATCAAGACGAATTCTCTGGTCGCGTATCGGCTAAGGTGATGCAAACGGCGTTGGCAGTGCGTGATACCGTGATGACGGTCACCGATATGTTTATGTATGTCGCCGTCTACTTTATTACCACCGGTGTGATTTTATTTAATTTAGACAGCTTGTTATTAATCCCATTTATCGCTTGGTTCGTCTTAGTGTGGCTGGCGATGTGGTACTTTATTCCCAAACTGAAACAAACGGCGATTGTACAAGCCGATGCCCGCGCTTTAATGACAGGGCGCATAACCGACGCTTATGCCAATATCATGACCGTGAAGCTATTTAGTCATTCGCGCCGCGAGCTTGGTTATGCCAAAAACGCCATGGGACAATTTTTGGGCACTGTCCATGCACAGATGCGCTGGGTCAGTTATTTAGAAGTATCAACCCACTTAATTAGTGTGGTTCTAGTCAGCTCGACTGCTGGTATCAGCTTGTATTTATGGCAACAAGGCGCGGTCGGTGTTGGGGCGATTGCTGCAGCGACGGCGATGGCTCTGCGCTTAAACGGTCTGACACGCTGGATTATGTGGCAAACTGCCAGTTTGTTTGAAAGTATTGGTACGGTACAAGACGGCATGCGCACTTTATCAGCGCCGCAAACCATCGTTGATAAACCAAACGCGCCCGCACTTAAAGTTACCGAGGGTCGTATCGTCTTTGACCATGTTGATTTTAGTTATGAAGGCGAAGACAATGACACAGGTTTAAATACCAATACATCAGGCAAACGTTTTGATGATGGTAATAATGATGTTAATAGCAATGACACCGACTTAGCGAATAATACTTCATACGCCAAGCTACTAGATAATTTTTATTTAGATATCAAACCGGGTGAGAAAATCGGTTTGGTCGGGCGTTCTGGTGCGGGTAAATCGACCTTGGTTAACCTTCTCTTACGCTTCTTTGACGTCGATAAAGGTAAAGTCTATATCGATGGGCAAGCGATTGATGAAGTTACGCAAGAATCTTTACGTCAGCAAATCGGTATGGTTACCCAAGATACCTCTTTACTGCATCGTACCGTCCGTGAAAATATCGCTTATGGTCGTCCTGACGCAACCGATGAGGAAATCATTACGGCTGCTAAGCAAGCACAAGCATGGGACTTTATCGAAGGCTTGTATGATGATAAGGGCAATACTGGTCTTGATACCCAAGTCGGCGAGCGCGGCGTTAAGCTGTCTGGCGGTCAACGTCAGCGCATTGCTATCTCGCGCGTCATGCTTAAAAACGCCCCGATTTTACTGTTAGATGAGGCGACCAGTGCGCTTGATTCTGAGATTGAATTTGCCATTACCGAAAGCCTAAATGACATCATGACGGGCAAAACTGTTATTGCGATTGCCCATAGACTATCTACCATTGCCGCCCTTGATAGACTGGTGGTTATGGATAAAGGTCATATCATTGAGCAAGGCAGTCATGATGAGCTATTGGCATTAAATGGCGTTTATGCCCGTCTATGGCAGCGTCAAAGTGGTGGCTTCTTAGGTGAAGACAGCTAATAAGAATTCTATGATAAAAGCTAATGATAGAAGTTAATAAAGGTCAAAAAAACCGTCACAAGGAAGTTTTATTCTTATGGAAGCATTTACCAAGCGTATTAATATAGATGGCAAACAAGCACGCTATTATGACTTGCAGCCGCTGAATCTGTCAGAAGAATCGGGTTCTCTTAAACGCCAGCCTGCCCATTTTTATGGCGGCAATAGTTTCACTGTTGGTACTTATGCACCTTTATTAAATGAGTTGGCAACGGATTTTGATTTATCGGCGCTGGCGCTACGGGGTTATTGGTATGACAAACCGCAAGCGCCGCGTCTGACCCGTGAGCAAGATGCCGATATACTGATTGAGTTTTTAGAGAAAACCCAAGACGCGCCTATCGTTGGTATTGGGCATTCACAAGGGGCGACCGCCACCGCCATGGCAGCGGCCAAACGCCCTGAGCTATTCTCACAGTTATACCTTATTGAGCCTGTCACCTTTACTAAAAAGCAAGCGACACTTTATAACTTGCTGCCACGTCAATTTTTGCTAAGCCGTGAACCCTTTAAAAGCACGCTTACCAAGCAATCTACTTGGGCTAGTATCGATGATTACTATGAGAGTTTACGCGCGCAACGGGCTTATAAGCGTATCAGTAATGAGCATCTAAAGGTATTTGCTGAGCAAAGCTTGTCTGCTAACGATGATGGCAGCTATAGCTTGATGTTCGCCCCCGAGCAAGAGCTTGCCAATTATTTTGGTGCGCCCCATATCGATGCAGCATTAAAAAAACTCAGCTGTCCTTATACCCTAATCACGGGCAAACCGACCTTATTTATCAATGATAAAGTACGCAAACAATGGCAAAAATTTGTCCCTGATGGCAGCGTTATCTCCTTGCCAGACTACGGTCATCTATTACCGATGGAAGCGCCTAAATTGTGTGCGCAGATTATCAATAAACATTATAAGAGCGCTAAATAAGCTGAGCGATGTGGGATGTGAGTTATGACTGACCTTTTTGCACCGCCGCCGACCGATAATTTATTGCCTAATGATGGCAAGGTAAATGATTTAGGTGTCGTTATTGATTACCCAAGTGCCTTATATTATGCCTTATTAACGACGCTACCTTGGCAGCCTGATATCGTAACGCTATTTGGCAAGACGCATGTCACCACTCGTCAAATAGTATGGATGGGCGATAGTGATGCCAGTTATCAATATTCGGGGCACACGCGTCAAGCCATTGCATGGACAGATTCAGTGTTTCATGTGAAACATCATATTGAGCAGCAATTATCCAAAATCGGTATTAACGCTGAGTTTAATTCTTGTTTGCTCAACTACTATCCATCTGGCGATGACGGTATGGGCTATCATGCAGACGATGAAAAAGAGCTGGGTCATCAGCCAGTTATTGCCTCTTTGTCACTGGGTGCCACGCGCAAGTTTGTCTTTAAGCATAAAAAAACTCAAGATAAAGTCGAGCTTTATCTTGAGTCCGGTCAGCTTATCGTCATGCATGGTGCTACGCAACAATATTGGAAGCATAGCATTACTAAAACCAAAACAGTCGATGAAGGGCGTATTAGCTTAACCTTCCGGCAAATGGCATTAAACTAGGCAAGGTTGGCTTAATTTAAGCAAGTTTGGCCTAGCTTGCTTTTAGCACAATCTTACCGAAGGTATTACCTTTTTCTAGCTCACGGTGAGCAGCCACTACTTCAGATAATGGATACGTTTGCTGAATTTGTAAGGTCAGCTTGCCATCGGCAACAAGCTGTAAAACCCGCGCCATGTCCTCCCCACTACGCTGCGCTTTATAACCTGCCACCTTTAAGCTCTTTTGACTACCCGCTGCTTTTAGTTTATCTACCCAAATCGTTGGCAAGACATTGACGCGGCCGCCAGACTTTATAACGTTCAGCGCGCGTACGCCAGCTTCATCGCCGACCAAATCTAGGAGCACATCGGCTTGTAAGTCAGGAAAAGCGTCGTCTTTGGTATAATCAATCCAACCTGCCAGCTTATTTTTATCTATTAAGCCACCCAGTTTGTCGTACTTCTCAGGTGAGCAAATAACCGTTACTTTTACATCATCTTGCGTCACTTTATCCATCAATAGCTGAATAGCCAAATGTCCAACACCGCCAGCTGGGGCATTGATAACGACATGCTCATCTTTTTTGATATCAGCAAACTCGACAAATTGTAGCGCCGTTTGTCCAATACAAGGTAGCGCGCCTGCTTGCTGCAAAGTGACTGACTCAGGTACTTTTGCCAATAAGTTGGCATCGACTGCGACATACTCTGCATAACCGCCACCGTCAAAGGTCAATGCCGCGACTTGCTCACCGACAGCAAACTCATCACTAGTACTTTTAACCACGATACCGGCGACATCACAGCCTAAAATAGCCGGCTCGTTCTTATCGAACTTGTCTTTTTGAATCGCCTCAGCGCCCCAACCTTTACCTTGACGGGTTTTGTAATCGACGGGATTGATACCGGCATAAGCGATTTTTATCAATACTTGATTGTCCGTTAATTCAGGAATAGCCACGCCATCTTGATATATCATGACTTCAGGCTCGCCAAATTCACGTATAAGAGCGGCATGTTGCGTCGTTGGTATTTTTTTATCAGACATGATTGATCATCCTTGTATTGTTCTCATATTTTTTTTTGATTGGTTTACAGCTTTTTTTAGCGAATAGTTTTCTTATATAACAGCTTTTTAGATAATAGCTGCTTTGGTTACTGATTTCTTTACTTACCGATTCATGATGCTAAGGCAATGCCAACTCGGCACTAAGCGGTAGATGATCCGATAACGTAGACCAAGGCTTGCCGGTATGTACCCAAGCATCCTTCACCCTTAGGTTACGCACGTAAATACGGTCCAAGCTTAGCACCGGCAGTTTGGCAGGAAAGGTCGGTAATAACTTACCATGACAATGTTTAAATGCTTCGGTCATGCCTAAGCTCGATGCGAGTCGGTCGCAAGACATTTTCTTCCAGTCATTAAAATCACCTGCCAATATCAAAGGTTGGTCAGGCGCAATCTCATTACGCACATAATTGGAAATGGCTTCATATTGTTTGATACGATCGCGCTCAAAAAGGTTTAGATGAGCGCATAACACCACAACTGGCATTTCCCACCCTATCGGCTGTACCTCGCAGTGCAGAACACCACGCTGCTCAAGCTTATTAACCGTGATATTGACATTATGTTTGGGATCAAGCGGAAAACGACTTAGGACGGCATTACCATGATGACCATTTTCATATTCTGAATTTTTACCATAGCTGTTTTGCAGTTGCAGATATTCACCAAACCATTCATGTTGGGATTGGTCAGGGTATTCGTTGTATTGCATATTGCGCTTCAGATTTTGACCTTGTACTTCTTGAAGACAGAGTATGTCGGAGCCAATGATATCAAGCGCTTGGGCGATACCTTGTATTTTGACCTCCCGATTCATCGGCGACATGCCTTTGTGAATGTTATAGCTGGTCAAAACAAAAGAGGCGGTGTTATTCATAAATTTATTTATCATATTTGGGTGCGAAGGAGGTGATTGATTCAATCATCATTATATCTATGATATTAAAAGATTAGATGAACTTGCAGCAGCTCACAATCATTATAAATTGAATAAAATATCAGAAACATAAGTCTCCAATAATGCTGCGACAATTATCATAGGTAATACTAAGATAGTATACACCCTTATTATTTTTAGAGATTTTTGCATAACAAAAGCTGATCGATGCGGCTTTTGATAAATATTTTTTATCTTAGTTCTGATAGCTTTGTTTAGCTCAAATAATACCGCGGCAAGTAAACAAAAAGCCATAATCTCAACAATAAAATAAGGCAATGTAGAAAGAATTAATTTTACACCGTCTCTAATATTTTCTCGTAAGATGGCACCAAATAATATACCTACAGTACCCACAGTCACTATGATATTCATCATATATAAGTAAGGGATGGGAATCAAAGCTAATAGCAACATTTGCATAGGAACTTTGAAGCCATTATTGACTATATAAAGCCCTGCCTTTTTCATACCTGTTGATGTAGTAACTTCCTCTACTACCTTACCTTCAACACTTTTTAACATTGCCTCAATATTAGGATCAATTACATAGATAATTAGCGCGACTATAAAAGTCAATAGCCCTGAAAAGCCTAAAAATATAATTGTCCTTTTATAGAGCTTTTTATTTTCGATAAGATTGTTATAGATCGTATTTCTCATCGTTTCCCTTTATTTATGGACTATTATCCTGTCAAAAAAGCATTGGCCCTTAGCGAACCAATGCTTTTATGTATTGATACTAAATCATAATTACTGAATTAATTCATTAACGAATATCAGCAACCGATTAATAGCGCGTTACCAGAGCAATTGGTTGATCTGCACTCATAATATCTTGCGGCATAAAGACCGCTTTACCACCATTATGAATGACATGCTCGATGATTTCACCAATTGCATCATCGGTAACACCTTCTGCCGTCGCATCATCTGCCATACTCAAGGTTTGTGCTTTTTCATCAATCTTCGCAGGTTGCATATAACCGCGACGGATATATAACGTCTCGCCTACACCCTGAAATGCACTGCGATAGACTTCTTGTAAATCCGTCTGCAGCATATTTGCACCGCGCGCTTTATCAATCTCACCCAAGGCAGCTTGATGTAATGAGGTGCGATAGCCCTCTACCGCTTCTTGTACGCTATCAACGATATGCTGGGCACTGCCTTCTTCTAACTTGGTCGCGTTTGAAACCGTGGCAATAATATTTTCTGGACGGTCACAGATATCTTTATAATAACCGATATTTTTGGCATCACCAACGATGACAAGTGGCATTTTATTCTCGCCCCATATCTCTTGCACGCTTTTATCTACTTGGTTAAAGAAGGCTTTTAGATAACTGCTTTCGTTGTTCGCTGAGCGATCTGAACCGCCGTCACTGGTATTATAAAGACCGTTATTTTCGATAGGGAATGGGATATTTTCCATATTATTTTGTGCATCATCGTCTTTATCAAATTCTTTGATAACACGGTCATTAGACGCTTCAATCAAACGGGCATTATCACGGGTCAATACCACCGTATAATAATGAACCGCACTTGCCATATCTCGCACCAAGTCGCGCGTGGCAAAACGGTCTGAAATAATGACACGCTCTTTGGTATCAATCGGCATACGGATAACTTGGACATCGTCAGTACTGGCAAATATCGCCAACGTATCTAAATTATAATTGTGGTTAAAATCGCTGGTTTTATTTTTGATATTTTCTAATATAGTGGTCGCGGTACGCTTATCATACTCATTGGTTAAGCGCTCTTCGACGACTTTTAATTGGTTTTTTAGGGCGATAGGGTCTTTTTCATTATCAGGATGCTCACGGTGCGTTTTGACAAAAATACTCACGGCTGGATTGGCTTTTGTCTCACGTAAACTTTTTAGAGTTGCTTTCATAAATACTGCTCCTTGTTTTATTATCATTGGTTTGCGCGTTGAAATAGATTTTTTATATTTATTGGTTATCTTTGAAACTGCTTTTATTAAAAATTGTTTTTAAAAGTCATCAATCTATAGTTATTCTTAAAATCCGTTTGAGCGGTTTAAACAATACCTATTAATACCCTTTTTAATCAATTTACTCAAGTATTTCAGGTAGTAGAAAAATCCATTTTTGCTATTCTCTTACTACGATGCTAACAATTTAACCCCACTGCCTATAGGGTTAATTTGCAAGCAAATGATGGCGCTTTGTAAGTGAAGCTTAATTAACTTTAAGTATAGGCGATAATTAAAGTAGTGAAATAATGATAGTTATCAATAATGACAGTGATAGTGATAGTGATAGTCAATGTATCGCTATCTACCATAATCTCATAAGCGCACCACTTTAAAACGATATCTGCCGAACTGGGTTGTATTCCAAGCGATTGATACCCATCTTTTAGATACCCTATATAACAACCCTATATAACAACCCTTGTATAACAAAACTTGTCATTAATAATAATTCTCTCATTACTATTGGATACTTTTATGACCTCTATTTCTGCAAATTTACGCCTTGTCGATTTTGACAATGTCGCACCAGACACCTTACAAAACCAAGTTATCAGTGCCATCGATACTGCCAATGCCTTTTTAGATAATATGAGCGCAACTACTGATGATATTACAGCTAAGCAAGCATTAGCCGATATCATGACCTTTGACCATATTAATCTTGCTTTAGATCGCAGTTGGGGGATTTTGTCGCACCTCAATAGCGTGATGAGTAATGATGAAATCCGTCATGTCCATCACGAGCTGCTACCTAAACTGTCCGCTTATGGCACACGGGTAGGACAGCATCAACCGTTATTTAGTCGTTATCAAACTATCGTTAATGATACAGCGTTTTTTGCTGACCTAGAGCCAGCACGAGCGCGTGCTATTGAGCTTGCGCTACGTAGCTTTGAGCTATCAGGTGTTGCACTGCCAAAAGCTGAACAGGAAAAGTTTGCTGCTATCCAAAGTGAGCTGTCAACCTTATCGGCAACATTCTCAGACCATATATTGGACGCCACCCAAGCGTATGCTCTAGCGCTTAAACCAGAGCAATTAGCCGGTCTAACCGAAAGTGGACTGGCGCTCTTGGCTGATGCTGGCGAACAATATAAAGCTCGCGAGCTTGCCAGCGCTGCGCTCACCCAAGCAGAAATCGATGCTTTGCCGACGCCTTATTATGTTGCCAGCTTAAACATCCCTGTTTACCTTGCTGTCATGACCCATGCCGATGACCGCAATCTGCGTGAAACGCTTTACCGCGCTTATGTTACCCGCGCCTCTGAGTTTGATAAGCACACCAATGCCAAAGGTGAATCGCTCAATAATGCCGACATCATGAGTCAAATCCTACAATTACGGGTGCAAAAGGCCAAGCTATTAGGTTTTGATAATTATGCAGAAGTTTCGCTATCGACCAAAATGGCAGATAGCGTAACGGAAGTGGAAACCTTTTTACGGGATTTGGCTGAGCAAGCGACCCCAGCGGCTAAGCAAGATTTAGCACAGCTGCAAAAGTATGCGCAGGATTATGGCATTACTGAGCTACAGCCGTGGGACAGCGCTTATGTCGCTGAGAAAGTAAAACAAAGCGAGTTCAGCTTATCGCAAGAAGAAATCCGCCCGTATTTCCCACTGCCAAAAGTGATTAGCGGATTATTTGCTATCGTTGAGCGTTTATACGGTATCAAAGTACAAGAGCACAGTGAATCTGTATCACGCTGGCACGATGAGGTAAGTTTTTATCAGTTATTTGATGCTGATAACAACTTGCTTGGTGGTTTTTACTTTGACTTGTTTGCCCGTAGTGGCAAACGTGGCGGCGCGTGGATGAGTGGTTTTCAGTCGCGTTATACCTATGCTGAGCAAAACCATGAACAGCTGCCCGTATGCTTTATGGTCGGCAACTTCACCCCTGCCCTCGATGGCAAACCAAGCTTATTGACCCACGATGAAGTATTGACCTTGTTCCACGAGTTTGGTCATGGTCTACATCATTTATTAACCCAAGTGACAGTTAGTGATGTCGCTGGGGTGAATGGCGTTGAATGGGACGCGGTCGAGCTACCTAGTCAGTTTATGGAAAACTGGGCATGGGATGCCGAAGGTATTGCGCTGATTAGTAGTCATGTCGAAACTGGTGAGCCATTACCGAAAGACAAACTTGCAGCCTTACTGGCGGTCAAAAACTTCCAAAGCGGCATGCAAACCTTACGTCAAATCGAATTCGCTCTTTTTGACTTATTGATTCATGCGCAGACGCCAGCGCTTGATTATGACGGTATCCTTGCGACGCTAAATACCGTGCGCGATGATATTGCTATCATGCAGACACCTGACTATAACCGCTTTGCCAATGGCTTTAGTCATATTTTTGCCGGTGGTTATGCGGCAGGTTATTACTCTTATAAATGGGCAGAGCTGTTATCAGCAGATGCCTTTAGTAAGTTTGAAGAAGAAGGTATTTTTAACCCAATAACCGGTAAAGCTTTCCGTGAAACCATCTTATCAGTGGGTGGTAGTTTCCCTGCCAAGGCCAACTTTGAGAACTTCCGTGGTCGCAGCGCCAGCATTGATGCCTTACTACGCCATAGCGGTTTTGATAATGTTAAAAATGTCGATGCTGCCAATATTGAAAGCAATGCCCAAACGACGCGCGAGGTTATCTAAATGCGCTATCAATCATCAACCCCAAAACGTCGGTTTTTAGCGGGCGTTCGTTGCCCTAAATGTCAGGCGATGGATGCGGTGGTGCAAGTCAATATCCTCGAGCCTGCGCCAGATGAGTATATCGAATGTACTAAGTGCGGACATGCGGAGCATCGCCCCGACCCTGATGTAATCAGTGCCAAAAATCATGCAGAAGACCAAATCGCTCGTGATGCGATGGTGACCGGCACCAGCGGTACGGTCAAGTTCAAACCATAAGTAACAAAATCCGTATCGTCAAGCCTTAATAGCTACTAGCCTATCTAATGATATATATCCAGTTAGATAGGCTTTTTATTTTGAGTTTGTTATAGTATGCCTACTTATACTTTTAACATAAATCGACCCTTTTATGAATAAAAAACAAATACGTCCTTTACCCGTTAAGACACTAAAAAAACAACCTAATAAATCACGGCAAAAATGGTTGCCAATCATTATCTTGGCAGTACTATTAATTGGTTATTTGGTTTGGAAAAATAGTTCGCCTGACGCTAATACCTCGCCTATCGAAAGCACGCCAACGCCTACTGAGCAAAATAGCGCTGCGCAATCAGATACTACATCCTTAGATAATAATGCGTTAGATACAAGTGCGTCGATTTTAGATACCGATGCTGCTAGCACAGATAGTCAGACCCCTGATCCCGACGCTATCTTAAACGCGCCTTTACCAGAAACAGATAGCTTAGCGAAAGAAGAAATTGATCGCTTAGCGGACGAGCGTAAACGCTTAGCAGAACAAGAAAAGCTAGCGGCTGAGCAATTGACAATGAATAAACAGCTGACAGAGATGAAGGCTGAGCAAATCGCCTTGCTTGAGGAACAAATTGCTCAGTTAGAAGCCGCTGAAGGGGCTAAAACCAGCGCAAAATAATAACATTTTTATAAAGGGGCTAATAAATGGCACATCTACAACTCACCCATGCCCCTATTTTAAATAGCAGCACTCAGCTGCTGATACTGCCTGTGAATAACGCCGGTATCCTTTTAGACCCTATCCTTACGCGAAGCAAAAACCTATATCCAGATAACTACCAACGCTACTATCGTGCTTGCCGTGATGGTAGCCTAATGGTTGGTAGCTGCTTAGTGCATAAACGCTCACGCGAGCAAGCGGGACTTGGCGTCAGCAGTAATGGCAATCAGCCAAGTTATATCGCCAATCTTGTGATATCAGACCACCCCTATCATCCAACCAGATCTCGTTGGCTGACCGCAGCTTTAGTCGATTTACAACAGCAGCTGATACCTTTAATACGTTATCAAGGGATTCGTAGGGTTGCGCTATTAGCGCGTCCGCTTATTACTAGTCATGCGCAGAACCCTTCTGCTCAAAATAATGCTATTGACAACGCCGAACTAGCAAAATCAATTGCTCTAGATTGGTATAACGATATCCTGCCCCTTGTCGCCCATCACCTAGAAGATTTGCCCAAGCTGCGCATTGATATCCACCTTCCTAAAGATATCAACATATAGATTATTTTCTCATTGTCATTATTTTTTTGAGCGCATAAAAAAACCGCCTTGATTGCTAATTATCAGCAACCAAAGCGGTTTTTTAGGTTTGACTATATTAAATTACGTCAAATATCGAGGATTAGCTTTGCTCGATACCTTTCATAGTCAGTTTGATACGACCACGGTTATCAACGTCTTGTACCAATACTTTAACGATTTGACCTTCTTTTAGATAGTCAGATACGTTTTCTACGCGCTCGTCTGCGATTTGCGAGATATGCACGAGGCCGTCAGTGTTTGGCAGTACGTTAACGAATGCGCCGAAGTCGACGATACGAGCAACTGTACCTTCATAAGTTTTACCAACTTCCACTTCTGCGGTAATTGCTTCGATTTTACCGATAGCCGCTTTGGTTGCTGCTTTGTTTTCACCAAAGATACGAATCGTACCAGCGTCATCGATATCGATAACCGCGCCAGTTTCTTCGGTTAGCTGACGAATCGTTGCGCCGCCTTTACCGATGACATCACGGATTTTGTCTGGGTTGATTTCGATAACCGCATAGTTAGGTGCATGGGCGTTAATTTCAGTACGGCTTGCAGGCAATACTTTGTTCATCGCATCTAAGATATGGATACGGCCAGCATGGGCTTGCTTAAGCGCTTGCTCCATGATATCGGCAGTAATACCTTCGATTTTGATATCCATCTGTAGTGCTGTGATACCGTCTTTTGAACCCGCTACTTTAAAGTCCATATCGCCAAGATGATCTTCATCACCTAGGATGTCAGACAATACGGCAAAGCGCTCGCCTTCTTTAACCAGACCCATCGCGATACCAGCAACCGGTGCTTTTAATGGTACGCCAGCGTCCATCAATGCCAAGCTTGCGCCGCAAACCGAAGCCATTGAAGATGAACCGTTTGATTCAGTGATTTCTGATACCACACGAATCACATACGGGAAGCGTTCGCTATCTGGAAGCATCGCTTCAACACCGCGGCGCGCTAGGCGACCATGACCGATTTCACGACGTTTTGGAATACCTTCACGACCGGTTTCACCGACTGAGAAATGTGGGAAGTTATAATGCAACATGAAATGGTCACGAATCGTGCCAGCCAATGAATCAATCATGTTTACGTCGCGCGTGTTACCAAGCGTAGTAGTCACTAATGCTTGCGTTTCACCGCGGGTAAATAGTGCTGAACCATGGGTAAATGGTAATACGCCTACTTGGACATCTAGAGCACGAACGGTCTCAAGATCACGGCCATCAATACGTGGCTTACCTGACAAGATATTGTCACGAACAGTGCGGTATTTTAGGTCATTGTAAATCTCTTTTAGCTCAGAAACAGTATCATTATAAGTTTCTGCTTCCGTATCACCCGCCAATGCATCGATAATGGCTTGTTTGATTTCATCAAGCTTGGTGTAGCGTTCTTGCTTATCGGTGATGGTATAAGCGTCAGCAACTTGCTCACCAAACTGCGCTTTCATGCTGGTCTCTAACGCTTGGTCGCGAACAGGTACAGTATACTCTTGCTTAGCAGTACCAATTTCTGCGGCCATTGACGCAATGTTATCGATGACGATTTGTTGTTGCTGATGACCGTATAAAACCGCACCTAGCATTTGGTCTTCAGACAACTCTTTCGCTTCTGATTCAACCATCAAAACGGCAGATTTAGTACCAGCAACTACTAAGTCAAGGTCGCTCTCTTTAAGCTGCTCAAGCGTTGGGTTCAGAACGTATTGGCCATTGATAAAGCCAACACGGGCAGCAGCCACAGGGCCATTAAAGGGCGCATCAGAGATAGCGAGTGCTGCTGAAGCACCAATTAGCGCAGCAATATCTGCAGACTGGCTTTTATCTGATGAAACAACCGTTGCCGTGATTTGAATCTCGTTCACATAACCTTCAGGGAACAATGGACGAATTGGACGGTCAATCAGGCGCGAGGTTAGCGTTTCAGCTTCGCTGGCACGGCCTTCACGTTTGCCATAAGCACCAGGAATTTTACCGGCTGCATACATTTTTTCTTGATAGTTGACGGTCAATGGAAAGAAGTTTTGACCTTCTTTAGCATCAGACTTTACCACGGCTGCTACTAGTACAGACACGCCGCCCATGTGGACTAAAATAGAGTTTGCTTGACGAGCGATACGGCCCGTTTCGATAACGACCTGCTGGTCGCCGTATTGGAATTCACGCTTAATGGTATTAAACATTGTCATATAATTTTCCTAATATTGACTGACGAAAGTGATATCAGCGCTATAACAAGCTGATATCTGTCATTTAAAATTCTTTGGATGTAGCCGCTAATTTAGCTACTAACTGGCAGTGATTCAGTTAAAAACTGCGTCAATTAGCGCGGGTTTCATCATCTATATATCTGATGCATCTGCAATTTATTTAAAATAGAGCACGTACTTCTGATATGTTGCTTGTTTACATTCGGTCTTGTGCCAATCTGGTCTTGTTTAATTCTGGTTTTTTATACTTACAATTAAAGGGGTTACCAAATCAAAATACCTTAGCATCCGATACGGCACTGTTTGCTGCCTATCTTTAGTAAAATACTTACAGTGTCTTCCATGCCGTCTAAACAGTCATCAGCTAATGGTAAGCTATACAAATATTTGCGCGCCAGTATGTCTCTAAAACGCACAAGGCATTATTTTACAGTGATTTATAACCATTGACCAATGAAATACAAAACCGTCTGTTTACTCATAATGACCACTCAATAGCTGCTCATAAATCATTTTTACGCTGCAATCATCGTATGGCATACGCTTTTAGTATTTAAGCCCAGCGCGCAAGCCAATGCACCATCCTAATAAGCATAAAAAAACGGCGTGAAACTATTCCACACCGTCTTTAGAAAAAATCTATTTTATCGAGTTCAACAAGCAAGTTCCAAATGGTTTGGCAAAAAATCTAAAATCTTGCCACATTCTGGCATATTCTATATTAGCGACCACTCGTACTATTGTCGCCAAATTAACGACGTAGACCTAATTGGCTAATAAGGGTGGTATAGCGACCAAGATCTTTACCTTTTAGGTAGTCAAGTAGTTTACGACGCGTGTTAACCATACGGATAAGACCGCGACGGCTATGATGGTCAGCTTTGTGTGCTTTAAAATGGTTTTGTAAGTCATTAATACGCGCACTTAACAAAGCTACTTGAACTTCTGGTGAGCCTGTGTCGTTTTCGCCACGTTGGTACTGAGCAATAATTTGTTCGCGATCGGTATTAGTTAGCATAAATCTCTCCGGCAATGCTATAAGCGCCAAGATGTACTTAACATTTAAGCATCAAGGGGCAATAGAATAATAAATAAAATAGTTTGACCGTCATTCAGGACAACCCTGCATTACTAGAGTTGACCTAGTGTACGACAAACTTATCAATGATAACGTTTATTTAAATACGGCTTAGAATAAGATAAAACATCCATTAACTTGGACTTCTATCCAAGCAAAGATAAGCTCTATCTAAAACGATATTTAAATATGACAGCGATTATAACAAAAAACTACTGAACTAGCAGCAGTTTTTTATAGGAGATTTACAGTTTAACTTTTAAAGATGCAGAGGCTAGCAGTGATAGCTATAAACTTATAATAGCTTACTTTTTAACGTCATCTTGCGTGGCAGTACCACCAAGGGCATCGTCATCAAGCGGCGCTGTCGTTGCTTCTGCTAGGCTATCAGGACTAGTACTCTCACTAGGATTGATATCTTCCGCCTGCTGTTTAATTTTTTGCTCTTGTGCATCTAAATGTTTTTCTGAATCAGTCATAGTAACTCCTAATTATAATTATTCTTTGTATTTACTAAGCATTTACGGTTATTAATATTTACGGTTATTAATATAGCTACTAAAGTAATAGCCCTTTGCTAACGCTAAAGCATTAGCAAATTCACTATTTTTCTTCTTTGGCATCTTTTAAATTATCGGCAATACGCTCGGCAGCGGCTTCTGAATCTTCGGTATGATAGTTTTCAGTTTGACCTTTTAATGCCGCTTTTGCTGATTCAGAACGTTGTTGCTCAAATTTGGTATCGTTTGGGTTAGAGTTTGACATAATAGCTTCCTTTTTATGATTGTCATTGATGATAGAAATTAATTTATATTTGCAGCATTTACTGAGACGCAATGACTTGCTACTTCACTGACTGCTAGCTGCTAAATCTCGTGGCTAAGATAATGCCTTATCAATAGCGGCAACAAAGTCTGTGATATCGTCTGGATTACGTGAAGTAATCAGATTACCGTTTACTTGCACGCTTTTATCTACGAAAGTTGCGCCAGCGTTTTCTAAATCTAGCTGTAATGTATGATAGGCGGTCAGCGTTTTACCTTTAGCTATGCCAGTATTAATCAGCGCCCAAGGTGCATGACAGATTACCGCTAAGGGCTTACCAGCCTCGTTGATGGCATTGATAATAGTATGTGCTTCTTTATTGCCGCGTATGGTATCGGCATTGACCGTCCCACCTGGCAACACTAGCGCATCATAATCAGCAACTTCGGCGTCTTTAGCAAATATATCAGCGCTAAAGGTAGCGCCTTTATTAACATCCTGCTGCATCGCTTGGACTTGTTTGTCTTTATTGGTGGTAATTAAAAGGGTTTTATAGCCTTTTTCTTTTAGCTGGTTATTTACCTCTTCGTATTCAGCTTGTTCGAAGTTATTGTGTAATAAAAAGGCAATGGTTTTCATAATAATCCTTATACTTTAATTCATACGTTATGCTTTAATTCGTACGTTGATTCGTTAATTTTATTATTTTTTATATGCATCTTTAATTTAAAATCTAAAATTATATTAGTTGATGTCTTTTTATTTTTATAGAGACAGCTTTTTATAATTATATTTCAATAAACAACTATTCAATTATTCTTATCATCCTATTATTTTTCTATCCTTGTCGTGCTTTCCTTAGCTGACTTAACTAAGGTACAAAAAAAGCAGGTTTCACTATAGGCGAAACCTGCAATTAAATGTGACGATATGTGATTAGTGTAAACTCTTAGTAAGCTTTACCTAGTTTCAGTTAAGCTGCTTTGAAAAGCTACATCATAACTGAATCAGCTTTTTAGGTTGTAGTCGACCGTTTAAACTTACCGCGCCTAGGCCAATAAACTGCCCTTGCTCATTTACTAGACGGATATCTACCGGTATTTCATAAGGCAACAAAGCCTCACTATTACCTTGACGATCATCACCTTTACTATCATCGCCATTTTTTTGAGTAACGCTATTCTCATCATGAGTATGCTGTTGCTCGAAGGCAGCTGAAATGTAGCTTCGTAAATCGTCGTTTAACTGCTCAATGACATTTAGGCGCTGACCCATTTGCACACGGGCGCACTGTTCAGCCGTTAATGTAAGCTCAGCCTCAAGATTGATGCAGGCATCCACGGGCAATAAATGCGCCTGACGTCCATCTAAAGCCAACGATTCTAAATCCGCCAAAGCAATCGCCGCGTCAATATGAAAGTCGCCGACTTGGACACGTCGTAGAGCGGTTAGATGTCCTAAGGTGCCTAGCACTTTAGCAATATCTTCTGCTAATACGCGTACGTATGTACCTTTAGAACAAGTCACCGTTAACTGGAGTTGCTTAGCGTCTAGCTCTGTTAAGTTGATTGCTTTGATAACAATATCTCGTGGTGGGCGATCAATCTCAATACCCGCGCGCGCATACTCATATAGCTTCTTGCCATCTTTTTTTAACGCCGAATACATCGGTGGAATCTGCTGCTGAGCGCCTAAAAACTGCTGCGCAACCTCTTCTAACCTCGCTGCATCAAATGATGGAATATCTTCTTGAGTGACAATCTGCCCATCGGCATCACCTGTATCTGTCTGGCTACCTAATAGAATGGTTGCTTGATAAGATTTATCGGCATCAAGTTGGTAGTGACTAAACTTAGTGGCTTCACCTAAGCAAATAGGTAATAAACCGGTTGCCATCGGATCAAGCGTCCCCGTATGACCGGCTTTTTTACTGTCATGATTGGGCGACTTAAACAGGTATTTTACCTTTGACACCACTTGCTGTGAGGTCATACCTTGAGGTTTATCCACTAAAATCACGCCATTGACTTTTATCTTATCAGGCATCTTATTGGTCTTGGTAGCAGCTATCGACATAATGGCTTTTACTCTTGTATTTCTTGCTCATCAGATTCATTTTGCTCAGTTTTAATGACGGCTTTACTAATCAAATCCATCATATAGTTACCACGAGCAGTGACTTCATCATAATGAAAACGTAGGCGCGGCGTGGTGCGAGTTTTTAGACTGTGGCTGAGCTCAGTACGCAAAAAGCCAGCAGCTTTATTAAGGACTTTAATACTGTCTTCATGGTTAGATTTAGTCATGGCATCGTTGAGCTCAGGCTCCATAATGGTGACATAAATATCAGCGTAGCCCAAGTCTGGGCTGACTTTAACACTAGAGATAGTGACAAAACCCGTCAAACGCGGGTCATTGACGGCATCACGGATAAGGACAGCAAGCTCACGCTGAATCTGATCTGCTAAGCGTTGTAAACGTTGGTTCATGTTATTACCCTGTTGGTCATACGACTTATTTTTATTGATTAAAATACGGCTTTTTATTAAAAAATATCGTTCAAAAACACAGGTCTTTATAGCTAATAAACTGTTATAAAAAGACGCAGTTTTTGATAAAAAAGGCCTAGCAGGGTGTACCTGTTAGGCCTAAGTACAGCTGAATAGTATGAAGCTACCCAATTGACTCTATTATTTAGATCATAGAACAATTGGATAACTTTATTATCATGCAACCAATTTAGATTGTACGTTCGAACTCTTGGATTTCAAAGACTTCGATTTTATCGCCAGCTTCGACGTCATAACCACGAACGGCCAGACCACATTCCATACCGGTACGTACTTCATTGACGTCTTCTTTATAGCGACGTAATGATTGCAATTGACCAGTAAAGATAACTTGGTCATCACGCAATACACGGATAGGTTTGTTGCGATAAATAGTACCTTCAACCACCATACAACCAGCAGCTGCACCAAATTTACTAGAGCGGAACACTTCACGAACGTCTGCAACACCCAAGATTTTCTCACGATGTTCAGGTGCAAGCATACCGCTCATCGCTGCTTTAACATCATCAATCAAGCCATAGATAACACTATAATAGCGGATATCCATCTTAGCAGCGTCAGCTTTACGGCGGGCGGTTGCATCTGCACGGACGTTGAAACCTAACAATACTGCTTCACTAGATTCTGCTAATGTCACATCAGACTCAGAGATTGGACCAACCCCTGAGCTAATGACTCTGACTTTAACTTCATCAGTTGATAGCTCATTTAATGCAGCAAGTAAGGCTTCAAGTGAACCACGAACATCAGTTTTTAGTACGATATTCAAGAATGACACATCGCCTTGTTCCATCTGATCGAACATGCTCTCTAGACGCATGGAATTCTGACGCTCAAGCTGACGCTCACGCTCACGATTGGTTCTAAAGTCAGCCACTTCACGGGCTTTTTTCTCGTCGGTTAAGACTAAGAATTCGCTACCAGCGGCTGGCGTTTCAGGCAATCCTAATATTTCTACTGGAATAGAAGGACCTGCTGACTGAATACGCTTGCCATGTTCATCGGTCATCGCACGAACTTTACCGTAATGCTCGCCTGCTAATACTAAGTCGCCTTGTTTCAGCGTACCTTTTTTGACAAGGACACTAACAACTGGACCGCGACCTTTTTCAAGTCTTGACTCAATAACCACACCTTGAGCAGCACCATCTAACGGCGCTTCTAGCTCCATCAGTTCAGCTTGTAGGCTAATAAGCTCTAATAACTCATCAATACCATCACCTGTTTTGGCTGAGATACGAGCCATTGGAGTATCGCCGCCCCACTCTTCTGAAACCACTTCTTTAGCAGTCAATTCATTAAGGACGCGATCAGGATCGGCACTTGGCTTATCCATCTTGTTGATAGCAACAATGATAGGTGTACCAGCAGCGCGCGCATGATCAATCGCTTCTTCCGTTTGTGGCATCATACCATCATCAGCAGCGACCACAACTACAACAATATCCGTCGCTTGGGCACCGCGTGAACGCATGGCACTAAAGGCTGCGTGACCCGGGGTATCAAGGAAGGTGATAACACCGCGACCAGTTTTCACATGATAGGCACCGATATGCTGGGTAATACCACCGGCTTCGCCAGTTGCAACCTTAGTTTCACGGATTTTATCTAATAGTGAGGTCTTACCATGGTCAACGTGACCCATAATAGTAACAACTGGTGGACGCGTTTGTACGTTACTGCTGCGCTCATCAACCGCATCTTGTAGATCATCTTCAACTTTCGTATCACTAACTGGTACTGGGTTGTGACCCATTTCTTCAACGATCAGACTGGCTGTCGCTTGATCAATGGTATCTTCTTCGCGAGCAATTTCACCCATTTTCATAAGTAATTTAGTCACTTCGCGAGCTTTAACCGCCATACGCTGCGCCAAATCAGAAACCGTAATGTGTTCACTGATTTCGACATCATAAATGATTTTATCGAGCGGCTTTTCAAACTTATGCTGTGAGGCTTGCGTTGAACGTAAACCGTTTTTGCGGTTTTTAATTTCACGCTCATCTTGATTCTTACGACGACCACGACCACGGGCACTAGTGCTACTAGTACCGCGTTTGATTTCACGACGTTCTTTTTCAAATGACTCTTCTAAAGCGTCACCGACCAAACCTTCTGCTAATGGCTCATCTTTACGAACTTCAGTAGCAGGCTGATCGGTATATTTACCAGCCATTTTGCGCATTTGCTCAAGCGTACGCTTTTGAGCTTCTTCGGCTTGCGCGCGGCGTGTTTCGGTTTCGATTTCACGTAGACGCGCTTCTTCTTTCTCACGCGCTTCGCGAGCTTTACGCTCAACAGCCGTTTCGACTTTTGGTTTCGTCGCTGCAACTTTTTTCTTCGGTTGGTCTTTAGGCTTAACTTCTACCGCCGTTTTACCACCCTTTTTCACAACCACTGAGGTTGAGATATCGTCATTCTTATCGTCTGACTTTTTGCTAGAGCCCAAGCTTGCGCGCATCGCTGCTAAGGTCGCTGCTTGACGTTCTTCAGCTTTTTTCTTAGTAGCCGCACGTTCTTCAGCGTCTTTAGTAGCACGCTCTTGTGCCTCAATCATTGCTTGCTCGCGAGCAGCCAACTCTTCAGCCATTTTTTCTGGGTCAGGTTTTTCGAATACTTTCTTTTTACGCACTTCCACATTGACGCTCTTAGATTTACCTGAAGAGCCAGTCACGCGCGCGGTGCTAGTCGTTTTAGATTTAAGACTAATACGACGCTTTTCTTGCTGACCATGACTTTGCTTTAAATACGTCACCAACTTCTCTTGCTCAAGCTCGGTGACTAGGTCACCCTCTGCGCGAGCAGGCAGTCCAGCGTCTACCAGTTGCTGTTGTACAGCACTTGCGGTTTTGCCTACCATATCTGCCAGTTCTTTGACGGTCTTATCTGCCATTTATTATCACCTACTGTCTATTATTTGCTATATGTTCAATTCAGTTGTTGGCTACAAATGATTGGGTTAAGGCTGGTATGTATTGAATTTGACTATGTTACGTCGCACCAGCCCTTATTATCGATAGCATATCACTAAAAGACAGCGATATGCAGTTACCGCTTATTCATTGAACCAAGATTCCCGAGCTTTCATGATGAGTTTTCCTGCGGTTTCAGAGTCTAAACCTTCGATATCTTCTAAATCGAAGACGGCTTGTTCTGCCAAGTCATCCACGGTAATGATGTCTTTTTGCGCCATTTTATAAGCCCAACTGACCGTCATTCCTTCAAGATCTTGTAGTTCTTGACTTGGCTCTTTCATGTTCTGTTGTTTGACCAATTCATCGGCGATGACAACTTCTTTCGCACGCTCTTGAATCATGTCAATCGCTTCGTCGTCTAACCCTTCGATATCATAGAAAGTTTCGACAGGTACATAAGCGACTTCTTCAATACTGGTAAAACCGATATCGACAAGCGCTTGTGCTAAGTCTTTATCGACTTCTAGGCGCTCATAGAATAATTCAATAAAGGCTTTCGATTCGTTTGCTTGACGCTGCTGATACTCTTCTTCTAGCATCATATTAAGCTTATAGCCTGTTAGCTCAGAAGCTAGGCGAACGTTTTGACCTTGTGAGCCAATCGCACGCGCCAATTGATCATTGGTGCTAAAGATAATATCCGCAGTTTTAGTATCTTCATCTAAGATGATACTACTAACGTCAGCTGGCTCTAAAGCGCTGATGATAAATTGGGCAGGGTCATCTGACCATACCACCACATCAATACGCTCGCCATCAAGCTCTTGCTGTACGGCTTGGATACGTGTACCACGCATACCGATACAAGCACCAACGGGATCGATACGATGATCGTTGGTCTTCACGGCTATTTTAGCACGCGTACCCGGCAAGCGAGCAACGTTGCGAATTTCAATAATTTGT
The DNA here is from genome assembly GCF_049896465.1 of Psychrobacter sp. DWR1-2-3. Taxonomy (NCBI): domain Bacteria; kingdom Pseudomonadati; phylum Pseudomonadota; class Gammaproteobacteria; order Moraxellales; family Moraxellaceae; genus Psychrobacter; species Psychrobacter sp. DWR1-2-3. The sequence goes on from NZ_JAFCUJ010000003.1 coordinate 374,218, forward strand.
TCTGCAATCTCAGGCACTTCTTTTTGCATTAAGGCTGAGAGCATTTCAGGATGGGTACGTGATAACAATAACTGGGCACCGCGATTTTCACGGTTGACATGATATAAAATGGCATTGATACGCGATTTTGCGCGTAATTGCTCACGTGGCAGCATCTGATCACGTGATAAATAGCCTTCAGCGTTATCACCTAAATCAATGATATAACCATCGCGTGTCTGTTTTTTGACTTCGCCATACATCATCTCGCCAACACGTGGCTCAAACGCGTCTGCTACTAAATTGCGCTCCGCTTCACGGATTTTTTGGATGATGACCTGTTTGGCTTGAGTGGCAGCAATACGACCAAATTCGATTGATTCGATCTGCTCTTCTTTGATATCACCAATTGACCATTCATCTTGGTCAAGATCGGTAATAGCCAGCTGACATGCAGGCATCTCATGGTCTTCATCTGCAACCACTGTCCAGTAACGATAAGTATCGTAATCACCGGTTGCACGGTCAATTGACACCCGCACTTCTACTTCCGGCTGATCGGTATATACTTTTTTCTTAGTGGATACCACCAAAGCATCTTCGATTGCTTCAAAGATATCTTCAGGATTTAAGCCCTTTTCATTACTGACAGTTTCTACTACCGTTAAGATTTCACGACTCATGCTATACCTGTCCTATCGTTTTATAATTGACTTAAACTTTATCGTTAGTGTGTTGACGCTATATTTTCACCGTCAGCCATAAGCTGCTTGGAGATTAAAATACCAATTTATAAGGAAGCTATTTTAAGAGAAGCTGTTTTAAAACCAGTCTTTAAGATTAAGCATCTTCATAAATCAGGTTGGCTTTATCAATATTGCTTAACGCAATCTCAAACTGCTCACCATCGGTAGCAGTTAGTTTTAAAGTGGTCGCATCGATACTGTCTAAAGTACCGGTGGCTTTACGGCGTTTTTTATCGCCTTCGCCAATCGCTTGTATCAAACGTAAGCTTACTGTTTGACCCACATAGGCATGCATTTGCTCATCTGAGAAGAACGCACGGTCAAAACCCGGTGACGACACTTCTAAAATATACTCGCCAGCAATCGGGTCATGAACCTCAAGAATACCGCTCACTTGATGATTCACCGCTGCACAGTCCTCAATCGTTACTTGTTTATCTTGCGCTTGCTCTTCTGGCAATGCCTCAATATAAATGCGTAATAACGAGCGACGGCCTTGAGGTGCAAATTCAATACCCCATAGCGCCACATCACAAGCAGCAACTGCAGGAGCAATAATATTGGTCAGTTCTGTAACTTTTGTCGAAAGCTTCATAATCTATTTATCTTTTCCTATTCACTTCTCGAACATAGCGAGTTAAGTGTTTTTAATTTTATGCATCGAACTTTTATAAGTTCAAAATTTATTAACAGCGCTTTATTAATCAAAATCTTATGAATCAGAGTCTTATCAATCAAAGCTTTATTAAGCATTGTCTTATATAGACAAGAATATTACTTCAGCAATAATTATCATTCTATTCTTAAAACGTAAACACGTCACTATTATGCATAGCCTTATATACTAGGCGTTTTATGACTCGTGCTTTTATATAGGGATGAGCATAAAAAACATCAAGCTCAACCAGACAATGCCTTTATTATTTATAAAGCAGAACTATCGATAAAAGCGTGAGGAGTAAAGGATAGTATGCTTACCAAGCATCGCACCGGTCGCGGCAGATGATGGTTAGTAACGAATAGCATCGCACTCTATAGAGATAGAGCTTAGCATAAGTAGGATAGATATCGCGATAACACCGACCATCAGATACAAAAAAACCCACAAACATAATGGTGGGCTAATCGTTACTGACAAATTTAGTGTACAAAACATCAGTATAAAAAGTGGTAGCGGGGGCTGGATTTGAACCAACGACCTTCGGGTTATGAGCCCGACGAGCTACCAGACTGCTCCACCCCGCATCAATCTAGAACGCGTATTATAGGGAGGTTTTATAGAAGTGTCAACACTTATTTTAAATAAATACTAAATTAAGTATTGTCGACGATAATTCCAATCTTATACCGTTCAAGTAAAACATCGTACAAATAAAGCTTGGTGCGATTGGGGGGACTTGAACCCCCACAGCTTGCGCCACCACCCCCTCAAGATGGCGTGTCTACCAATTCCACCACAATCGCATCTTTCTCACTGTGCTGTTTTTCACCTTTAACCCTTTATAACAGATGCTTAAGGAGGGCATCGAAGGTTAAAGACTGCTAAAAACAGAGAAGCATTGTAAAACTAACCTCTTAAAATAGCAAGTACTGCCTGCAGCAAAAGCCACTTAACAACCACTCTATTCAAAATCAGCTATTGTTAACTTATAAACAGTCACTAATGATAGCCAATAAATACTGACTATCAACTATCAAAAACAGCTACTGAGGATTTTGCGTCAAAGGACGTGGCGTTTGTGGTGCTGACACTGGTGCATCTAAACGAAACTGGTCTTCTGCCTGTTTACGCGCATGCACGGCAAGCGTCATACTGGTGATAAAAAATATCACCGTTAATACGGCGGTCGCACGCGTTAGAAAGTTTGCAGTCCCTGCGGCGCCAAAAACCGTGCCTGATGAGCCAGCACCAAAAGAAGCCCCAGCATCTGCCCCTTTACCATGCTGTATCAAAATCAAGCCAATCATGGCAATCGCCACGATAATGTGCAGGGCTAATATAAACGTAAACATGGTGGCCTCTTTTGCCGCGTAATGACGACTGATAACGAAAAATAAATCGTAGGGATTAATAGTAAAAATGAGTGATGTTTAACAATTGACATCTAATATTGCCAAACCAGTTGTATAAACAGAGCGATTATATAAATAAGGCGCATTGTACACGATTGCAAGGGCACTGTTAAAGCCACTTTTGCCAACTGCTAAAGACATTTTTTGAATAAAGTAGCCATTCAGTATTTATTAAACGGCTGTTTTATTTGATTTTATTAAGCCATAGCACGGCTAAAGGCCTGAGCAATAGCTAAAAAGCTTTCTGCTTTTAATGATGCACCGCCGACTAATGCACCATCAATCATGCTATCGGCGGCAAAGCTATCGGCATTATCAGCATTGACACTACCACCATATAAAACAGTCATGTTGTCTAATGCAGCATTAAAGCTCGCAAGCGTTTGCTTAATATGTTGATGCGTTGCACTCACCTCTGCCACGGTCGGTACTTTGCCAGTGCCAATCGCCCAAACTGGCTCATACGCGATGATTAAACGCGCTGGTAAACCTGCAATAAGTTCTGGTTGCTGAGTAAGCAAATCCTTAATAACGGCTAATTGCGCATCAATGACGGCCAGCGTTTGCTTTGCATCGTACTGCGCTTGGGTTTCGCCAATACAAAATATCACGCCTAAATTTTGCGTGAGCGCATGAGTCATTTTTTGCAATAAGCAATCATGCGATTCTTGATGGTACTGGCGGCGCTCAGAGTGACCTAGTATCGTCCATGTTGCGCCAGCGTCTACCACTTGTTGCGCTGAACAATCGCCTGTATAAGCGCCTGTGCTTGCACTATGCGCGCTGATATCTTGAGCAGCGCACAACACCGAGCTACCTTTTAGACGCTCACTGACAGCTGTTAAATGAATAAAACTTGGTGCAACCATTAATTGACAGGCAGCGATATCAGATTGCTCTTTGGTGCTAACGGCAGTTAATAGGTCGTCTAGTAGCGCCTTGACGTCATGGCTCGTTGCTGGATTCTGCTTCCAATTTCCAATTACCCACGCTTGCATACTTATATACCTTGTCTTATCTATTGCTGCCAATATGGCTCATATGCGCGCAAGTATAACAAATATTTCCCAAGTGCTATAGTATAGTGCGGTCAGAATCGAAACTGATGTTTTGCCGACTCTTACATTATATTTTTTCTAAGTGGTTATTTCTTATAGACTAACAGTCTCATACCCTATATAAAGTCTTTTAACAGCAGTAAATTTGGATATCATTCTATTTATAATAAATAAAACCAAGACAATCAATCATCTGTATGATTGACTAGCAATAATTACAACAAGTTAGATACAACTGATTGGCACTCGCTTATTAGACATAACTATATAAGTCATGGTCGATCGTTGGTTATTAACTATATATAGTTGATTTAAAATAAAATTGATACGCTATATATGCTAATAGTTATGTGCGAGTTCAAAGTGAATGCGCTATAAATATTATGATGATGCGGTTTCGGTAAAATTCAGTCTAAAAAATAAAGCCTATTTGATATCAAGCAAAGAGAGGTCTTAATGTCTATTACAGCCAGTAAATACGGCGGTTTAGCACAGCAGTTGATTAGTGAAGGTATTGTGAGCGAAGCGCATATGAAAACCGCGCAAACGGAGTCACAACAACAGCAAATAGGGCTAGTGCCTTATTTGGTCGACCACAAGCTTGCCAATGCTTATCAGTTGGCACAGATGTTGTCACAAGCGTTTGGCGATCCTCTTTTTGATCTTAATGCGCTCAGCTCAGACGTCATACCAAAAGACTTGGTCGATGAAAAAATCGTGCGCAAGTTTAATGCCTTACCGCTTTTTAAGCGCGGACAGCGCTTGTTTGTGGCATTGAGTGACCCGACCCGTATTGATGCCATCGACGCCATTGCCTTTAACTCACGCCTATCTATTGAAACCGTCGTCGTTGAAGAAGATAAGTTAAAAAAGCGTATTGAAAACCTTTACGCCGATACCATGCAAAGCTTTGATAGCTTTTCTGATAACGATTTAAATATTGGATTTGATGAAAGCGAAGAAGACGAAGGTGAAACCAAGCTTAGTGACGGTGTCGATGAAGCACCGGTTGTAAAGTTTGTCAATAAAATGCTGGTTGACGCCATTCGTATGGGCGCATCAGACTTACATTTTGAGCCCTACGAGAAAACCTTTCGGGTGCGCTTCCGTGTCGATGGTGTGATGCAAAAGATGGCCAGCCCGCCGGTACAACTGGCGAGTAAGATTGCGGCACGCTTAAAAGTGATGTCGCAGATGGACATCTCCGAGCGCCGTATACCGCAGGATGGCCGTATTAAGCTTAAAATCTCTAAAGATAAAGCCATCGACTTCCGGGTAAACTCTTTACCTACCTTATTTGGCGAAAAACTGGTTTTACGTATCTTGGATCCTTCATCAGCCATGCTTGGTATTGAAGCATTGGGTTATGAGCCCGATCAAAAAGAGATGTTCTTAGAAGCCTTACATAAGCCGCAAGGTATGTTACTTATCACCGGTCCTACCGGCTCTGGTAAAACTGTCTCGCTCTATACGGGTATTAATATTTTAAATACCGGCGAGACCAATATTTCCACTGCCGAAGATCCGGTCGAGATTAACCTTGAAGGTATCAATCAGGTCAACGTCAACCCGAAGGTGGGTTTGACCTTTGCCAATGCGCTTAAATCATTCTTACGGCAAGATCCTGATATCGTTATGGTCGGTGAGATTCGTGACCTTGAAACCGCCGAAATTGCGATCAAAGCGGCACAAACGGGACATATGGTGCTGTCGACCCTGCATACAAACTCTGCACCTGAAACTTTAACCCGTTTACGTAATATGGGTGTTGCCTCATTTAATATCGCAACGTCAGTAAACTTGGTCATTGCTCAGCGGTTGGCACGGCGCTTATGTAAGAACTGTAAAAAACCAATCAATATCCCGCGTCAAAGCCTGCTTGAACTGGGCTTTACCGATGCTGATTTAGACAATCCAGACAATATTATTTATGAGCCTGTCGGCTGTAACGAATGCCGTGAAGGTTATAAAGGGCGTGTTGGTATTTACGAAGTGATGAAAGTCAGCCCTGATATCTCCCGTATTATTATGGAAGATGGTAACGCGATAGACATTAAAGATGCGGCACTAAGAAACGGCTTTAGAGACTTACGCCGCTCTGGTGTTTTAAAGGTGTTACAAGGGGTGACCAGTATTCAGGAAATGATGCGCGTGACCTCTGAATAACTATCGTAGAACATAAAAACGCCACGAGTGATAGTTTTAAGCATGGATTTTTATAAACCAGCAATATTACCTAACAGATGTACTTAAATATAAAACAGATATATACTGGCTTTTTATGCTAAAACAAAGTATGCCACATCCAAAATGAGGATCAGGTATCTTTTTATAGTTTGGCAATTTTTTATAGCTTGGCAGTATCTCTATTAGACAATTTTTGAGGGTAGTAACATGGCAAAAGCTAAAACCGACATGCTGTTAGACTTTGTCTATGATGGGGTAAACCGGCGCGGACAAAAAGTGAAAGGCGAGACCACCAGTCGTAGCTTGGAGCTGGCAAAAGCCACCTTGCGCAAACAAGGTATTACGGTTAAAGGCATCAAGAAAAAGCCAAAGCCACTCTATACCTTCAAAAAATCTATCAAACCTATTGATATTGCCATTTTTGCCCGTCAATTGGCCACCATGATGAAAGCAGGTGTGCCGCTGACCCAGTCTTTTGAGATTGTCGCCGACTCACTTGATAATCCAAGCATGAAAGACTTGGTTCTGCAAATCAAAGCTGATATTGAAGCAGGTGGTACCTTTGCGTCGGCATTACGTAAGCATCCGCGTTACTTTGATGATCTGTTTTGTTCTCTTGTCGACTCTGGTGAGCAATCAGGTGCACTTGAAACCATGTTAGAGCGTGTTGCGACCTATAAAGAGAAAAGCGAGCTGTTAAAAGCCAAAATTAAAAAAGCAATGAAATATCCGATTGCGGTTGTTGTCGTTGCCATTATCGTTACTATGATTCTACTGATTAAAGTGGTTCCTGTATTTTCGGATTTATTCGAGTCTTTTGGTGCTGAACTACCCGCTTTTACTCAAATGGTCGTTAATATGTCTGAGTGGATGCAGGCATGGTGGTTTATTTTAATCGTGGTTATTGGCGGTGCTATTATTGGCTTTTCAGAGGCCAAAAAACGGTCTAAGAAATTTCGTGATTTCTTAGACCGTGCGGTTTTAAAAGCGCCAATATTTGGTAATATTGCTTACCAAGCCGTTATCGCCCGTTTTGCACGCACGCTATCAACCACCTTTGCTGCTGGTGTCCCGCTTATCGATGCCTTAGACTCTACCGCTGGTGCAGCAAATAACGTGGTATTTTATAATGCCATTCAGCAAATAAAAAATGATGTCTCAACAGGACAGCAACTACAGTTTGCCATACGCTCAACCAATATCTTTCCAAGTATGGCGATTCAAATGGTCGGTATCGGTGAAGAGTCAGGTAGCTTAGAAGAGATGCTCGATAAAGTGGCTGTCTATTACGAAAATGAAGTCGATAATGCGGTTGATGGGTTGACCAGCTTGATGGAACCTATGATTATGGCAGTGCTAGGTGTACTAGTCGGCGGCTTAGTGATTGCCATGTACTTACCAATCTTCCAAATGGGCGCAGTAGTAGGCTAAAATCTACTACAAGGACAACGACTTCATGCAATTTATTCAGTTATTACAAGAAAATATGACTCTTGCTTTAGTCGTATTTGGTCTACTCGGTCTTTGTGTCGGCAGTTTTTTAAATGTCGTCATTCATCGGTTACCGCTTATGATGGTAGCGGCTTGGCGACAAGAGTGTAGCCAGTTTATGGCTGAGCAGATAGACATGCCGCGTGAACATACGATGCCAGTCGCAAACATTGTCGCCACCGATACGCCTATCACATTAAGCACACCTGCTTCACGCTGTCCTCATTGCGCCCATAAAATAAAATGGTATGAGAATATCCCTTTGATAAGTTGGCTTGCATTACGGGGACGCTGCTCGGACTGTAAAGCCCCTATTGGGCTGCGTTATCCTATTGTTGAGTTGGCGTCCGCCCTACTATCTATCTTGGTCATTTACCAGTTTGGCGTCAGCGCCGCTGGATTATCTGCCCTAATTTTGGTCTGGACGCTGGTAGCATTGACCGGTATCGACTTTGATACCCAGCTACTGCCTGACCGCCTGACTTTTCCATTAGCAGGATTAGGCTTGGCGGTAAACTCTCAAGGCTGGTTTGTATCCCCTACTCAGTCCATTTGGGGGCTATTGCTTGGGTTTCTATCTTTGTGGGTTGTGGTCAAAGTCTTTTATCTCATCACTAAAAAACATGGCATGGGACAAGGTGACTTTAAATTATTGGCGGTGTTAGGTGCTTGGCTTGGCCCTATGATGTTGCCGTTAATTATTCTACTGTCGTCACTGCTTGGTTCAATCGTTGGGCTTATTCTAATGAAAAAACAAGGGGAAAGTCGTCCTTTTGCCTTTGGTCCCTACATCGCGATTGCCGGTATCATCGCTTTACTATACGGCTCAGACATCGTCAATTGGTACCTAGGGATGTATACTTAGCCATCTATCCTATGCAAGTAGACCCGCAATTTCTAAAAACAGGGTCTTTAACCTGCTAGAATAGGTTATTGCTGTATTACGGTCATCCCTCTTTTATCAGTTAAATAAGTCATCATTATGTCAAATTACGCCTCATCTTCGTCTTATTTCTTTCAACCACAGCCTCACCAAGCCAAAAGTAAGACATTGGTCATCGGTTTAACCGGTGGTATCGGCAGCGGCAAGTCGGCGGCAAGCGACTGGTTTGCCCAGCAAGGGATTGATATTATTGATGCGGATGTGATTGCTCATCAAGTTGTCGCTAAAGGTAGTACCACTTTACGCAAAATCAAGAGAAAATTTGGCGATTGGGTGTTAAAGGCCGATGGTGAAATGGATCGTGCCGCTGTTCGCACCCATGTCTTTACTCATCCTGAAGCGTTAATTGAGCTTGAAGCAATCACCCATCCAGCGATACGTGAAGCGGCGAAACTGCAACTAGCAGCCAGCACGTCACCGTACGTGGTGCTATCAGCGCCGCTACTCATTGAAGGCGCTGAAGCTGGGCTTGCCAATTTATGCCACCGTATTTTGGTAATGGATGCCACCGAGGACACCCAACTTGCGCGTGCCAGCCAGCGTGACGAGCAAAGCGTACAAAAGATTAAAGCCATTATGGTCAATCAGCTAAGCCGCGAAGAGCGTAATCGTTATGCAGATGATGTGGTACTCAACGAGAGCGATCTTGCGGCGTTATATGTACAGCTTGAGCCTTTACACCAAGACTATCTTACGCTTGCCCAGCAGCTAAAGTTCGCTGCCGATTAATCTCATAGAGCGCCATACCGGTAGCAACACTCACATTTAAACTCTGTAAATTACCATGCTCGTTGCCTGACATCGGAATATAAACCAGCTCATCGCAGCTCTCTGTTGTCAGGCGACGCATGCCCTCGCCCTCTGATCCCATAATAATCGCGGTTTTGCCCGTCAAATCTGCCTCATGTATTGGCTTAGCCTCTGCATTTAAGGCAGTACCAAAGACAAATACACCAGCGTTTTTAATTTTGCTTAGCGTACGTGCCAAATTGGTCACACTGACGATAGGCATCATCTCTGCTGCTCCTACCGATACTTTAGCAACGGTTGGCGTCAAGCTTGCCGCATGGTGTTTTGGACAAATGACCGCATCAACGCCCATGGCCACTGCGGTACGTAAACACGCACCAAAGTTATGCGCATCGGTAATTTGATCAAGCACCAACAATAAACACTGCTCACGTCCAGCAATGGTATCGAGCAAGCCTTCGTCAGCGAACCCTAATGGACGCGCATTAAGCACCACGCCTTGGTGCTGCGGGCTGCCGCACAGTTGCGTGAGCTTGTCTTTTTGCGTCGGTTGAATGCTAATGCCATTATCACGTGCTTGCGCCATAATCGCTTGTACGTGGCTGTCAGTCTCACGTCCTTGCTGCACAAATAAGCTGAGTCCATCAAGCGGACGGTGTTCGAGTAAGGCATCAATTGCATGAATACCATAAAAATAGCTAGGTTTTGCCATAATAGGCCTATTGATTATAAAGTGGGTATCGCGCGCGGCGATAAAGAAGAAAAATATAACGATAATTGTAGCAACTAATCAGCCGCTAAACGAAATATTATTATTAAAAAAATCGTCAAAAAAAAGAAACAAACCTTATTTAAGATTTATCTCTTTTTAAGTGCTTCGTTTTAGGTGTCAGAAGTAGCCTTTTAACACCCTTATCCGCATTGACTTTTGATAGTATGAATTTTTAAGAGCTTTATCTTTTAATAGAACTAAGCTTAAATAGCATTAACCTTCTAAATGACAGATATACTGCACGATTTCTTCCGTGCGTAAGTTAAAACCACTATTGCCTTCGACCACGAATGATTGGCCTGCGCGGTAGTAGCTGAATTCTTCTTCACCGTTTATTTTGACCTCACACTCACCGCTGATGATTTCGATACGTTCGGAGGTATTGGTGCTAAAGTGATAGTGTTCGACCAAATTGTCGCAAGGCAAAATAACTCCTAACGTTTTATGGCGACCGTCCTCAAACATAATGGTATGGCTTGAGCAACGACCATCGTAGGATATCGTGGCTTGAGCATTGACTGTTACATTGGTAAATTGCGCCGCTGTCATAGTGGCTTCCTTATCAAATAATTATTGCCAAACTAAAAAACCAAATTGAAAAACCAAATTGAAAAACCGAATTGAAAAACCGAATTGAAAAACCAGAGATTAATTCACTGCCTAAATGACAGTTAAAAAACCTCTTTTTAATGACTAATTTTTAACGACTAACACTATATTTAGCTTAATGTCACTAGCAGCTAAACATAGCGTCCGGCTGAGCTTACATTGTCTGAAATATTTATGCACCTCTGACTTTGACCGTCATAGTACTGTCTTTGTTTATCTATAAGACCAATCTTGTAGCGCAGATTGTATAAAAATCTGGTGGTAAGAGTTTATCATTATGTGAGATTATGCTACCACATTATATCTATAAAGTTTGTTACAGCGACTAGGAAAGTTTGCTTTATTATTAAATGCACGACCATACTTTGATTACCTTTAAAATTTGTATTTACTGTCTTTTGCCACCATAATATTTGCCAATCCCCTTTATCTCATTAGCACCATTAACCAAAGCCATTTATTTCCTTATTTACCTATTTTAGACATGAATTATCAGCATAATTGGTGAAGTTCATTGTCTGCCATGAGAGGCGTTGATGCTCGTATCATTAACTTTACATCAGTTTGCATTGATTGCTCAGCATGAGCTGAGTGTGGCTGAAGGCTTCAATGTCATCACCGGTGAGACGGGTGCTGGCAAGTCGTTATTATTGGATGCACTATCCTTATGCGCAGGCGAGCGCGCCGACAGTGCGATGGTCAGACATGGCGCTGCGCACGCCGATATTTATGCCCAGTTTGATGTGGAAAATAATGACGTCGTTGCCGAATGGTTTGCCAAAAACGACCGACCCTTAGAAGAACCTGAAGTCTTGATTCGTCGTCAGCTTAGTAATACAGGGCGCTCAAAAGCGTGGTTAAATGGCACGCCGGTCAGCTTGGCGGAGCTTAAAAGCTTGGGCGCCTTACTGGTTAATATTCATAGTCAACATGCCCAGCAAGCATTACTTAAGCCGCAGTTTGTGGTGCAATGGCTGGACGAGATGGCACAAATCACGCCACTTGCAGAACAAACGGCCAGCAGCTACCAAGCTTATCAGCAGCTTAAACGCCGAGCTGCTGATATCGCAAGCCGCGAAGCCCAGCGCCAAGACCGTATGCAACTGTTGCAAAGCCAGCTTGCCGACATTGAGCCACTACTCGCCGTTGATTATGCAGAAGTTGAAGCGGAGCACGAAGAGTTATCCAATATTGAAGCATTAATGCAAGAGGCCAGTCATGGCTTGCACCTACTCGATAATGATAGCGATGAGCCAGATGTCATGACCTTGCTCGGGCAAGCGATTAAGCTTTGTGACAACCAAATGGGCGTCAGTCAAACCTTTGAGCAGGCTTCCGAACAGTTGCATTTAGCACAGCAGCAAATCACTGAGGTCACGGGCTTACTATCGGATTATGCTGAGCAACAGCTACCTGACCCTGAGCGCCTGCAAACACTCGATAGCTTAATCAGTCTCGGGCATCGTTTGTCACGTAAGCATGGCTTGCCAGCAAATGATTTAATCGATGAAGCAAAAGGTTGGGAAGCACAATTAGAGCAATTAGAAGACGAGCCAAGCAGCGATGCGATGGCGGCGCAAATCGAGCAAGCATGGCAAGACTATCTCACGCTCGCAACGCAGTTAAATAAAGAGCGCTCAAAAGCGGCGCCAATGGTCAGTAAGCAGCTGATTAAGCAATTACAACCGCTTGCCCTGCCCAACGCCCGCTGCGAGTTTGTCTTTACCAAAAAGGCCGATACGAGCCAATATAGTGCGCAAGGCTGCTATGATATTGATTTATTATTTAGCGCCAACGTCGGTATGCCGATGCAGCCATTACACAAGATTGCCTCGGGCGGTGAGCTGTCACGAATGGCGCTGGTGATGCAAGTATTGCAAGCGACCAATGCTGATAATAATGCCGCCAAGCCGATGCTCGTCTTTGATGAAGTCGATGTCGGTATCAGTGGCGGCACCGCGCAAGTGGTCGGTGAGTTATTACGCGCGCTTGGGCAGACGCAGCAGCTGCTTGCCATTACCCACCAAGCACAAGTTGCGGCACAAGCACATCAACATATCTTGGTACAAAAACATCATGATGAACAAACCGAAAGCGAGCTGTTAATATTGACCGATAGTGCGCAAGTCGATGAGCTGGCACGTATGTCTGGCGGTGTGACCATTACTGATGTCACCCGTGACCATGCCCGTAGTTTATTGACCGATGTTAAATAAACATTTACGGTGCACCATTAATGTCGAATAAGCGCTAAATATTTGCTTTGGTTGATTTTTTACTCAGTATCGCCATATAGTGGTGTGTCATCTCTGTTATTTTACCATTCACATTAGGTTGCGTTTTTTGCTATGTCCAAAGCCAATTTGACCCATCATTTCTTAATTGCGGCACCCGAGCTGTCAGACCCACGGTTTGAGCAGGCGCTGATTTATATCTGTCGTCACGATAAACATGGCGCACTCGGTCTGATGGTCAATCGGCCATTAGAGCAGTCGCGCGTCGGCAAACTGTTAGAGGATTTAGACATTGAAGTGACTGACCCACAAGTGATGGAAGATGTGGCGTTAGAAGGTGGTCCTATGTATCCAGAAGTTGGCTTTGTCCTGCATACGGGGCAGCCAGAATGGGCATCGTCTTTTGCAATCTCAGAAAACGTCTGTATCACTACCAGTCAAGATATCCTAAAACGTATCGCCGCCGGTCAAGGTGTTGGGCATTATCAGCTGTGCTTAGGTCATGCCAGTTGGGGTAAAAAACAGCTCGACCAAGAGCTCAATAACGGCGACTGGCTCGTCTGCCCTGCTGATTTAAACTTATTGTTTGATACGCCATTTGAAGAACGTTGGCAAATCGCGGCCGATAAGATTGGCGTTAATTTTGACTATTTAAGTAGCGATATTGGTCATGCCTAGCGTTATATATTGAGTGCTATATACTTAGCAGCATTTTCTTAATAAAGACAGAAATAGGAAGTACCCCTGATTATGGTAGATAGCACGCTTATAACAGATACGACAGCTGTCGATCCAGCCATTAAGCCGCATCTTATTTTGGCACTCGATTATGGCGTCAAAAAGATGGGCATGGCGTTGGGTAATACCATTACCGAAACTGCGCGCGCCTTTGATATCTTGGCGATGAATAACGGTCAGCCTGATTGGGATAATCTGCTCGGTATTATCAAGGTTTGGGGCGTGGCAAAAGTGGTGGTCGGATTGCCACTGAATATGGATGGTAGCAGCTCAATGCTGTCTAAGCGGGCGCACAAATTTGCCCGCCGCTTAGCGCATAGAGTTATGGAGCAGCATCTGCCGGTAGTCGTGAGTCTTTGCGATGAGCGCCTGACCTCGGTGGCAGCAAGGGAAATTGCGTGGGAAAACGGTTGGATTAAAAACGAGCGCGACCCGATTGATGATATCTCCGCCTGTATCCTGATGTCGACTTACTTTGCTGATCCCAGTAGCAGTATCGCCATCGACGCGATTAAAGCGGATTAAGATAGCAGTAAGTCCATTGCTAACATACCGCGCCTCTTTGCTATATTATCTAAACGAATAAATGACTGATTAATATGACCACTGTCTCAGACCAATCTTTGCAAAACAAGTCGCAACGTGGCTTTGCGCCGCTAGCGATTGCGCGTATCAAAGGCGCTCAGCGAGCAAACCAAATAGCGATTTATCTTATTTATGCCGCTATTCTCGCCTTTATGGTCTTTGGCACTATTGCCAGTATCAGAGCCTTTCATGACAATCAGCTGCTTTATCAACTTTTCTATAACTTGCCCTATGCTTTGGTTGCGCTCACGATTCCTATTACTATCTATGATGCATTGGTGATTTATCGTTATCGCTTAAATCAGCCATCGATGATTGCTATGAGTATTGGCGTATCGACGGTTATATTACTTGGCGGGCTATTATTTGCTGATACTGCTTGGTTAGGATTGGCGTGTTGGCTTGGGGTGGCGTTTTTATTTAAGGTGAGCTTTAAACGCTTTTTTAACTTTTTAGAAGCTGAAGAAGAAGCCGAAATCGCTGAAGAAGTGTAAAACAGCTGAACAGAAAATAATGCTAAGCAATAGATAGCAAAGAACTTTTTTAACCATACTTTATTAATTTAAAACGACGACTATGACAACTTCAATATCTGATAGCACGATTCAACATCATCTAGATACCCAAGGGCTTATTTGCCCTGAGCCAGTGATGATGCTGCATCGAATCATTCGTAAAGCCGAAGCCGGTGCGGTGATTGAGATACTCGCCACCGACCCTGCAACCACTCGCGATATTCCTAATTTTTGCCGTCATTTGGGCCATGAGCTTGTGCAGCAAGAAACGCTTGCTGAAAATGTACCTTTAAATGTCGATCCGGATGAAATCACGGTTGCTGACGATAATAACGCGCCAATCAGCGCCACGCTTTATCGGTATTTGGTCAAGAAAAAGAATGCTTAAATGTATTTGATTGACCCTAGAAAATTAGTAACCTAAGAGCACTAAGAACGTCAGTACGTTAATAAAGTAACAGCAGTAATAGCATCAAGATATCTTTGCTTTGTACGAAACATATCATTCACAAATTAAAGGTAGATAGCGTGTTAGCAACCCAAAAGCAGTATGTGCAGTGGCAGGAAAACAAAGACGGAAACGAAACCTTACATCAAGCCCGCTGGTTGTCGGAAAGCAATCATGTGCCGCCTGCACGTATTGTATTGATTGATGATAAAACGACCGCAGATGAGGCTTACCGTTTGGCTTGCGAGGGCACATCACTACTGTGGCGCGGTGACTTTCATAATGCCAAGCAATTGCTACAAGCGCTCAACCGACGTATCGAGCGTACCAATGAGCGCTCTGAGCAGCGTAAAATAAAAAAAGCAGCAAATCAGTCTGCTAAGTCTAATAAAACTGCAGCTGAATCTTCAGAGTTATCCAAAGACATTCCCAACTTATTTCATCAGCAGCGCCAAATCCAAGCCCAGCGTGCGCGTATCTTAAGCCGCTTGCTATTAGAACTTGATGCCAATTATGTCAGCCAGTTACGCCGCGCTCCCGATGTGAGTGCAGCTTGTATAGCTGCTTTTGGCGAGCTGAAAGAGTTGTGTGTGCTGTCATTTCGTGACCTACAAGGGGCGCTTGGCGCAGCACAGTGGCGCGAAAAAGGCGTCCCAATTGAAAGTTTAGGTCTATCGATTTTCCCGCATTATGGTGTTTTTGCGCCAACACGGCATGAGTATGTGCAGCTATTGCTCGATGCGCCATTGCCGAAAATTCATGATGTCGCCTATGATATTGGTACGGGCACTGGGTTGCTGGCAATTATCTTAGCGCAGCGCGGTGTCAAACAGGTGATTGCTACGGACTTAAATCCGCGGGCTTTGGCCTGCGCCAGCGAAAACTTTACGCGCCAAGGGCTAGCTAACGTGCAGTTGCAGCAAGCAGACCTTTATCCGACTGATGCGCCACTTGCCAATTTAATTGTCTGTAATCCACCTTGGTTGCCTGCTAAGCCGAGCTCGCCGTTAGAGTTCGCCGTTTATGATGCCAACAGTGCAATGCTGCGTGGGTTTTTGCAAGGCGCGAAATCTCATTTAGCTAAGCAAGGAGAAATCTGGTTGATTCTGTCGGATTTGGCTGAGCATTTACAATTACGTACTCGTGAGGAATTATTAGGCTGGTTTGCAGATAGCGGTTTGAAAGTAAAGTACCGTCTCGATACCAAACCTAAGCATGGTCGCAGCCAAGATAATACCGATCCGCTATTTGCAGCGAGGAGTAGCGAGGTTACTTCGTTATGGTGCTTAGAAGCTGCCTAATCTTTAATAATTGATAATTAATAATTGAGTATCAAATTATGAGCCGCGACCGTGCTGTGCAACAGCGCCAACCTAAAGCGCTAGCCGTTGATGATGAACCTACTTATATCACTGAGTTTCGTCAAGCGATGCTTGCCCGCGGACTTGCAACGCGGACGCGTAACGCTTATGTGCGCGATTTGCGTTCTTGCGAGTTGACCAATCCTATCGCGCTGACGAAATGGCAGCCTGAAGACGTGCTGCACTGTCTATCAACCCTTACCCAAGAAGGCAAAACGCCGCGCACGCAAGCACGTATGCTGTCAAGCTTGCGCCAGTTCTACCTTTGGATGATTGCCAGTAATCTGCGCGAAGATAATCCGTGCGAGCGTATCAAAAGCCCCAAATTAGGTCGTCCACTGCCAAAAGATTTGAGCGAGGCAGATGTCGATAACCTATTGGCGGCACCTGATAGCAGCACGGCGCTCGGTCTGCGTGATAAAGCCATGTTAGAGGTGCTCTATGCGTGCGGTCTACGGGTTAGCGAGTTGATTAATCTATCGCTTGAGCAAGTCAATCTAAACTCTGGTTGGCTACAAATTACCGGTAAAGGTAATAAAACCCGACTGGTGCCACTCGGCGAATACGCAGCAGATGCACTGGAAGATTATCTAACGCATGCTCGTGGCGATTTGATTGCGCATTTGAAATCGGGTAATTGCCAAGCGGTGTTCTTGACCGCGCAAGGTGGTTATATGACACGGCAGAACTTTTGGTATCTATTAAAGAAATACGCCAAAGTTGCCAGCATTGATAAAGAATTATCACCGCATACTTTACGTCACGCCTTTGCTACGCATTTATTAAATCATGGTGCGGACTTGCGTAGCGTGCAGTTATTACTGGGGCACAGTGATTTATCAACGACACAGATTTATACCCATGTGGCGACGGCAAGATTACAGAAGTTGCATGCCGAGCATCATCCGCGCGGTTAAAGTTAAAACTGACTATTTATTGATGATTGTAAAAGGAATATAACGTGTTGCAAGCTCAGCCATCTACTCTGCCTACCCTAACAAAAGGGCAAAATTCTGCCCTCAAAAACCTTACCATTATGGGTTACTTAGAAGGCACTTCTTTTTTATTATTGCTTGGTATCGCCATGCCACTAAAATATATGATGGGCATTCCTGAGGCAGTGAAATATATCGGTATGGCGCATGGAGCATTGTTTATCGCCTATATTTTGATGCTGTTGATTGCAACTAGCAAAATCAAAATGCCGCTATGGGCAATGCCTGCAGGTGTGCTCGGCTCATTTTTACCATTTGGTCCGTTTATATTTGATCATTTATTAAAAAAGAACCTGAGAAAGTAGAATTAAAGGTTTTTCGGTAACAAAGATGTGCTGAATTTCTATAATTTCTTAGATGTAGGGTGCGCCTTGTGGACAAATTTTAGACATCATTTTGATTAAGGTGCGCATGACACACCCTACTCATCTTCAAATGACGCAATCATATATTTGCAGTCATGTAATAGTCGCCTTGCGATGCGGTTTAGCCCTGATAGTAGCGGATAGCAGGATTGGCTCCCATCACAATTTTTGCAATAACAACTTCCCATAATACAATTCTAGCAATAGGATGCTGCAAACCTGCCCTTTTCTCGTTACAATAGCCTCAATAAAGTGCATCATGATATGCACGCTGTCCGATTGAGCAGCGCACCCCTTTTAATTATCCAATATCCGAGAATCCCATGAGCCATAGACCCCCTGCTGACCTATTAAAAAGCGCTGAACACTGGCGTGAAGATATTAACTTTCGCCAAGATGTGCTTGGCAAACCGTTTGATTTTGCGACCACGTGGGGTATTTTTTCACCGCAAAAGCTCGATGATGGCAGCTTGATGCTACTTGATTATGTGGATTTTCAAGCGGATGATGATTCGATCGATTTGGGCTGTGGCTATGGCGTGCTTGGCATGACAGCAGCGCGTGAATGCCCGAATGGTCTGCATACCTTGATTGATAAAGATTTTATGGCGGTAGAATATGCGCGCCTGAATTGTGAGAAAAACGGTCTAAAAAATGTCGATGTGCATTTATCAAATGGCTTTAATCATGTGGCAAAAGACAAAGACTTTAGCCTTGTGATGTCGAACTTGCCCGCCAAAGTAGGTAAAGAGCAGCACTATTTATACTTCCTTGATGCTTATGCACGTATGCGTCAAGGTGGGCGTTTTTATGTGGTGACCATTAATGGCTTACGTCAGTTTATGAAACGCTCGTTTACCGAAGTATTTGGCAATAGCGAAAAAGTCAAACAAGGTAAAACCTATACCATTACCATGGCGACCAAAGACTAAGCTTAAGCAACTTAAAAGCTGAGCAAACAAAAAGCCCGCTAACACAATGATGTGTTAGCGGGCTTTTTTATGGCTAAATTTTTAGAACTATATTTTTAAAGTTATATTTTTAGAACTATATTTTTAGAACTATATTTTTAAAACTACATTTGCCGCTTAAGCAAGTATCCACCCAATATCGCACTGGCGATAATTGGCAATAGCACCATTAATAATGGCGAAAAACCAGTCGCCAATGAGACAAAGCCAACCAAGTCTTGCACATAACTAAACAGCAAGCCAAATAGTAATGCCACGACGATACGCAAGCCCAAGCTATGCGTGCGTAGTGAGCCAAAGACGAATGAGCAAGCAACAATCACTAGCGATAAAATCGATAACGGTGAAAGCAGCTTTTGCCAAAATGCCAACTCATGACTTAACGAGCGCGTGCCTTGTTGGCGCATAAATTGACGATGCTCATACAGCTGGGTTAATGACAAGTCTTCGGCCTTACGAGTGAGTAAATACACCGACTCAGGCGCAAAAGGCAAACTCAAGGTATCTGACGGTGCGATAGCTTGGCTACTCTCAAAGCCCTGGCCAATCATCAGCTTGGTCATATTATTCAGCTGCCACTCGTAACGGTATTGCTCGCTCGGCTTGCTGCTATTAGTATCTATCGGTTCGCGGCCGATATATTTGCCGCCCTCAGCATGAATAGCAGTTTGCAGATTGCCATTATTATCCAAATGCCAACGTTTAACTTCGCCGATATTGCCTTGCACATCGGCATAATCGATATACAAAATATCGCTACCATCTGGCTTGGCACTGCCGTCTTTTGTACTCTCAAAGCGCGGCTGTACCGTCCAATAACCACGTACCGAGGTGACAAGCGAGCTATTATCTTCATCGTTAATCTCTTGCGCCAATTGATTCGAATACGGCAGGACAAACTGATTAATCACCAATGCCAATAGCACAAAAATCAAGGCAGGCTGCAACACCCAACCGACGATACGATAAACACTGACGCCAGCGGCGCGCATGACGACCAGCTCGCTTTTATTGGCAAGTAAACCCAAACCGACCACGGCGCCAAGTAACGCGCCCGTTGGGATAAACTGCTCTAAGAAGTACGGCGAGCGATAAAAGATATATTTAATCGCCTCGCCCATCGTATAGTTATCATCTAACGAATCTAACTCAGACAAATAAGAAAATACCAGCTGCAATGCCCACAAGCCTATAACCGCGCCGATGATAGCAAGCAAAGCGTTTAGTTTAACGTAACGGCTGAGCACTTTTAGATTGGTTGGTTTTGGCGCAAGTTTTAGCTTATGGCTTGGCGAATTTGGCTTTGATGAATTAGACGATGATGATTTAGAGAATAAAGCGCTCATTAGGATTGTCCTCCTTGTGAGCCATTGCTTTTATGGTCAATATTGCCTTGATGCTCGCTAACGGTTAACAGCTCATCTGGTTTGCGAAAGCGCAAACGATGTTGGACGCGGCTGCCCCAGTTCATATAAAGCGCCAATGCCATAAAGCCTAATACCAACCATGCATACGCCCAAACGCTAACACTGCCTTTACTCACCGCATTTTTGAGAGAAATAATACCCAATGCACAGCTGACAAATAATAAAATCGATGGGAACAAGCGCAACCAGCGACCTTGACGCGGACGTACTTGCGCCAGTGGCACGGCCAGCATTGGTGCAATAATCATGAGCCAAGGCAAGGCCAAGCGATAGCCAAGCTCTCCTTGCGCTGCTCGAAGTGCATTTTCACTATTCACTGCTGTACTGCCCGTTGCGGCTTGCCATAATGGACCAATTGCTTGGGTTTCGATATTGGCTTCGGTGATAACTTCTTTGGAGGATTCGGTCAAGGTGATACGGTAGCGATCAAAGCCCACTTGATTGTATTTTAGGCTGCCCGCGCCGACTTCATAGCGGCGACCTTGGAACAAATCTAGTTGAGTAACGCCGCTACTGCCGGTATCTACTTGCTGAGCGCGTTTAGCAAGGGTAATGGTATCCTTACTGATACTATTATCGCTTATAAGCGCATTTGGCAGCTCTGGGATATTGAGTTGCTCAGCGGTTTCTGGGTCGATATTGTTATTAACATCAACGGCCGCATTTTTTGCCGCACTGCCTTTAGGCTTAGGCTCAGATTGAATCAATATCACATCTTGCAATTGTTTTTTATCATCACTCAAGCTGCCGACATACAAATGATAATTGCCACTACTGATAAACTGATTGGGACGTATCAAATCAAAAGCACTGGTCAACGCTTGCTGCTGCCAAACACTTTCTGATGAGCGCACGCCCCACGGTTTACCAACAATAGATAAGGCTGCCTCTCCCACAAATAATGCCAATATCAATGGTGTCATCAACCGCCCAAGCTTACCACGCGACACGCCGCTGGCATTAATCACCGCCATTTCTTGGTCAACATACAAGCGCCCAAATACTAGCATGAGTGCGATAAAAAACGCCAACGGTAGGATAAGCTCTAAAAAGTAGGGCAAATTATAACCAATGATGGTAAATAATAAGCTGATGTCTAAATTGCCTTCTGCGGCAATACCAAAATAACGGATTAAACGGCCGCCGAGCATCATCACCACTAAAAACCCCAACACCAAAGCGGTCGTTGAGGCAACTTGTTGAGTCATATAGCGGCGTAATATCACAATAGGCACTCTTTAAGAAAGGTTGGTATGCGCACAATTTAGCGCAGTTTGACTGGCGCTACGTTATAAATAGTAGCGATAAAGATAACCGCTAATCCTAGCATATTTTGCTCAAAAATGGCTGTAAAATGTGTTGGAAAACATTGCCTCTATCTTGCTATAACGCTAGATTAGCTAGCAGATTATAGATAAAAACGAGAAAGCATATAGTGTATATAAGTTATAAGCCTCACTTAATATCAGAGCAACTCTATTAAGTATTTGGCCTATATTTTTGCTTTATGTCATTTAGAAAAGTTTGTTTGTCCTTGGTATCCTTGTTCGCCTATCTTTAAATTTCATTGCTAGACTGAATACCTGCAAAATTTATACTTATAACGCTCAACGGAGAATACTAATGACAAACAAACTCACTTCTACGCCCGCTACTTTACTTGAACTTGCTGGTGGTCAATTTGATGCACTTGATTGGTCAAATTGCGCTATCGTCTTTATTGACTATCAAAACGAATACGTCGATGGGGCGATGCCATTGGGGCAAGCTGGTGCTAACGCCATTAAAAATGCGCGTCTGTTATTAGATAAAGCCCGCGCGCAAGACATTCCTATTGTCCATATCGCCCATCACGGCGCCGATAATGATAAAGTTTTTGATCCTTTATCATCAAATGTCGATATTGTCGCTGAATTACAACCAAAGACTGGTGAAACCGTCATCGTCAAAAAACATCCTAATGCTTTTTACGATACCAAGCTACAAACGCTAATAGCAGGCACGCAAAAGCAGCAAATTATTTTCGCAGGTTTTATGAGTCATATGTGCGTCAGCTCAAGTGTCAGAGCGGCGTTTGATTTAGGCTTTGACAGTTTTGTCTGCCATGATGCCTGTGCCACTCGCGCCTTGCCGAATGATAAAAAAGAAGCCATAAGTGCAGAAGTAATGCACGAGACCGCGATGGCCGCATTACAAGATAGATTTGCCGCTTTAGTCACGACCGCTGAGTTAGTTAAAAGCTAATTTAATAGCTAGATAAAATCTACAACAAGGTCTATAACAGAATATAGAAAACAACCTTGTCTTGTACCTAGATAACTACAAAGACAAACTAGATAAAAAGACCAGCGCTAATGAACGTAGCGAGCATAGCAAAATTGTGCAAATATATTACCTAAGCCTTGCTCACTGCGCACTCGCCTTGCAATATGCTACACTATTGCGATGGCTCATTAGCCCAAACGATTTAACAGGTATAAGCAATTTAAATAAAACCTGCCGTTTTTATCATGCTAATTTCATAACTCTAATAAGGATAATTATATGAATATTAAATTAACCCAAACCCTACCAAAGACGCATACGCAAAAAATTCTTAAAAAAGAAGCCAAAAGTAAAGACGCGGCCTGCCTTGTGGTGCTTATCGATGATAAGAAAAACATCTTAGCTGAAGCCGCATTAAGCGATTATCAAACGCGCATTAAGCAATTGATGGAAGTATCACATTTTAATGGTAAAGCTTGCGAAACCGTCGCTGATTATGCCTTGGCTGGTGATAAAAAAACGGCTAAAGAAAATCCAGTACAGCTGTTATTGGTCGGTGTTGGTAATATTGATAAGCTTGGTCATAGCGTATTGCAAAAAATTGCCAATACCATTTATCAAAGCACGCAAAAACGTGTCGATTCTATTACCGTCGCCCTAGGTGATGCATTAGAAGAAAATCACTTCGGTCAGTTTGCTTTGAATTTACTGGCAGCAAGCTACCGTTTCGATAAATATAAATCTGAGCAAACCACGCCAGTTTTAACCGATATCTATTTATTGGCTGACGAGTCATTAGAAGCTGCGTTAACATTTGCTGAAGCAGTATTCGCTGGTCAAAGCTTAACCCGTGATGTCGCCAATGAGCCGGGTAATATTTGCTTCCCAGCTTATATGGCTGAACAAGCACAAGAATTGGCCACAACCTATCCTGACCTATTAAAAGTCACCGTATTGGGTGAAGATGAGATGTCGGCGCTTGGCATGGGTTGCTTCTTAGCAGTTGCGCAAGGTTCTGCTAAAGAAGGCAAATTGGTACTCATGGAATACCGTGGTAAATCAAACTTCAGCGCTAACGCTAATAAAGGCAGCACTAACAGCGCCAAAGTCGCAGGCGGTCTAAAAGCCTTAGCGGATAAACTACCAACCAAACTGCCTAAGAAATCATCTAAAAATGCCGATGCAAATAGCGAGGTACAAGTTGCCAATGATGACGCGCCTATCGTCTTAGTCGGTAAAGGCGTCACCTTTGATTCAGGCGGTATCTCAATCAAACCGGGTGCGGCAATGGATGAGATGAAGTTTGATATGGGCGGTTCAGCATCGGTACTCGGTACGATTAAAGCTTTATGTGAAGCGCGTCTACCGATTAACGTCGTTGGTGCCCTTGCTTGTGCAGAAAACATGCCATCAGGTGATGCTACGCGCCCTGGTGATATCGTGAAAGCCATGAACGGCAAATCGGTTGAAATCTTAAATACCGATGCAGAAGGTCGTTTGGTATTAGCCGATACTTTATGCTACGTACAACGCTATAATCCAAAAGCGATTATCGATGTAGCAACTTTGACCGGTGCTTGTGTGGTTGCCTTAGGTCACGTACGCTCAGCGGTATTTAGTAATGACGAAGACGTGTTGTTTGAATTAGAAAACGCCAGTCACTTATCGGGCGATTTAATCTGGCATATGCCAATGGATGACGACTATCAAGCGCAGCTTGACTCGCCTATTGCTGATATGCAAAACATCGGTGGTAAAGGCGCTGGTGCTGTGACTGCGGCTTGCTTCTTATCGCGCTTCGTCGAAGAAGGTCAAGCATGGGCGCATTTGGATATCGCTGGCACGGCATGGAATTCAGGTAAAGACAAAGCGGCAACCGGTCGTCCTGTACCATTGTTTATGCAATACCTCAAAAACAGCGCAAACATGGCTTAATCAGTTGTGAATAATTCATTGATGAAGACCAGTTTATGAAAGTTAGTTTTTATGTTTTAAGTGAGAGTAAAGCCCAAGATTTCTTGGGCTTTATTTGTCAGTTGACCCAAACGGCGCTTAATAAAAGCAGCCAGTCGTTACTGATTCTTATCGACAAACAAGATGCCTTGCTATCGACGCTTGATGAAGCACTATGGTCACATGATGCCACAAGCTTTATACCGCATCAGCGGCTTTTAGATTCTAATATTGGTGATGGTACTGATACTGATACTGGCCATAGCGAAAATACGGCTATTAACCCTATTAACAGTCAACCGTTAGCACCCGTTTTATTGGGCAGCTATATGCCCGCCGATTTTAAAGGTATTGTCCTGAATACCACCATCTATCCTGTTAATGACTTTATGGCAGCAACTAATAATACCCAGCCTACTCGGGTACTTGAGCTGATAAAACCTGATGCCAATAGCGTGCAAGAAGGTCGTCACAAATATAAAAGTTATCAACAATTAGGCTATGAGCTCACGCACTTTAAAGTTTAATTTATTGATTTTTATCTTTATTTTCTCACCTTGCTAGCGCCCTTTATTTGCCTAGCGTGCCACGCTTTTTCACTACCCTATAACCCCATGTCTACGTGGGTTAGAGGTAGGCGCTTATCGCAAAAAATGCTACCATCCTTCGATTACTTTTCCGTTCTATTATAAATTTTATATTTATTGACAAAGTCGAGGGTGTATAGATGCGTTCATTGATTGCGATGTATCAGCGTATAGGGCTGGTACCGCTCATTATTATTGGTTTAATATTGGGGGTTTTGATTGGCTGGCTGGCACCAAATATCGGTATTGCGTTAGGATTATTAGGGACGCTATTTGTCGGGGCGCTAAAAGCAGTCGCGCCGATACTGGTATTTATCTTGGTCATGGCAGCCATTAGCCAACACCGTAGCGGCAATGAAGTGTATGTCAAACCTGTGCTTATTATGTATATGTTCGGCACTTTTTTGGCTGCATTAACAGCGGTTGCGGCAAGTTTTTTATTCCCGACAGAGCTGATATTGGTCAATGCCACCATTGAGCAAGTACCACCTGCCAACCTTCAAGAAGTATTGACCAACTTGCTGATGAATTTGGTCGCCAACCCTGTTCAGGCTATCGCTGAAGCCAATTATATTGGTATCTTAGCGTGGGCAATTATCATTGGTTTTGCCCTACGTCAAGCCAGCGATACCGCGCGTACCGTGGTCAGCGATTTTTCTGACGCCATCTCACAAGTGGTCAAATGGGTTATCGCCCTAGCGCCTTTTGGTATTTTAGGCTTGGTTGCCAATACCGTTGCTGAGACAGGCTTTGCCGCGTTGGCGGGCTATGCTCATATCTTGATGGTATTGGTCGGCTGTATGCTATTTATCGCTTTAATCGTCAACCCGCTGATTGTATTGGTTAAAACCGGTAAAAACCCTTATCCATTAGTGTTTGCCTGCTTACGTGAGTCAGGGATTACCGCATTCTTTACCCGTAGTTCGGCGGCCAACATCCCTGTCAATATGAACCTTGCGCGCAAATTGGGTCTACATGAAGACACTTATTCGGTCACCATTCCACTCGGTGCAACCATTAATATGGCAGGCGCTGCTATTACGATTAACGTCTTAACCCTTGCTGCAGCGCATACGCTTGGTATCGAAGTATCGTTTGCATCAGCGCTATTATTAAGTTTGGTTGCGACGATTAGTGCTTGCGGCGCCTCAGGTGTTGCTGGTGGCTCATTACTCTTGATTCCATTAGCAGCAAGCTTATTTAGTATTCCAAACGATATTGCCATGCAAGTAGTGGCGCTTGGCTTTATCATCGGTGTGGTACAGGACTCTGCAGAAACTGCACTGAACTCATCAACAGACGTGTTATTTACTGCCGCTGCTGATCCAAAATATGCGCGCTAGTTTTTAAAACGATACTTGTAAATAATAAATTGTATTTGCAATACCATAAAGGGTCTCATTATAGAGACCCTTTTTTTGTGTTGAATATTGGGTGATTTATTAATTTAAACAGTGATTTTAAATAACTGCTTTAGACTGTTATTGTAAAAACTATTTTAAATGATCGACATCTACTTCAATCACTGGTGTCTGCATGTCTAGCTGGCGTTTAAATTGACGCAATTGTTCCACCTCATCTAATAGCTCAAGTATCAGTCCAATTGCCGGTACGCTCGCTTCAAAGTCGCGGCTAAGGCGTGAGGCACGGCGCACGGTGGTCAATTGATAACCGGTAAATTGCTGACGCTCTGGCACATCATATTCGATGATATTTTCTTCAATCAATTCGATGACCCATTGGCGCTCTTGACCACAGGCAGATACAAGCTCATCTAAGCTCAAGATAATGTCGGTAAATTCAGGCGAGTGTTTCATGGCGATTATCCTCGTTTGCTCTTTATTTTATCGTTATCGTATGGTCTTCATCTCTGCTGTTTGCTTTGTTATATTGCTGCTATTTTCGTAGCTTTTGGCGTTTTTAAATGTGATTTAGTTAACGGCTGATATTGGTCTCAGCAAAGGCTTCTTTAAGCTGCTCGTAGGCTTTGGTAGCGGACTCGCTGCTGATATCAGGGTTAACGATGTTTAAGGTTAAATATAAATCGCCCGCTTGCTTAGCAGGAATACCCTTACCTCTTAAACGTAAATTGCTACCTGATTTGCTATTTTTAGGAATCGTCACGCCAAGCGTTCCTGCTGGGGTACTGACGTTAATTTTTTCGCCCAGTGCCGCTTCCCATGGCGCTACATTGACCGTCTGATAGACATCAGCGCCTTCGATACGGATATTATCCGCATGACGGATTTTTACCTTTAAAAACAAATCACCGTTTTTACCGCCACCAATACCGGCCGCACCTTGCCCTGCTAAACGAATTTGCTTGCCATCAGTAATGCCTTTTGGAATTTTAATTTTCAGGGTTTTATTTTCGTAATCGACGCTGCCATTTGGCTGGCGAACGGGAACGTTTAATTTAATACTATAGTCATCGCCGCTGTAGACTGATGACAAATCAACGGTAATCTCTGCATGTTGGTCTTGACCTTGGCTATTTTGCGACCTAAAACCACCCTGCTGCGATTGTCCGCGCGCGCCGCCGCCACCAAAAGCGGAGAAAATATCGTCGAAGCGAAAACCGCCATCGCCATAAGCTTGGCCTTCGCCAAACTGATCTTTGATATCTTCCCAGCGGAAACCACCCTGACCACCGCTCGCTGATTGCCCACCGAAGCCACCTGCACCGCCCTGACCGGCAAAGGGATTGTTGAGCATGGCATCGTATTCCGCCCGCTTATCTTTATCTCTAATAGTTTCGTAAGCGTTGTTAATTTCCGCGATTTTATTATCAGCGTCTGGATCGTCGCTGACATCAGGGTGGTATTGCCGCACAAGCTTACGATATTTCTTTTTAATCTCAGCATCCGTGGCGTCTTTTTTGACCCCTAAAATGTCATAGTAATTTTTTTCTGCCATGTTATTTTTCCTTCTTATAGTATTTATTACTGATCATTTACTTAATACATAATATGGGGGCAATGAATAAATATTTCATTTTTAGCATACGGCTGCACGACCCTCTCGTTTAGAAGCAATATAAGACAACACAGTACTTTGTTTGTCATGCTTAGCGCAAACCAAACTTGATGGCTATATGTGCATGTATATCTGTATGTCTATCTGCATATTGTTTTTGATTCATAAACCGTCACATTTACCATAGCATAGCTAAGTATGTGCTTGCCAAACTTTGCGCTCGCCTGCCTAAACATAAGAGCTATGTCAATCTTCTAGATGGTTAACTAATTACAAAGTAATTATTCTCACAAAACGCTAAATACTGTGATTTCTTCAGAAATAGTAAGAATATAGCAAGATTCTATTACATTATTTTCAATATTATCTCATTTTACTTTTTCAAATATTAAATTTATTAAATATAAGCCTTTAGCCCTTATATAGTGCATCTTTACGACAGTCCTAACTACGCAGGCAGAATTAGTTTTTATATTTACTGAAGCACTATAACCAATTTTTTTGATGTAAAAATTACTTTATCAGCACTGGCAGTGTTTATCTATTCACTTAACCTAATAAATAAGTTTCACAGAATTGGCCATATATACCAAGGTCTACAGGATTGGTAGCAAGACTCACTAGTGATTATAAAAACGTCTTCTACTGCTCTATTATGAGGTATTTGAACTGGGGCGTTTTTTACAGAGCCGTAAGAACGAAGTAAGCTCCTTATTGTAAAATACCCATATTATTCAAGCTGATAGGGGCATGGATAACATAGGCAAGAGTATCTGTCTATCTCATCAATAGAAAAAAGGTATTAAATGTCTTATTTAATCAAGTCTTTAGTCATCACTTTATCACTGCTGCTCAGTACCACCGTTTTTGCCGGTAACACCAGTTACTATGGTAGTAAGTTTCACGGCAAACGTACCGCAAGTGGCAGTATCTTCAATATGAACTCGCTAACCGCCGCGCATAAGACGCTGCCGTTTGGTACGAAGGTGCAAGTGACCAATAAAAAGACAAAGCAGAGCGTGATCGTAAAAATTACCGATAGAGGACCTTTTATTAGAGGTCGCATTTTGGATTTATCGAAAGCCGCTGCTGGTAAAATAAACTGTGAACTTTGTACCACCACCATGAAGATACTATCTTATGGTGATGGTAAATACCGTATGGAATAATGTAATAAAAAAGGGAGAGCTCACGCTCTCCCTTTTTTATGCTCGATGATTTTAAAACACTGGTTTGTATCGCTAAATAATTCTTCAGTAGCCTATAGAGTCAGTTTAAAATAAAAAGTTACGGCAGAAATAGTATTCTGCTGGTATAAATCTTCCTCGCTTGCTGTGCGGTTTGCCCTCCAGAGGCTACGGAAAATTCATACCAGCAGTGTGTACTTTTAAAATGAACCTACTACTTCAAAATAATTATATTTGCCAACTGACTGCCGCCTATTTAACAGCCGCTTCCATTTCTTCTAGCGTCGTCATCGCGAGCAATAATTTCTCTTCATTATCGCTATGCTGCTGTTGTAGAGCCGTCTGTTCATTGAGCAACACCAGCAAATCAGCCTTACGGCTTTCTTCATATAGCTCAGTATCAGCAAGCTTGGTCTCTAAACTGCCCAATTTATCCGTAATCTTAGCCAAGGCTTTTTCTGTGTCTTCAATCTCACGGCGAATAGGCGCGGTAAGTTTGCGTTGCTCAGCAGCCAATTTGCGTTGTTCTTCTTTGCTAAGCGCAGGCTGAGCAGCTTTTTCTGGGGCAGTAGCAGCTTTATTACTAATTTGATTACTAGCTAAACTGGTTTTTGTTTCACGTGAAACAAACTTCTTATTGTCCTTTTTGCTCTTTTTCTTACTATTGCTTTTATCGGGCGTATTTTCTTGCTTACGCTTTTCAGCAAGCCACTTACCATAGTCGCTGATATCACCATCAAACTCTTCGATTTGACCGTCATGGACCAAAAACAGCTCATCGCAAACGTTGGCAATCAGCTCGCGGTCATGCGATACCAGTACCACTGCTCCTTCAAAACCCTGTAAAGCGATGGTCAAAGCTTGACGCATTTGTAAGTCTAAATGGTTGGTTGGCTCATCGAGCACCAGCACGTTTGGACGTTGCCAGACGATTAATGCCAAGGTTAAACGTGCACGCTCGCCACCAGAAAACAGCTCGCTTGGCGTGTCGATACGCTCACCGCGAAAGTCAAAGCTGCCGAGGAACGAGCGCAACTCTGCATCAGAGGTTTTGCCCGCTAGGCGGCGTAGCATTTGCATCGGCGTTGCTGCTGCATCCAAAGCATCCATTTGATGCTGGTTAAAATAACCGAGCTTTAGGGTATCAGAAACGCGATAACTGCCTGATAAAATACCAAGCTCGCCGACCAAGGCTTTAATCAAGGTCGATTTACCAGCGCCATTCATCCCAAGCAAACCGATGCGCGTATCCGGCGTCACTTGGATATTGGCATTATGCAGTAGCGCGGTATCGGTATAACCAATATCGGCATTGCTCAGCTCAATCAAGGGCGAGCTCATATTTGCCGGCTCGTAAAAGCGGAATGAGAACGGGTTGTCCGCCATCATCGGTGACAGCTCCGCCATACGCTCAAGCTGCTTAATACGGCTTTGCGCCTGTTTGGCTTTACTGGCCTTGGCACGGAAGCGACGAATAAAGTCATCCAAATGCGCTTTGGTCGCTTGCTGCTTCTCAAACGCTTGCTGCTGCTGCGCCATACGCTCATGACGGGTACGAATAAACTGCTGATAATTACCGGTATAAAGGGTGATTTTTTGTTGTTCGACGTGCAAAATATGACCGACGGTGGCGTCCAAAAACGCTTGGTCATGCGAGATAACAATGACTAAACCACTAAAGGCATTAATCCACGTTTCAAGCCAAAGAATGGCATCCAAATCCAAATGGTTGGTTGGCTCATCAAGCAGCATTAAATCTGCGCGGCTCATCAAGGTTTTGGCAAGGTTTAAACGCATACGCCAACCACCAGAAAAGCCTTCGACGGGCAGCTCATGCTGGCTGGTATTAAAACCAAGACCTGCCATGATTTGTGCGGCTTTGGTCGGGGTACGGTAACCATCAATCTCATCAAACTGCTGATGCAATACGCCAATTTGGTCGTCACTGACGCTGCTCAAATCATTTAACGCCGCATTAATCTCATACCACTGCTCATCGCCACTTAAAACATAATCAATCGCCGTTTGGGTACTGGCGCCCACTTCCTGCGCCATGTGTGCCACATGCCAGCTATCAGGAATGCTGACCTCACCTTTATCAAGCGTCACTTCGGTATCACCGGTGCCCATACGCGTCAATAATAAGGCAAATAAGGTTGATTTGCCTGTGCCGTTATTGCCCGTTAAGCCAACTTTATGGCCCGGATGTAGCTGGAAGCTTGCCCCTGCAAACAACTCACGACCATCACGGCGAACACCAACGTCTTTAAATTCGATCATATAATTTCTTCATCTCAACAATAATGTAAAACTTAAGGCAATAAAAAACACACGTCTGGCATGTTTACTGGCGGCTATTATTTCAAACGCTTGCCGCATAGGCAAACAATTAAATAAGTATTTTAAATTCAAACCTTTATACTGCTAAAAACCGCTTGTTATGATAATGACGGGTAGGCTATTTAAAAGTTTGCAGTTTCAATCACTTTTTTGGTCGTGAACGCTGTTGTTACCCTTGACAAATCAATCATCAGCCCAATTATGCTATACTAGTAAAACACTATTGACATCATGCAGTTAAGTGCTAATAGCCATGATAGTATGGGCTTCAGCGTATGCCACCATGACAGCTCGATATGAGCGTCTAACGTCTTGTGCCAAATATGCCTACCCCAAACTATGAATGTCTATATGTCTAGTAGTGACCCAATCTCATTAATGTTACCGTAGCCTATGCGTATCAGCCGCTACGGATCAGTCGCCCTATCCTGTATAAATAGACGACCTCGCATCAATAAAAAACAATATCATTTGATTTTAGCAACTGAGGTAGATATGAACGAATCAGCCAACCAATTTAACCCAAGCTCAAGCCAACCCGTTGATCCAACTGTTTTAAACCTAACGGACAGTGCCGCACAAAAGGTGCGTCGTCTGCGTGAAGAAGAAGGTGACAGCAACCTGATGCTGCGTGTATATGTGACGGGTGGTGGCTGCTCAGGCTTCTCTTATGGTTTCAACTTTGCCAACGAGCTCAATGAGGACGATGCGAATTTTGATAATGACGATGTGACCCTAGTCGTCGATTCGCTGAGCTATCAGTATCTACAAGGCTCTACAGTTGACTATACCGAAGGCTTAGAAGGTGCGCGCTTTATCGTCACCAATCCGAACGCCACCACCACTTGTGGCTGTGGCTCATCGTTTTCTATCTAAATCACTGTTTTTTAAATCAATAATTTTTGAATCATTTTTCTTTATTTTATTAAGGCACCTATCTTATCGTTAGGTGCTTTTTAGTCTACCGCTTTATGAGTAATAGATAATATTAGACGGTTTGATATTGATAAAGCGGTCATGACGCACCATACAAGCTATGGGAAAGTAAAGCCCAAGAAGTACAACCGACCCTCTTTATCTTAGGTTTTTGCGGCTATTTTATCGCCAGTTTTTGCATTAAAACTGTTCGAATTGAACGCTGGCAAAGCTTACTGTATTTGTAATTGCACGTGGTTTTTAGGGTCGCTTTGGGCTAAACTGACGTGATTCTCTAACCCCTTTTTGCGGTCGGACCGCCTGTGTTTCGACCGAACATAACTAATAACAACAGATGACTATTATGAGTAATTTTGCGAGCAGCTTTGTCGATTTTGAAATTCCAAACTGGTTTGACAGTCAGCACCTAGCGGGTATGCTCCGCGGTATCGAAAAAGAAGGGCTGCGTGTCAAACCTGATGGTTATTTGGCACAAACGCCGCATCCGACTAAGCTTGGCTCCAAACTTACCCATCCGTTTATCACCACGGATTATTCAGAAAGCCTGCTTGAGCTTATCACTGACCCCAAGACCTCGCCAAAAGAAACCTTAAACATGCTGCGCCAACTGCATTTATTGGTCTATCAAGGTATGCCTGAAGGTGAGCTGATGTGGCCACTATCGATGCCGTGTATGCTGTCGTCCAATGATGAAGATATCCCACTGGCCGATTATGGCAGCTCTAATACCGGTAAGCTGAAAACGCTATATCGTAGTGGACTTGGTATTCGTTATGGTCGCCGTATGCAGACGATTGCTGGTTTACATTATAACCTATCGTTTGGCGATGATTTATTTGCCGCGTGGCAAGCGCAAACGCCAACCGCACAAGACCTGACCCTGACAGAATTTAGAAACGATAAGTATCTGGGATTGATTCGTAACTTTAAACGTCTGACCAGTTTGGTGCTGTATTTATTGGGTGCAAGTCCCAGTGTCTGCCCTTGCTTTGTTTCAGGGGTTGAGCATGACCTTGAGCTGCTCAATGATTCGACCTATTATAAGCCGACTGCGACCAGCCTACGTATGGGTAAGCTCGGTTATACCAACAGCGTGCAAGAACATCTCGATATCCGCTATAACAATTTACCCGAGTATATCAAGGGGCTACGCCGCGCGATTCAAACCCCGCATGCAAGCTTTGAGAAACTGGGCTTAAATGATGCCGATGGCAATCCGATTCAAATCAATGATCATATTCTACAAATAGAAAATGAATACTATAGCCCTATTCGCCCAAAACAAATCGCCGAAAGTGGCGAGAGCCCAACCGAAGCGCTTGAGCGTCGCGGGATTGCTTACGTTGAGTTTCGCGCCATTGACCTTGACCCTTATAGCGATATTGGTATTCGCTTATCTAGCGCCTGCTTTTTAGAAGTGATGGCGCTATATTGCTTACTGAGTGATTCCCCAGAGCTGCTGCCTGCAGAAGAAGAAGCCTTGGCTGTTAATCTTGAGCGCGTGGTCAATGAAGGTCGCCGTGAAAACTTACAGATTATTAATAACGGCGCTGAGCAAACTCTTGAAAGCTGGATGCTCACCCATTTAAGCCGTATGCAGCCATTGGCAGCCCTGCTTGATGCACATTATGGTGGTAATGACTATCGTGCGGCGGTTGCGTTGATGCAAGGTAAAGCAGGACACTCTGAGTCAACCATCTCAGCGCAAGTTAACTCTGATAGTAAGCATTTGGGCAGTTTATGGCAGCTTGGCTTTACTTTAGCGCAGCAGCATCGTGAGTCGTTATTACAGCAGACTTTGAGTCCAAACACGCAAGCCAAATATGAAGTACTTGCCGAAAAATCTATCTTGCAGCAAGCGGAGCTTGAAGCAGCTGAAACTGAAGATTTTATGGACTTTTTACAGCAATATCGCTAAATTTTTATAATTTTACCTTTCATCAATAAGCACTTTATAAGAGTATGCGCCCCATGCGACAGCTGACCACTTACCGTAATCTGCAAGTGTTTTTAGTGATAATGACCGTAATAGGCATGAGTTTTGCGTTGTTTTTTTTGCAGCGTTATATGGGGTTTTCGCCTTGTCCGCTGTGTATCTTTCAGCGTATTGGGCTGATGGTGATGGGCGGCTTTGCGCTCATCGCGGCGGTATTTAATCCAAAATCAATGGTGACACGCTTGCTACTATGGCTGGGTAGCTTGGCAGGTATTGGCTGGGCCGCGATAGTAGCAGGGCGTCATGTCTGGCTACAGCATCTACCGGCTGACCAAGTGCCGTCATGTGGCCCAGGTTTAGATTACTGGCTCGATACCCTACCTATGCAGCAGGTACTAAAAGAAGTGTTTGCCGGTTCTGGTGAATGTGCTTCTATCGACTGGACGTTTATGGGGCTGAGTATCCCAGAGCAATCTTTGATTTTATTTAGTATTTTGATATTAACGCATGTGCTTATATTGTGGCGCATTGTTCGTCCTGCGCGTCCTGTGCGCTAGAGTACTCATAAGCCATTTTGCTATTTGCTTTAATGAATAACCAACTAAAACCGTCATGCTTAATTACACTGACGGTTTTTATTTTTGCGCTTTTTTTGTATCTTATTTTGCAGCTGATAAAGGTATTTATTCGCCCTTATGATTATAGAGTTCACCTAAAGAGCCTCCTTAGTCACTTTTACGCTTTGATATCTTTGCAGGGTTTATTTACCCTATTGGAATAAAGGGCGGCTTTATAACGCTTTAATCGTATATAGAAAGTATTTATCGTACGGTTTTTGTGGCGCCTAAATGCGCTACTATTTATCTACTCGCTTACTCTTCTCACATAAATTAACGAAGTCAAGGTCGCACACTTTAGCTATTGCCGTTAAGCTTGTTTTTCTTATCTTCTTTGATTTCTCTCAAAGCTTTAGCTCATTTATTATACTGATAGCGTCTGGCCATACTATTTAAAAAACTGTTTTTGGTAATACTATGATAACTTTTTGGTCTACTTCCTTCTCTGCTGTTACGACTATCAGACGCTGTATGCGCCCATTATTGGCGTTACCCGTCTGTTTGCTGCTCATGAGCTGTGACAGTGCGTCCTCATCTACCAATAATAAAACGACGCAAGGTGCGCCGATTAACGCTACGCAGCAAGCTGAGGTGCCAAACGATGAGTCTCAAAAGAGCAGTGCGAACAAGGTAGCAGATAAGGCAAATAGCGAAGAAGGCACCTCGCTTATTGCGGCGGCCAATATAAATGATAATGCTCGTCGTACGCCGATGATTTCTGCATCAAATAACGAAAGCACGCTACAGGCAACCTTAATGGGTGATTATGGCGGCATCGTGCCATGCGAATCTTGCGCTAATATCGATATTATCCTAAACCTGTTTTCTGATGGCTCCGTACTAAAAACCAGTATCTTTAATCACGCAGAACCTGCGCGCGCGCCTTTATTAGAATCTGGCGTCTATCGCCAAGATGACGATATGATTACGATTGTTTATGAGAGAAAAAATATTGAAACCTATCATATCAAAGACAACCTTTTGATTAAGTTAGACGCAGATAAAAATCCTGATGATGACTATAGCTTGGCGCGCAAATAAACGTGTCAATGGATAAGCACATAACGCCTACTTGCTAGGCGTTTTTTATTGGTCATCTTCTGGTGTTTACTTTACAATAAGCCTTTGTCTATTGAGCTGTCTGCTGCACTAATATGTGTTGCCTAATATTCAAGCTCAATTCCCTTTTTCAAGCTCGTACGGAACGTCTATGCATATTCATATTCTTGGTATTTGTGGTACTTTTATGGGCTCGCTGGCATTATTGGCACGCGCGCTCGGGCATACGGTCACAGGCTCTGATGCCAATGTTTATCCACCGATGTCCACCCAACTTGAAAATGCAGGCGTCACGATTGCCGAAGGCTATTTGGTAGAACATTTGCAGCCAGCGCCTGATTTGGTGGTGGTTGGTAATGCGATGAAACGTGGCATGGATGTCATCGAGTATATGCTAGATAGCGGCCTGCGCTACACCTCAGGCCCACAATTTTTATCCGAGCAAGTATTGCAATCTCGCCACGTCATCGCGGTAGCAGGTACCCATGGTAAGACCACAACGACGACCATGCTGGCATGGATACTACATTATGCAGGTATTGATGTAGGGTTCTTGATTGGCGGCGTACCATTGGTCGATACCACTGATGCGCACTTACAGCAAGTCTTTTCCCATAGCAGCTACTTGGGCGCTGAAAAAAATAATGATGACGCAGAAAAAACAGGCTACTTTGTTATCGAAGCCGATGAGTACGATTCGGCATTTTTTGATAAGCGCTCAAAGTTCGTCCATTATCGTCCGCGTACGGCGATTTTAAATAACCTTGAATTTGACCATGCCGATATTTTCGCTGACCTAAACGCCATCCAAACCCAGTTTCACCATATGGTGCGCATGATTCCAAGCACGGGCAAAATTATTATGCCAGCGGCGACTATCAGTTTAGAAGACACCTTGGCAAAAGGTGTTTGGACACCGATTTGGCGTACTGCCGTGCTGGATTCAGCGGCAGATAATACCAATACAGAAGAGCAGGCGTTAAAAAATAACAGCGACTGGCAAGCTGAGCTTATCAGCGCCGATGGCGGTCAATTCAATATTAGTTTCACGGCTGATAAAGAAGCTAAAGCGCTCGTCAATTGGTCAATGAGCGGTATTCATAACGTCAATAATGCCTTGGTTGCGGTCGCCGCCGCTTATAACGTTGGTGTTGATGTCAAAACCGCGTGCGCTGCATTGTCAGCCTTTGCCGGTATCAAACGCCGCATGGAGCTGATTGGCGATGTAAATGACATCTTGGTATTTGATGATTTTGCCCATCATCCGACCGCCATTACCACCACCTTAGATGGTGCAAAAAAGAAACTGGCAGACAGACGCATTTGGGCGATTATTGAGCCGCGCAGCAACACTATGAAAATGGGCATTCATCAAGACAGCTTGGCTGAGTCCGCTGCCCTCGCCGACCATACTTTATGGTATGAGCCGACGGGACTTGAATGGGGCTTAAGAGAAGTCATTGAAAATGCCAATATGGTAAATCCAAATATGGGTAACCAACAGGTACTTTCTAGCGTCGATACTATTATTGAGCATATCCGCACTCATGCCAAAGCGGGCGATGC
The DNA here is from genome assembly GCF_049896465.1 of Psychrobacter sp. DWR1-2-3. Taxonomy (NCBI): domain Bacteria; kingdom Pseudomonadati; phylum Pseudomonadota; class Gammaproteobacteria; order Moraxellales; family Moraxellaceae; genus Psychrobacter; species Psychrobacter sp. DWR1-2-3. The sequence continues at coordinate 411,887 of NZ_JAFCUJ010000003.1, forward strand.
TATTGTGATTATGTCCAATGGTGGTTTTGAGGGCATCCATCAGCGTCTATTGACAGCACTACGCACCCAATAAGACTTGGTCGAAAAACTAAGCATATTAACAATGCTTAAAAGCGTGGTTCGTTAAATGAGCCGCGCTTTTTTTATGTCTAATAATCTACAATAAAAATCCTACCTCGCTTCTATCACTTCTATCACTTCTATCACTTCTATCACTTCTATCGCTTAATTTTCCCTAACTTGTCCCCCTAACCTGCCTATGTTACTGCGTTCCATTAAATAAAACCTCCCTCTTAGAACGCTGTACATTAGCACTACTAACTATTAAGTCTGTTAGCGACTTTACTACCTTTGTAACCTACTGTTTACCTATCTCATCTGCTTAATAGCAAATATGGCTTTTTCCTCACATAGCCCGTACACAGATAACATTTTGTCCTTACTTTTTGGTTTCAGGAATGACTACAATGAATTCATTAAAAGAAAGCAATATAAATAAGTAACACATTATAAATGACAACATAAATGGCAACATATTAGGAGAATAAAATGAGCTTTATTTGGATGATTATTGTAGGTCTGGTCGCAGGTTTATTGGCACGTGCTATCAAGCCAGGTAGCGACCCTATGGGTTGGATTATGACCATCGTTTTGGGTATCGTTGGTGCGATGCTGGGTGGTTTTGTTGCAGGCTTAATCGGTATCAACGCTGATGGCGGCTTTATCGGTCTTATCTTCTCAGTAATCGGTGCGATTATCTTACTGTTTATCTATGAGATGATTATGAGTAAGCGTAACGTATAATATTATTTTAGTTTTGATGTATTTCAATTTAAATGGATTTTAATTTAGATGTCAGCTGACTTAGCTACCAATTTAATTGAACATTTAACAGGCTCCATCGTAAAGAAATAATAAAGAAAAGGTCCTGCTCTATGCAGGACCTTTTTTATGGCGCGAGTTTTATTTTTTATATTCTGTCTTAACGATTAATCATAAGTTTTGCTTATGTTATCAAACAAGGATATAAAGCGTCGTGTATTGATAAGCATTACTTTTGTCCCCATTTATCTTATAATATCAGACCTATTTTATCTTTATCATTGAGGTGAGCCCTATGGCGTTACTCCCTATTTTAAGTTATCCCGACCCGCGCTTGCGCACGATTGCCAAGCCTGTCAAGGAAGTCACGGCTGAAATCAAAACCTTAATCGCCGATATGATTGAGACGATGTATGATGCCCAAGGTATTGGTTTGGCAGCAAGCCAAGTCGATCGCCATATTCAGCTTATCGTGATGGATTTATCTGAAGATAAAGACAGCCCAAGGGTATTTATTAATCCTAAAGTCACGCCATTGGTAGAAGAAAAGCAGCCGTACGAAGAGGGTTGTTTGTCGGTACCTGAAGTCTATGATAAGGTTGAGCGTCCGAATAAAGTGCGTATCGAAGCCTTAGATGAGAATGGCAATAAGATTGATGAAGAAGTCGAAGGCTTACTTGCCGTTTGCATTCAACATGAAATGGACCACTTAAATGGGGTTATCTTCGTCGATTATTTATCGCGTCTTAAGCAAACGCGTGCGCGTGATAAAGTCCGTAAAGTGCTTAAAATACGTGAAAAACAGGGTGAGCAAATCGCGGATAAACAGCCGCAAACGACCAGCTCTTAATTTATTCATTTTTTAAGCCGTGTTTGCTGTTATTTTATTATCATTAAGAAATATCGTTAATAAAGTACGATTGTTATTAAGCTTTATTAATGACAAGACTTATGATGATAAGCTTATGACGTTGATATTGGCTTTTACTCTCTGACGTTTTTATTCTCTGACATCTAGTGTCTTCATTAAAGGTTTCCAACCATGACCATGATCAAAATTGACCAATATTTTGACCCTGCCGGCTGGCAGAAATTCACCAAAGCTGCCGAAGGTCGCGAAACCCCGTTCTTGGTCGTCGACCTTAGCCGTATTAAAACCAAATATGCGGAAATGGTCGGTTTTTTCCCGAAAGCGAAAATTCATTATGCAATGAAGGCAAGTCCTGCGGTTGAAGTGATTAACTTGCTTGCTGAGCTTGGTTCAAACTTTGACTGTGCGTCAATCTACGAGCTTGATCGCGTGCTCGATTGCGGCGTTGAGCCATCACGTATCTCTTATGGCAATACCATTAAAAAAGCGCAGCATGTGAAGTATGCTTTTGAGAAAGGCATTGATTTATATGCGACTGACTCAGAAGCGGATTTAAAAAATATCGCTAAGCACGCGCCTGGTTCAAGAATCTTTGTACGTATTTTAGTACAAGGGTCTGAAACCGCTGAATGGCCGCTATCACGTAAATTTGGTTGCCATCCAAATATGGCAATTGACCTGTTGATTCAAGCGCGCGATTTAGGCTTAGTGCCGTATGGCATCTCGTTCCACGTCGGTAGCCAGCAAAAAGACGTTGCTGCTTGGGATGATGCGCTTGCCAAGGTCAAATATATGTTTGATTGGATGAAGAACGAAGAAGGCATTAAGCTACAATTGATTAATTTGGGTGGCGGCTTTCCAGCGAACTATATCAGCGAAGTCAATCCGGTAAAAGTCTACGCGGAAGAGATTACCCGTTATCTGACCGATGATTATAATGAAGATGAGATGCCTGATATTATTTTGGAACCCGGTCGTTCATTGGTTGGTGGTTCGGGTGTATTGGTCAGTGATGTGGTACTTATCTCACGTAAATCGGATACGGATTTGACGCGTTGGGTCTATACCGATGTGGGCTTATTTCAAGGCTTAATCGAGACTTTGGGTGAAGCTATCAAATATCCTGTCTATACGCCTAAAATGGAAACGTCAACCAGCGAAGGTACGGTTGTATTAGCCGGTCCAACTTGTGACTCAACCGATATCATGTATGAAGAAGCCGGTTATCAGTTGCCAGAAGAGCTTGAGATTGGCGATAAAATCTTTTGGTTAACCACGGGCGCGTATACCAACTCGTATTCGTCGGTTGAGTTCAATGGTTTCCCGCCGTTAGAAGTGGTTTATATTGATTAGTTTTTAAACAATCAATGTCAATAAAAAAGTGCGGTACTGTGATAAGCAGTGCCGCGCTTTTTTATGTCTATTTTAATATGTCCAGCGAGGTGGCATTAGTAAATACTAGCTATTGTACTAAGAGCGAGATAGGCACACTATTGCTGCTAATAACTCGGTTACTGCCATAACCTGAGCTTTGGCTTTGATTATTTTGTGAGATTTTTCCAATATTAACCCACTGTCCGCGTGGTACGATGATGGTGCTATGTAATCTTTGCCCTTGCACGCTATTATTATAACCATAGCGATTATAAGAAGGATTAGCGCGCACGAGCTGCTCTTCTACTTGGGATAATGTTACTTCAACTTGCCCATTTGGCAATAGCCTTGGCGTAACGGCAATCCCTTGCGTTGTTGGTAATAATACTTGCTGCTGAATAACAATTTGTCCTGACGGGCCATGATAAATCGGATAGGCTGGATAATTTGGATAACTATTAGCAATATAGGTTTGATTCAGCGAATACAGCGTGCCTGTGCTGATACTTGCTGCACTGCCAGACAGCGTTTGTACTTGATATAAATTATTGCCTTGTTGCTGACTGCTACGTTGGTTAATTACGCCTGTGCCTTGAATACCGCGATTGCTAATAATGACCTGACCTTGCTGGATATTACCTTGGGATTGACTACTATTACCGACACGTACTGCAACGGTCAACGCTTGTGGTTGACCATCAATTTGGCTAAGTAATTGTTGTACGGCTTGATAATTAGCAGTAGTGGTATGCAATACTAATTTATCTTGATAAGTCGACACAGTGCCGCCGTCGCGACTGGCATTTAACTGCTGACGAACGGCTGGTAATAACGCCTCACCGCCATAGGTATGAATGACATAGGTTTGATAAGCAGCTGCTTGTACGACTATTGGCAATATAGTTAAACTTAGGGTAAATGCTATCGGGAGCGCATAACTTATGGTTTTGGCCGTTTTGATATTTTTAACAGTGTTAAGTATAGTCACTGTGCGACCAAAACGCGCTATTAGATTTTCACTAAACTTATTCATAATCGACCTCTAGCAATAGTTAAACGCTATCAAAAGCCATATCAAGCAGCCATTAGGCAACAAGCAAAAAAACTTAGTCATTCGAATCTTTCTGGTTTAAAACCTACATTTAGAAACTAGTCATTTAATCCTAAAACATCTTGCATATTATATTGACCAACTTCCTGCTTAATAACCCAAGTAGCCGCACGTACCGCACCAGCGGCAAAGGTCATACGCGCACGCGCACGGTGGGTAATTTCAACCACTTCACCATCTGCAATAAACATCACGGTATGATCGCCGATGATTTCACCGCCACGTATCGCATGAATACCAATCGTACCGGCTTTACGCTCGCCGGTCTGCCCTTCGCGGCCATAAACGGCAACGTCCTTTAGGTTTTGCCCGCGCGCTTCTGCGACCGCTTCTGCCATCATATAAGCAGTACCCGATGGCGCATCGATTTTATGCTTATGATGGGCTTCGATGACTTCTACATCAGCATCACTGCCAAAGGCTTTCGCCGCCATACCGAGCAATTTTAAGGACAGATTGACGCCTGTTGAATAATTACCGGCATAGACGATAGCGATTTGCTTACTTGCTTCTGTTAGCACCTGCTCTTGCTGCTCATTAAAGCCTGTGGTGCCGATGACCATCGCAACCTTATTTGCTGCGCAGATTTGCATATTTTGTTCGGTCGCATCAGGCAAGCTAAAATCAATCAGCACATCAATGTCATTAATAACGGCTTTTAAATCATCGACAATCTGCACATCTAGACGACCAATCGCTGCGACTTCGCCAGCGTCGGCACCGACAAGGCTTGAACCTTGACGTTCAATCGCCGCGTTTAGTGTTGTTTGCGGGTTTTCCTGTACCGCTTCGATAAGCATACGCCCCATACGCCCACCAGCACCAATAACGCCGACGTTAATGCTTTGTTTATTTTCTTGCTGAGTCATATAACTACCCTAGATATTCTATTTTTGATAGATTGGTTTTTAAATTTATGAGGTTAAGTTTAACAAATATAATGTATAAATGGTTTTTTATAGCATCAACAAAAAGGCCTATTGTTTCACGTGAAACAATAGGCCTTAAAATTACATAAACGGTTAAACTTAGCTATCAATCAAATAAATCGCCAATCTTTTTAAAGAATGATTTTTTATGTGGTGACTGCTGATGCTTGCTATCGCCATCAAGTGTATCTTGGAATTGACGTAACAAGTCTTTTTGCTCGCGAGTCAGGTTCACTGGCGTTTCGATAACCACACGGCAAATCAAATCACCTTTCATCGTCGTGCGCACTGGTGTCACCCCTTTACCGCGTACACGCAACAATTTACCACTTTGCGTACCTTCGGCAACCTTGATTTTGACCTTGCCATCTAAGGTTGGGATTTCAACTTCTTTACCGAGTGCCGCATCAGTGATACTCACTGGCACGTCCATATAGAGGTCGGCGCCTTGACGGGTAAAGACATCATGCGGTTTCACGCGTACTTCGACGTATAAATCGCCGTTTTGTACACCAGCACCACCTGCTTCGCCTTCACCTGCTAGACGGACGCGGTCACCATCATCGACGCCCGCTGGAATAGACACTTCAAGCGTACGTGATTTGTCCTTAACGCCATTACCATGACAGTCAGAGCAAGGATTTTTAATCTGTTTACCAGAGCCGCCACACTGTGGGCACGCTTGCTGTACGGCAAAGAAGCCTTGCTGCATACGTACTTGACCTTGACCATGACAGGTCTGACAAGTGACGATATCAGAGGCATCTTTGGCGCCCTTACCATCACAAGTATCACAAGGCGCAGGAGCCGTAAAGCTGATTTCTTTTTTGCAGCCACGTACCGCTTCTTCTAGGGTTAGCTCAATGACATAACGCAGGTCTGAGCCGCGACGTGAACGTCCACCGCCGCCACGCGACTGACCAAAGATATCGCCAAAGTTGCCAAAGATATCGCCAAAGATATCTTGGAAATTGCCACCGCCGCCGCCGAAACCACCACCGCCCATGCCGTTTTCAAACGCAGCATGACCCATACGGTCATAAGCTGAGCGTTTTTCTTCGTTGCTCAGTACTTCATAAGCCATCGATGCTTCTTTGAATTTATCCTCAGAATCAGGATCTTCAGAGTTACGGTCTGGATGGTATTTCATGGCCAGCTTGCGGTAGGCTCGCTTAATTTCCTTGCTATCAGCAGTCTTACTGACACCTAATACTTCATAAAAATCGCGCTTACTCATGGGCTCTCCTATCGTCTTCACAGTCCACCGGTCGGTCGATTCATCAACCCGAGTCAATCACCCTACTTATCATTCTACCTACACTCGCACTAAAAGGTTTCACATGAAACACAGCGAAATACGTGGCGGCAAAGAGGATGGTTTATAAATCTTGCAAGCGAATACGGCGGGATGCTGCTTAGCCAAATCAATTTATTAAAAGTTTGCGCTATTTATGGAGATGCCAACATGATTTATCAAGCGCTTGGATACTGAAATTCTGACTTATGAGGTTTTAAGCCTGCTAAAAAAGGTTTTATTAAGAATTGAGCAAAGGTTTTTATACCTTTATAAAGGCCGGACATGCTAATATTTAGCGCCATATTGATGGGGTTTTAAATCCTATTTTTGAGATTTACCGCCATTGCGTTTGCGCTAAGGTAGCAATTTTTATGAAAAAGCTGATTGTTTTATTAATTGTCATTGCAGTCGCTGTTTATGGCGGCTCGCCTTACTATAGCGCTTATCAGCTGAAAAACGCCTATGATGCTAAAGATGGCGCGACTATCGCGGCGGCGATTGATTATGAACAGGTACGTCCAAGTATCCAAAATCAGCTGACCAGCCAGTTTGCGCTAACCATGACCAAATATCCACTGGTTGCGGAACTTGGCGGCGCGCCATTAACGGAAGCGGCCAATGGCTTTATCACCCAAGCAGTCGATGGCGCCATTACCCCGCAAAATATCGAAAAACTGATTAATACCCAAGGTCAGGCCAATACCGCGACCAAGGAGCTTGCCGCCGCATGGGCAATCGCCAGTAATCAAGTCGATTTAAAGAACCTGATTCAAAACTTAATCATCAATCGCGGCGACGTTAATGCAGTCGTCAAAAACCAGATGCAGCAAATCATGCAAAAGCAAGCGGCGGAACTGGAGCAACAAGCAGCGCAAGGTACGGATAGCGATAAGCCAACACTGAGCTATTGCGGTATTAATTGCTTTACTATCAGCGGTCAGGTTAAAGGTTATCCGCTTACTATCGAGATGCAGCGAGATGGTTTGATAAATTGGCAAATCGTTGATATCGTCTTGCCGCAATAGCTGTTGCTGCAATAGCTGTCACTGAGATAGACGGATAGAATCAATCATTAAGCGCAATAAAAAAACTGCCCTATGAGCTAAGTTCATAAGGCAGTTTTTTTATGAGTTATTTTTATTAAAGACTTTATCTCATAGACTTAAAATAGTTAACACTAACTACTCTACGCCCAAAAACTCTAAAAACTCAGGGCTCTCAAAGCTTGCTTGATACAACACGCCATCTTCACGATAAATAGCAGGCGTCGCCATTACCGCAAGCCCTGCCGCTTTTTCACGGTTAGGAGTCACATAATCGACGTTACAACTTGCTGGCGCAGCGGTCATCTCTCCCTTTAACATTGCCTTATCAAAAGCACTGCGACGACTGTCTTCATTGCCCTGACACCAGATAGCGCGCATCTGCTTAGGCGACTGCTCATATATCGGATAACCGATGGTTTTTACCGTCACACCTTTGGCATTAAGCATGGGCAGCTGTTGATGCAAGCGGCGGCAGTATGGACAATTGACGTCATTGGCCACATAAATGACCGCTTTTTCAGGGCCGGTCGCTGGATAATTAATCAGCTGGCTATCATCTAAAGTCGCAAATACCGATTGATTTTTACGCTTTTCAAACTCTTGATCGAGCCCGATAAACTGACCGTTTTCAATCACGGATATCTCACCATCGGTAATATACTGCGCATCATCTGATAATAAAAAAGGCACGCCTTCTAACGTTGCGCCCCAAATGACACCCGGTACGGCGGTATAAAAGAACGGCGTCTTGGCACTCATGTTTTTTAGCGCATCCATATTGGCGAGGATGGCAGATTTGACGCTGGCGCTAACCGGTTTACCAACTTGTGCACTGCTACTACGCGCTGGCGTTTTGGTCACTACCCGTTTGCTTGGGTTCTTTTGCAGCTCGCCTTGAATGACATATTTGCCATCTCCGGTAATATGTAGCGGCGGCTGTCCTGCCAAATTCACCTGATACATATTGGGCAATTTAGATACTACGATAGAGGTAACTTGCGTTTTGATACCAGCTTTAGTCAGCAGTTGGCGTAATTGACTATCGACAGACTTGGTTATACTGCCAGCCGCTTGGGCGGTCTGAGGCGCTTGGCTGGTATTTTTCTTGATAGCGTCAGTGGCGCTTGGCTGCGCACAAGCGGTGGTCGTCAGCAATATGGCGCTGATTAAGCTGGCAGATTTTAATACAGGTAATTTCACAGAGACAGTCCTATTGGTTTTTAATAATAGTTGTGTTTAATAGTAAGGATTTTCAAATTCACCTTATTAATAAAGACAACCATATTATGTAAAAACATAGATTAAAAATAATAAACAGACTGTAGCACATGGGATGATTTTGCAAAGCCTTAAGCCGTCAATTTTGCAAAACTGCTACTGAGCTTTAAGAGATAGGCAACACAGACAGCTGGCAGAAATAACCACGGCAAACGATAAGCAGAAAAAAGCAGCACACTTTTCAGTGGCTGCTGATTTTGGAAAAATATGTTAATAGCTTATTCTAGGGCGTGTCCTCAATTCAATCGATAGACATCTATATGGTCTAAAAATGGCTAAATTTTGCCAAAATTCGTCAAATAGCTGGGTAATATCCCGATATTAACTGCACTATTTTCCTTGTTTGGCTACAATTTATCTCATTTTTATCACCATTTTTAAAATGAGGACACGCCCTAAGGTTTAGCAAAGCTTAAATTTAGAATTTAGCCACTTCTTCTGGTGTTAGGAAACGACTGTCGCCTTTATCCAAACCGTCTAAAGTGATATGCCCAATACTGGCGCGATGCAGCTCGGTGACTCTGTTGCCAAAGTAACCCATCATACGTTTTACTTGATGGTATTTACCCTGCTCTAAGGTTAAACGCGCATGGGTTTCATCAATAAATTCAAGAATCGCAGGCTTGGTTTCTTCGTGCTCGCCTTCTAATAAGATACCTTCAGCCACTTCTTTAACAGCATTGGCTTGAGCGTCGCTATCCATTGCTTCAGCTAAGGTCAGCTCATAAATTTTGGCATGTTCATGTTTAGGGCTGGTGACACGGTGCAACCATTTGCCATCATCACTGATTAACAACGCACCCGTGGTATCGACATCGAGACGACCCGCGATACGTAAGCTGCCAAGCTCTGGTACGGCAATCAGCTCAGTGACGATAGGATGTTCTTTAACCTTTAAGGTACATTCAAAGCCTTCAGGCTTATGCAGGAGGATATAACGATTGCCAGCCGCAACTGACAATGGCTCGCCTGCCCACATCACTTCGTCGTTGACGATATCGACGTGTAACCCCGGGTCTTTGACCACAGTGTCATTTACCGTCACTTCACCGGCGTGCAGAATCTTTTTTGATTCTTTACGCGACAGCTCAGTGGCTTTACTAAGAAATTTATCTAGACGCATACTATTTACTACCATCCGTTTTATGTGACCCACCCTAAATCAGAAGCCAACGTCATTAGCATTCAAGCGTGACCTGCTCGTTATCTTCACTGGTTAGAAATGGTACTATAATAAAAAATTAATGAACACTGTGCCAAATACGGACAACAGTGAAAGTCAGACCAGTTTACCATATCCAACCTAAGCCTGATGAAATATGAGCTATCAAACGCTAAAACATGCCGTCACTACTCGCTTGGAAATTAAAAAATCCGACTTTATTACTTATGCTTATCCTGTGACCTCACGTGAGCAGGCGATGTTTCACGTGGAACAACTACGTCAAAAATATGCCGATGCCCGCCATCACTGCTGGGCGTATATCATTGGTGACCCTAATAATACCACCAGTGCCGGCTTTGACGACGATGGCGAGCCAAATGGCACCGCAGGAAGACCGATATTAAATGTTTTGCAGCATAAATCTATCGGTAACGTCATTATCATCGTGGTGCGTTACTTTGGTGGTATCAAACTCGGTGCCGGTGGTCTCACCCGCGCTTATGCAGGCTCAGCGCAAGCGGCCGTCGATGAGATGGTTTTGCTGCCTTATGTGCCGATGATACAAGTACAAATATTGGCAGAATTCGCCACCGAAGCCCAGTGCCGCTATGTAGTAGAAAGCTTAAATGGCAGTATCGATGATGTGACTTATAGTAAGCAAGTGACATTGACCATAACGCTCGCTGAGGCAGATATCGACAGCTTAAAAGAACGTCTTGCGATGGATGGGCGTGTCTTAGATAAACCGTAAGATATGCGTATTTTTGATTAGCTGTTTTTAACGAACTATTTTGAGTAGAATTGTTTTGAATAATATTGTTTTGAGTAACCATGCGTTCACTGAAAATCATTGGTTTTAACCTTGGCAGTCGGTATGATAAGTCACTGTTTTTTATAACAACTCATATAAGACTGTCCTATGCCAACTTCAAAACCAACCAAACCTTTCTCGCCCGCGCCGTTTAAACCGCCCTTTTGGCTGAGCAACCCGCATTTGCAAAGCATCTTGCCGAAGTTTTTTGCGCCTAAGACGCCAAGCTACCGCCGTGTGATTAAGCAAGATTCATTGTGTGAAACTGATATCGCTTATGACTTTTACGATGCCCATCCTGTCCAAGTTTTAGAAGATTCAGAAAACGGCAAACTTGAGCAAACACCACTAATCGTGCTATTTCATGGTATGGAAGGCAGCAGCGATAGCCATTATGCGCGCGCCTTGGCGTATCAGATGCATGCGCAAGGGTGGCATTTTGTTGTGGCGCACTTTCGTAGTTGTGGCGGTATTCCCGCTAACGGCAGCGTTTTTTATAACGCTGGCGACACGGGCGAGGTGCATCATATGTTAGAAAACTTGCGCGAAAATTACGCGCATATTTACGCAGTGGGCGTGTCACTTGGCGGCAATGCCTTAGCAAAATATATGGGCGAATATGGCGATAACACGCTATGCGAGGGTGCAGCCGTGATTTCTGCGCCGGTCGATATGTCGTCCGCTGCGATTACCATGCACAGCTTTTTAAGCCACCGGATTTATACGCCGTATTTGCTCAATCCCATCATAAAAAAAGCACTGGCCAATGATTTAAGCCAAGACGAAATCAACTCTATCAAAGCGGCCAATCGCATCAGTGATTTTGACGATATCTTCACCGCCCCGCGTCATGGCTATCGCTCTAAAAACGACTATTATCACTCATCTTCTGCCTTGCCATATCTAAGGAATGTCACGCGCCCGCTACTACTCATTAGCGCCAAAGATGACCCCTTTATTGGTTTTACCGCCACGCCAAATGATGTCTCAGATAGCGTCACCATTTTAGATACCGAACACGGTGGCCATATTGGCTATTTACGCTATCGTTCAGACAGTCAGGCAAAAAACGCCCAATCGACTAACGCCCAATCAACTAATGATAATGCTAAAACCAAGCAAGCGGGCAGCAATGGTAAAAAAGCAAAAACCTCAAAATTCGATATCAATTGGATACCCGAAACCGTCAGTGCTTATTTTAATCATATTGGTGTAGCCTCTAAGACTTATAATAACGATTGATAATTTGGCAAACCGCAATTCTATTATTTAAACTTTAACCCTTTGAGACTGTGCTATGTATCCATTTATCCGTTATGCCAGCACCATCGCCCATGCCGCGCTGCAAGTAAAAAAAGGCAATACCTTAACGTTTAAAGATACCAGCGAGATTACCTTTCGCTGTCGTTTGACGGACATTGATAATTTTTTAGAGATGAATAATGGACGCGTGCTGACCCTTTATGATTTGGGGCGTACCGACTTTGCGGTACGGAGCGGGCTTGGTAGTCAACTGCTTAAGCAGCGTTGGGGTTTGGTCGTTGCTGGTAGTACCATCCAATATCGCAAACGCATTCGCGCTTTTGATAAGGTAACGATGAAAACTCATATCGTCGGTTTCGATGAGCGCTGGATATATATCGAGCAGTCGATGTGGGTAAAGGGCAAGCCTTGCTCATCCGCCCTACTACGTACCGGCGTCACCGAAGGCGGCAAAGTCATCGAGACCTCGCGTATCTTAGCGGCGTTAGATCAGGCGGATTGGCAGCTACCGCCGAGCGGCTATGTGGCAGAATGGATAGTCAGTGATGCCGACCGCCCGTGGCCGCCGCAAGCTTAAAGCCAATTATTCAATGGTATTGGTAAGTCACAAGCAAATATTCACAACTACGTAACCTTATAGCTACTGTATAGCTACTATTTTCTAACAGGACATTATATAAATACATATAGTAAATGTTAGGATAGTAGTGAGTTCCCTACTCAACTGAATACTCTTTAATTAGAAAATAGTCTAATTAAAAAGAAGCTAATTAAAAACAGTCTAATAAGGAAAATAACATGGTTAATAATACGGATTATGTCGGAACATTATTTGATAATAGTGACTCAAACCCAAGTAAAATCACCTTAGCCTTTACCATGGCAGGTGTCGCGCTTAAAAAAGGTCACTCTGCCTCAGTAATATTGATGGTAGACGCGGTACATTTGGCCTTACCGAACGCTTTAGATAATGTCAATATTGGCGCGCCATTTGAACCTGCGGGCGAGTTGCTAGAAGCTTTTATTGAAAAAGGTGGTCAGGTATTGGTCTGCGGCGCGTGTATGAAACACAATGGCGTAGAAGAATCAGCCATTGATAAACGCTTCACCGTCATCAGTGGTGATGATATGGTTGAGCTGCTGATGAATGCGAAGGGTTCTTTACAGTTGAATTAAATTGTAGTTAAATCAAGCACTTAATCTAAGTAAATAGTTTATAAAAATGGGTCGGCTTTCTTAATTATCTTTTTGATGGTTGGGAACTGACCATTTTTTTATCTTTTGACTAAGCACAATTAGTTTAGCGACTAAGTTTTAATTATCTTTTCTAATTTCGTGTGTTTCCAATAAGTATATAGCTAAGGTAGAGGCTGCTCCGACTGCTAACTTAGCGTGCCTAGGTTGTAAACCTTTAAATTCACTATCTTTACCGTGACCACTGCCGTATTCATTTCTAACTTCTGCAATTCCTTGAACTACAGAGGATAAGCTGCCTAAAATCTGTCTTATTGAACTCGCTGCTTTTGCTTCGTTTGATATATCATCAGGCGTAAGTTTAAGCAGTTTTGTAGTCTCTCTCATCAATTTAGATAAGTCCCAGTTTTTATTGCATACTTCTTGCCTACTTTTGAATATGGATTTACAGGCAGTTTCAATCAACTCTTTCGCTATTCCTATAGCCTGATAAGGAGAAGTTTCAATTGATGATTCCATTAGATTAATCTGCTGGGAAACATAGTCAGCATTAAAAATAATCTTTATTTCGTTACCTTTTCTCTCGATTGATGCTTTGCCCGTATACTTTATTCTGCCACTAAAAACTGGTTTATTAGAGATACGTGTTCTCTCGACAATTTCAAATCCATCATTACTTAGGCTCTCATTGAATATATTGTGAATTTTCTCCACTTCATGTAAGTGTCCCCTTACTACGGGATGTATCATTTCACATAAAAAGTTTAGAAAAGAATCATCTTCACATTTTAACAAATTAAACCTTTCATCATTAAAGATCCAGTTGTCCTCCCAATCATTGTTATTAAATCTGTGTTGCCAGATATCACCTGCTGCGTTCGAAAACCTAGGGTCTGTTGAAGGCATACTTTCCAAATCGTAAAGCCTAGATAAAAATTCTGTTTCATCTAGCTTTCCTGCCCACCATATATCTTCTATACTTAAAATATCAAATATATCACGTCGAGTAATTTGAGAGATTTTATTCATTATTTATTTCAACTTTCTTTGGTTAGATACTTTGACGATATCAAGTATATGAGTTAATAGCTTTTAACTACAGTTTTATAGTCAATTTTCTTAACTACAAAACTGTAGTCAAAGCCCACCCTTCCTATTCAGCAACTAAATACACATTATCTAACACGCACGCCGTTCAGCTTTGCTAAAGTAAGTCATGCAAACCTCCTCATAAAATAACAAGGAAGCCGGTCATGACCTTACTAAACACCTTTGATTTAACCTATCCTATCGTGCAAGCACCGATGGCAGGTGCCACCACGCCTGAGCTGGCGGCAACGGTCAGTAACTTTGGTGGTCTGGGTTCATTGGGAAGTGGCACGACGGCGCCAAATGTTTTAAATGAACATATTAATACTCTTAAATCGCTCACCAACCGCCCTTTTATGATTAATCTGATGGTGTTATCCGAGCATGACTCTAATACCTTGGACAGTCCAATTCCTGCTTGGCTAACTAAGTACTATCAAGAACAAAATATCGAAATGGCGTTACCTAAACGTCCTGCGCTAAGCTTTGCAGAGCAGCTACAAGTGCTGTATGACAATCCAGTTCCTGTCGCTAGCTTCACCTTTGGTATTATCAGCGCCGAGCAAGTTCAGAGCTTAAAGGATTTAGGCACGCGCGTCATTGGTACTGCCAATCACCCGATGGAGGCGAAAGCATGGGCGGAGATTGGCGTCGATGCGGTATGTGTACAAGGCGTAGAAGCTGGCGGCCATCGCGGTGGCTGGTTGCCACAAAGCGCAAACGATCCAATGGGATTATTGACGTTGATTAGTCAAACGCGGGCTTGCACCGATATTCCTTTGATTGCAGCAGGCGGGATTATGACGGGGCAAGCGATTAAAGCGATTCAAACAGCAGGTGCTGAGCTGGCGCAAATAGGCACGGCTTTTTTGACTACCGATACATGCGGTATTAATGATACGTATAAACAAGCGCTACTCGATGCCGGTCTGGGTAAGCGCAGTAGCGAGACACGTTTGACGCGGCTGTTTTCAGGTAAGCAAGCGCGCGGGTTGTTAAATGACTATTTGCGCGATTTTGGTCAATTTGAGAGCGCGCATGAGTTACCGCCCTACCCACAATTAAATGCGATGACCAAAAACTTGCGTGCTCATGCAAAAAGCAACCTCGATGCAGAACATCAGTCTTTATGGGCAGGACAAGGGGTCGCTTTGGTCAGACAAGAGAGCACGATTGAATTACTAGAGCGACTGGTAAAAGATTTATAATTTAATTAAGGTAGGCTAAGTTTTTAACCCAGCCTACCTTAATTTAAACCAACTTATTCAATCTAGATTATTACTTATTAAGCTTCTCACGAAACGCTTTGTAGTCATCCGCAGTCTTCTCAAGTGCTTCGACCATCGGTACATGACCGACTTCTGGCATCATAATGACTTCTGATTGCGGGATGATTTCTTTTATCAGCTTGACCGTTTCGGGCTTGATGATCTGATCTTTCTCGCCCCACACCACTAGCGTCGGAATCTTATATTGTGCGATGATTTTGGCGCGCTCTTCGACATTATCGGTGACGATTTGCTCGAGGATTTTGGCGTGCAGTTCTTTATTAGCGATACGTTCTTGGGCAAATACCGCTTTGACCGATTTTGGCAAATATGGCGGCTTATACATGACAAAATCGTACATTTTATAGAAGTCTTCATTACTATTAATCAATAGCGGATTGTTCTCTAACGTTGCGCCTGCAAGTGCTTCGTGAATACCAGCCGACCAAAACCCCGCGCTATCGACCAACCATAAGCTTTTGACCTCTTTAGGATATTTCGCGGCGTAAGCAACACTGATAGCGCCGCCCATCGAGTTGCCACCGACATGAATGTTGGATACTAAGCCTTTAGCTTGTAGCAGCTCGTGTAAGCGCGTTGCTTGCGCCTCCGAGCGATAATCGGTGCTCATCGGTTTGCTCGACGCACCAAAACCAAGCAGATCAGGAATGATCAGATGATAGCCGTCTAACTGACGCGCGATACGGGTAAAATTGTCTTTATTACCGCCGAAGCCATGAATCAGTAATAAAGGCTCGCCAGTAACGTTGCCGTTTTCTGCATAGACCATCTTATCGCCAGAGGCTAACGTTAGCGATTTAATTTCTAAATCAGACTTGTTACGCTCATATTGGATAATCTTTTGCGTGGTATTGACCGCTAACTGATTGGGCGCGGTGGTACAACCGACCATAGAAAGACTAAAAACCGCGGCAAGGCACAGGCGTTTTAAGAGCATCGAAACATCCTTGTTATAGTTGGTAGATAGAGATAAAAAAGTTAAAATCGCAATCTTAGCATAAGAGTATTAATAACTAGCTTACTGGGTCAACAACTTATCACTATTTATCATCGTTTAATTTTAATACTACTATCACCTATCAATACATTATATAAAAAAACGTTACCAGTCTAACCAAGATGCTATAGGCAAGGTCATCTATAATAAGGGTTTTTATGTCATAAAATACGGCCAATCTGGATGGCGCACAAGGATAAACATTGAGTAAAACAACTGCCTCTACTGCCAAAAGCCATGACCTCACCCAAGGGTCAATTGCCAAAACCATGCTACTATTTGCCTTGCCAACCCTTGGCTCATCGGCCTTGCAGTCGTTGAACGGCTCGATTAATGCCGTCTGGGTAGGTCGATTTTTAGGGGAAGAAGCGCTGGCTGCGACGGCAAATGGCAACATCTTGATGTTTATCCTCATCTCCTTCGTTTTCGGTTTTGGTATGGCGGCGACTATTTTGATTGGTCAAGCCATGGGGCGCCGTAACGATACGATGGTGAAAAGAACCATGGGCACCGCGCTGGGTAGTATTATTCCAATCAGTATATTGGTGTCGGCAATCGGCTGGCTATTTGCTCCACTGCTGCTTAACCTGCTTGGTACGCCAGCAAGTGCGGTAGAGCTTGCGCTGACCTATCTGCGGATGATTTTTGTAGCGATGCCTGTCACTTTAACTTTTACGCTGATCATGATGGCACTACGCGGAACGGGCGACTCTACCACGCCGCTTTGGTTTATCATTATTTCGGTGATTATCGACCTGATTTTGACGCCGGTGTTGATTTTGGGTATCGGCCCCTTCCCTAAATGGGGTATCTTTGGCTCGGCTTTTGCAACTGCTGTCGCCAATGCTCTAGCGCTGATTGGTATGATTGTCACTATGTATTTGCGTGGTTCTGTGCTGACACTTAAGTTACCCGAGCTGCGTTTTTTACGCGCAGACCGAGATATCCTAAAGTCGATGTTTTCAAAGGGTCTGCCGATGGGGCTGCAGATGATTGTTATCTCATCAGCAGCGCTCACAATGCTGTCGCTCATTAACCGCGAGGGCGTACAGACAACGGCCGCTTATAGCGCGACGCAGCAGCTTTGGACCTACGTGCAGATGCCAGCAATGGCGCTAAGTGCCGCAGCCAGTGCGATGGTTGCACAGAACATCGGTGCCAATCAATGGCATAGGGTTGCAGGTATCACGCGTTGGGGGCTTATCTTTAACGTGATATTGACGGGCGCTATGATTGGGGTGCTGAGCATTTTTGATGAAACTATTTTGGGGCTTTTCCTCGGTAGTGACAGCGAAGCAGTGCCGATTGGACGACATATCCAATTAATGGCGACATGGGGCTTTGTCTTTTTTGGCATCGCGCAAGTGCTGTTCGGTACCATGCGTGCCAATGGCTATGTGATTTGGCCGCTGATCGTTATGGTGATTTCGATGTATCCGGTGCGTCTTGGCTTTGCGTTCGGGCTTTATCCCCTACTCGGCACCGATGCGCTTTGGCTATCATTTCCAGCAGGCATGGTAGCAACCGCTGTGATGGGAGCGGGACTATATCTATACGGCGGCTGGCGCAAAGGTAAAAACATGCCCGCCGAAGAAGCGGCGCAAAGATCGGAGGAGTTTCGCGCCCAAACTGGCACCAGTGCATCGTTTCGTGATATTTTACCGACCACGGTGTGGAAACTGTCCCCTATACGCCGTATCACAAGGTTGCATCGTCGACTACAAAAACGCCTGCAAAAACACCGTATGAGAAGAAAGCATAAACGCTCATCGCGTGGTTTATAGATAGTAAATTCAATTGGTTTAAGCTCAAGTGTTTTAAAATCAATGACTGAGTAAAAAATCCACCGCCGCTGCTGCATGAATAGCGGTGGTATCAAATACGGCTATTGGGCTGTCTGCTTGCTGAATAAGCAGTCCAATTTCGGTACAACCTAAAATGACGCCTTCTGCACCTTCATTCGCTAAGTCTTTAATCACTTGGCTATAATACTGGCGTGAGCTATCAAGAAACTGCCCTTGGCACAGCTCATCATAGATAATCCGATGCACCTCTGCCCGAGCATCATTTTCCGGTATCAAAACTTGCAAACCAGCATTAATAAGGCGCTGCTTATAAAAGTCTTGCGTCATCGTAAACTGCGTACCCAAGAGCGCAATCTTAGTCAAACCTTGCGCTTGAATAGCTTTAGCTGTGGCATCAACGATATGAATAATCGGCAGATTGGTCGCGGCTTGGACGTCATCGATGACTTTATGCATGGTGTTAGTGGCAATTAATAAGCCTTGCGCGCCAGCTGCTTGCAGACGTTTGCCGCTATTGGCCAATACTTTGCCCATTTCATCCCATGCGCCTTTTGCTTGCAGTATCTCAATCGGTGCAAAGTCCACGCTATGAATCAGTAAATCTGCTGAATGTAAATTGCCAAGTCTAGCTTTGATACCTTCATTTATCAGTCGATAATAGCTTTCGGTACTCTCCCAACTCATACCGCCGATGATGCCAAGCGTCCTTTGTTTACATGAGTTTTTGGATAAATGTTTTTCTACGTTCTGCGCTAAATTACTTGGATTGGCAGACATTTTTGTCATGATAGAGTTGTTTTGGATAGTGCTAAGTTTACTTCATCAGCATGAACAGCGACAAATTACTAAAACTGAATGATAACAATATAATAAGGCGAACTTGATGATTGATAATAACCATTTTACCTCGCCGTCATCACGCGTTATCATAGTCGCCGCTAAGCATGAGCAATGCTTTATATCATCCTCTCTCATCGCAAAATATCACGTTTACAGCAGCAGTGAAACGTGGCTCTCATCAAGCAGGACAACAGAATATTATGGCAAACTTCCCGACCGTCAGAATACGCACGCGGCGCAAATACTATCGGCTGATTTTCACCTTTTTAATGGCGCTGATGATGTCGACGATTATCTCGACGGCCCTGCTACTGATCAATGTAGGATTTGTCGAAGGCTTTTTTATCACGCTGTTTAATTCGTGGAAATATGCCTTTATGGTCGCTTGGCCGAGCGCCTATATTTGCGCCTATTTAATCCAAGAGCACCTGCTGAGTAGGATTGAGTTTTATTAAAACCTTTATAAAAGTTAGTAAACCATAAAATTTAGTAATTTATAAACTTTAGTACATTATGCCAGCGTAAAAACAGCTAAGATAGGCTACAAACCGTTTTTAATCAGAGGCGACTATGAGCCAAGCACGGCGTACTATCGAGCAGTTGCTACATCAAGGTCTTCTTCCCCTTAAAAATACCGAGGCGGCAGCAACGCACCTAGAAGTCTATCCTAGCAAACGCACCTGGCTGATATTTTTTGATAAAGCGCTGCTGATTATTGGCACGGTGGCGCTGGTACTATCCCTAGTGTTTTTTATCGCTTATAACTGGCAAAGCTTGGGCAAAATAGGTAAATTCGCCTTGGTTGAAGGGGCGCTGGTGATTACCATCGCGCTTTACGTAGCACTGTCTTTTAGGCAACTTAAACAACGGTTTCAGCTGATTCGGCAGTTATTATTGCTCATTGCTAGCATTATCACCGGTAGCTTATTGGCATTATTTGGGCAAGTGTATCAAACGGGCGCTGATACCTGGCAGCTGTTTTTTGGCTGGGCGCTATTGATTACGCCTTGGGTTTTGATTGCACGTTTCCCTGCGCTTTGGCTGCTGTGGTTAGGCTTAATCAATGCCTGTTTGCTACTCTATTTGGATGTCGCAAATCTGCGATTTATCAACCATCGCCTGCAAAACGTCTCTCAAGTAGCCATCCTTGCGCTATTTAATTTTATTGCCTTTTATAGTTGGCTTATTAGCTGCGACAATAAAAAACCTTTCTCTGCTAGCAAGTTCTTCAATCGTATTAATCCTAAAAAGTCCACCGCTGATATAACCACTAATGACGTTAAGCTTCCTCTAAACAGCTCTAAAATAAACAGCTCACCAACCAAACCCAGCTTGCACTGGAGTACTTATGTCGTCGGTTCATTAAGTACGTTTTTTATGACGTATCTGGCGATTGTCACAGTCTTTGATAATGGCGATATCTGGGCAACGCTTATCGCTATCATAGTGTGGTTAGGTTGGTGCGGCTTTATGTTTTGGCACTTTTATCAGCGCCGTCTTGATTTACTGATGCTGACTTATTTGTCATTTTCTATCATTACTGTGGTGATGTTTTGGGTCGGTAAATGGCTGTTGGAGGGTTTTGACGCGGGTGGGTTTTTGATATTAGCCTTGCTACTTATTGGCATGAGCTCGTCGGCAGTTATGTGGCTACGTAAAATTGCCCGTATCAAGAACGATGACACTGCTCCTCATACTGTAATCAAGGGGAACAGTGATGAACAATGAGATGAATAATAATATCAACCATAACGAGCAAAATCGTGACCTTTTGCTATTGCAACAGCAGGGATTGATCGACGCGCAAAATGTCAGTGATGAGCTTTTAAGTAGTGCTGAATCTGAAGCGCGCAGCCCGTGGTTTATCAGCTTACTTTTTGGTATGAGTGGTGTATTAGCCAGTCTGTTTTTTATCGGGTTTTTGACCTTATTATTAGATAACACCGGTTTGCTGGATAGTACGCTAGCGGTATTTATTATCGGCGGCATATTAAGCGGCATTGGTGGATTCTTATTTTATAACGCGCGCAGTCGCCATAGCGCTTTTTGGAATAGCTTAGCCTTTGCAATTACGCTAGCAGGTCAAGGTTATATTGCCTATGCTTTACTGGCGAGTGAGATTACAGAGCCACTCAATATAGGGCTACTGCTCCTTGTGCAACTGTTGATGACTGTTGTAATAGCCAATTTTATCTATCGTTTATTGAGCGCAACCTTAGCCTTAAGCTGCCTATTTTACTTATTAAATTATTATCATTTATCCGAAGTCAGTTTAGGATTATTGGCATTAATCACTAGCGTGACTCATTTACAACGCTATAGGCTAGCTGCATTTATCCCGACCAAATGGCGAATGGACGCTCTAGAAATTACCAATGCTATTGGCTATGCGAGCGCCTATGTTTTGCTCAGTGTTTCCGTCTATTTTATCGCTGCTGAATATGGCAATAGCTTTGCCAACTTTAATAGCCTTGATAGTGATGGAGAAGCCTTTAGCTATAACTACTACCTAGCACAAGGGCTATTAACGCTTGCCAGCCTTTATGCCGCTTATTTCATTCTAAAGCGCTATCACATCAAACTACTATCAGCAGCAGGACGGCTCATTAGCGCTGCGATTGTATTACTTGGGATAATGTCTATTTATGTCTCAGGCTTATTGGCCACCAGTTTGATTATCATTATCGCCACTGCCAATAGCCAGCGCGTGCTGTTAGGACTGGGCATTATTGCCTTGGTCGGTTATATCTTTTGGTATTACTATCAGCTCGATACTTCTTTATTGGTCAAATCCGCATCTATGCTGGTCATCGGTATCGCGCTATTACTGCTGCGCTGGGTGCTTATCAAAGGCTATTTTGCGCATATAAAACCGAGTGCTAACGACAATCAGGAGCGGCTGTCATGAATAATAAAATTTTGACCAAACGCTTGATTAAGGACACATCGAGTGCGCATTGGCTACAAAAACCGGCAGTCACGATTATTATTGCCCTCCTTGGATTGGCGCTCGTATTGGTGGTGATGACGAGGAATATTATTAAATATGAAGCCCATCTTACGACTGGCGATACTGTCTTATTAGCGCTTGCACCCGTTGATCCACGCGGCTTTATGCAAGGCGACTATATGACGCTTAGCTATGCGCTAGAGCGTGACGTATTTGCCGCCTTAAATAGAGACCCCGGTAGCTATCCTACTAATGAAGATGGCTATGTCATTGTTGCCTTAGATAACAATAAAGTCGCACAGTTTATGCGCTTAGCGGCTAATCAGCCTAAAGGTTTAGCGACTAATGAGATGGCGATTCACTATCGTATCCGTAACGGCGCAATGCAGCTTGCGACCAATGCTTTTTTCTTCCAAGAAGGTCATGGCGAAGCGTTTGAGGCGGCAGAATATGGGCTGTTTCGGGTTAATGATAAAGGCGAGCCGCTACTGACCAATTTAGTAGATGACAACTTTAAAGTGATTAGTCCAAAAAATGATTAATCCAAAAAGGGATTAATCTAAAGTAGCCTAATATAGTTGATTCAAGTCAAAAAGAATACAGCGCTGTTTTTAACGTGCCTTTTTTTATATTGAACTAACTATACCGCGCAAATTGCTAATAACTCAAAATCAATGCTGCTGTAAATGCTACCAATTGTCGCGCTAAAACCTTTATAACTGTCAATCGATGACAACCCTGCTTTACCAAAGTGATATTGCGATAAGTAAGCAGGGTTTGTTACTGTTGATGGCTGCAAATTCATTAGCTCGTTAAAAACATTTGAAAAAACTTAAAAATTAAAAAAGGATTTATCATGCGTAGTGCAACTTATAACGAATTTGGCAAACCAACTGAAGTACTAAGCCTCGGCGACCGCCCTATCCCAGAGCCCAAGGCTAATGAAGTCCGCGTCAAAACCATTCTCGCCTCCATCCATAATCATGATCTGCTTACCATTCGTGGTAAATATGGCTTTAAGCCTGAGATGCCGGCTATCGGCGGTAGCGAAGCGTTGGGTATCATCGACGCCGTTGGTAGCGACGTTAAAGACTTAAAAGTCGGACAGCGCGTGGCTGCTGCCAGTGTGCAAGCAACGTGGGCAGAGTATTTTGTCGCATCCGCCGATATGGTCTTTGCTGTCCCTGATAGCTTAAAAGATGAAATGGCGGCGCAGTTAATTGCCATGCCGCTCAGTGCTTTAATGCTGCTGGAATTCTTAGAAGTAGAAAGCGGTCAATGGGTTATTCATAACGCCGCAAATGGTGCCGTTGGTAAATCACTTGCGATGTTGGCTGCCGCGCGCGGCGTTAATACCATTAATCTGGTACGCAGTAGCGATGCGATTAAAGAGTTAGACACCCTTGGTATCAAAAATAACATCAATACCGAAGATGACGATTGGAAAGAGCAAGTCCGACAAATCATCGGCGATGATAGCATCAGCGCAGCGGTCGACTCTGTCGGCGGAGAAGCAAGCGGTGACTTATTATCGCTACTCGGTCATGGTGGCACTTTGGCATCTTTTGGCATCATGTCAGGCCAGCCAATGGTGCTTAATCCGACGCATCTAATCTTTAAACAAGCCATCGTAAAAGGGTTTTGGGGCAGTAAAATCAGCCAAGAGATGAGTGTCGAAAATAAACAGCGCTTAATCGATGAGCTTATCGAACGGGCAACCAGTGATAAATTGCATTTGCCTGTTGAGGCTGTGTTTGATTTAGCTGATATCACCAAAGCTGTCGATGGCAAATTGCAGTCAGGCAAAAAAGGTAAGGTATTGCTAAAGCCTTAAACTATCATTCATTTATCATTTAGCTAGCCTTCGTTTTATTGACAATGGCAGCGTTCTTTATAGTGAGAGCGCTGCCATTTTTTATGGCTTATTTTGCGGTTATAACTCTGCACCTTCTTCAGCTTGCACCTTTTTATAACATTTTACCGTTCTAAACAGCGGGCAACGTTCATTTACCAAAGTCAGGTTGCGGGTATCAATCCCTACTTGTTAAGGTTGATGAGTGATTAATTATCATCGTTTCAAAATTAATAATTAACGATATTTATCTAACAATAAAAAAGGATATAAATATGCGCAGCGTAACCTATAACGAATTTGGCAAACCGTCAGAGGTACTCACCATCACTGATAGCCCGATGCCAGAGCCAAAGGACAACGAAGTCCGTATCAAGACTATTCTATCTTCCATCCATAACCACGACCTCATCACTATTCAAGGCCAATATGGCACCAAGCCAAAACTGCCCGCACTCGCTGGCAGCGAAGCCGTGGGTACTATTGAGGCTATCGGCGCTGGCGTCAAAGGTATGCAAGCGGGTCAGCGTGTGGTGGTCACCGGTGTCGAAGGCACGTGGGCCGAGTACTTCACCGCCCCTGCTAGCAGCGTCATCCCTATACCGGATGCCATCGATGATGAAATGGCCGCGCAGCTTATCGCCATGCCGATGAGCGCCTTGATGCTCATTGAGTTTTTAGAATTAGAAGAAGGTCAATGGGTCATTCAAAACGCTGCCAATGGCGCAGTTGGCGAATCGCTTGCGATGTTGGCTGCTGAGCGCGGTATCAATACCATCAACGTCGTGCGTAGTAAAGAGTCAGCAAACGAGCTGACCGAAATTGGTATCACTGAAAATAACGTGGTGAGCGATGATGACGACTGGAAAGATCAAGTCCGTCAAATTATCGGTGATGCAAAAATAAGCGGCGCGGTCGACTCTGTCGGCGGTCAATCTGGCGGCGACTTACTAAGCTTACTCGGTCATGGCGGCATCATGGCAGCGGTGGGTGCGATGTCTGGTCAGCCACTCGTGCTCAATCCGACTCATCTTATCTTTAAGCAAGCGACACTCAAGGGGTTTTGGGGCGGTGCATTGATGCAAAAGATGGATTCGGATAATAAAAGCCGTTTAATAAAAGAGCTTATCAAGCGCGCTGCCAGCGGTAAATTAAAGCTACCAACAGGCGGCATCTATACGCTGGATAATATTAAAGAAGCGGTATCTGGCAAGGTGCAATCTGGCAAAAAAGGCAAAGTATTGTTAAAGCCATAATATAGTTCGTTATAAATCCACTCAAATAAAAGTGCAATACAAAAGGATTGAGACAATGTCGAATAACAAAACTTTTAAAGCCTTAATAGTCGAAGAAACCAGCAACGGTGAATTTAAAAAAAGTATTGAGCAGCGCAGTGCCAGCGACTTGCCTGACAATGATTTATTAATCGAAGTCCATTACTCATCATTAAACTTCAAAGACGCGATGTCAGCTTCGGGCAATAAAAGAATCACCAAACACTACCCGCACACACCCGGTATTGATGCCGCAGGCGTGGTGGTAAGCGACAAGTCTGGCACGTTTTCTGAAGGCCAAGAAGTCGTGGTCTTTGGTTATGATTTGGGCATGGATACCGATGGCGGCTTAAGCCAGATGATATCTATCCCTGCTGATTGGGCAGTCGAATGTCCGTCTTCTTTAACGCTAAAAGAAGCCATGATTTATGGTACGGGCGGCTTAACCGCAGCCTTAAGCGTGCAAAAGTTAGAGAAAATGGGCGCAAAACCTGAAGACGGTCCAGTCGCGGTCACGGGTGCAACGGGCGGCGTCGGTAGTATCAGTATCGCGATATTAAGTCAGCTTGGCTATGAGGTCATCGCCTTCTCTGGCAAGCCTGAGCAAAGCGACTATCTAAAAGAACTTGGTGCAAGCGAAGTACGTCATCGCGATACCATCAATGAAATCGGTGATAAACCCGTCGGCCGCGAGCTGTGGGCAAACGCTATTGATACCATCGGTGGCGATTATCTAGCCAACTTGCTCAAACAAACCAAAGCAGGCGGTGCGGTTACCTCCTGCGGCCTAGCGGGCGGCGCTGAGTTTACGATGACGGTCATGCCCTTTATCACTCGCGCGGTGTCTCTACTCGGTATCGATTCGGTCTATATTCCACTGGACGATAAAAAGGCTATTTGGCAGCGTGTCGCCACCGATATGAAGTTACCTAATCTCGAAAAGTACGCTGAAGAAATCACGCTTGAGCAAACGACCGAATACTTAGATCGTTTTATGGCGAGTCAAACGGTTGGTCGTTATGTGGTGAATATGCGGGGTTAGGTTTTAGCTTAGAAGATGGTTTTTAGATAATGGCAGCGCTCCTTTTGGGGTGCTGCCTTTTTTTAAAATATAGTGTAGAGTTTAGTTTTGCAGTAAAATAATTTAAAATTAATGTTAGTTGAAAACGATAATTTTAATCATAGAACTGCCTAGCAAATATACTTGTCTTATTTAGATTTACTTTAGGATACTCTTCATAAATGAATTTACACAAATCATCATGCAAGGGCATGAATTCACTCATAATATCTACTATATCTTTCCAAATAATGTCTTCTTCAGAATCGGAGCTATTAGAAAATTTGAAAACAAGGTTATCTGTACTCACATTATAGATATAAGGAGCTTTTCTAATTAAAAAATATAGTTCAAACCACTTGCTCGCCCATGTAATAATTTTGTTCTCAAGTTCTTTATCATATAGATAAAAAGTAGGATTACTTATCATTCTATGAATATGAGGTACATGCTCTAAAAAATTCATTTTAATGTATTTTGGTGCGCTTTCTAAGTAATGATGTACTGAATCCATATCTATGCAATTCATCAATTTACAAAGATTTTCTGTATCTTTCTTTTGCGTTTCTTCGTAATCTAGTTTTGAATCGCTTAAGATATTAAAAAACTGCGGGTAAAACCTTTTAAGTTCGTTAATATCTTTAGATAACTCTTGCTCAATGTCCGTCCAAAATAAAACGCCTATTGCAAAATTTCCTTGCGCCACTCTCTGATTTTATATTTTTTGTATGAAGCTTTGAAGAGGGGCGTCAGGTGGTCTAGTTGTAGCGATATATAGAGTTGATAAACGAGGAGCGAAGGATTCGGCTTTAACAATTTCATCTTCTATTATTTTTTCGGTCAATAAATTTAAAGTATTTTTACATTGCACTCCTATTGAAAATCCAAAGTGATCTTTTCCCGTAATATCTACACCATTCTGTTTCTGACCAGCTCTTCCATATCTATTAAAGTTTGTACTTTTGCATTTTACTTTTATAACTGATAGACATATATCCTCAAACTCATCCCAACTTTTAGGTGTAGGGAAGTTACTACTGGCAATTGTCGGCATTTTTATAACCTTACATACTTAAAATTAAAAACTCACATACTATACAATATTAGTTTTGCATATAAAAAAAGAAAAAAAGCCAGTAGAGTTTATTATCTACTGGCTTTTTCTATATATGGTGCGGGTAGAGGGAGCGAACCCTCAGGGACTATTGGTAACATGGTATATAACATCTGAGCAATAACTGAATCATTTGGCACCCGCAGTACCCCTCCGCACCATTCAATCATTGTGTTCAAGTCCATTACTGGCACTCCCATAATTGTACAAAACAAACCTAAAATTGCGCCTGCGTATACACTCAGAGACAAGATACCGCTCTTCAGTCCTTCAACCAATGCTTTTTCATTACCCAACTTGGTGTGTTTATGTTGCCTAAAACACTTACGTATGCACAATACACTAATTTCACCTAACTTCCAATCTAATATAAATTCATAGCTAAGTTAATGTTTTATCAAAATTCGAGTAAAAACACCCAACCAAGTTGAGTGTTTTTTTTATTTCAGCTAAAGACTAAGTAGAGATTATTCCCACTCAATCGTCGCAGGTGGCTTGCTCGACACATCATAAGTGACGCGTGAGACTTCAGCGATTTCATTCATAATGCGATTCGATACCGTCTCAATCAAATCATATGGCAGATGGGCAAAGCGCGCGGTCATAAAGTCGACAGTTTCAACCGCACGTAGCGCAATCACCCACGCATAGCGGCGGCCATCGCCAACCACGCCGACTGATTTAATCGGTTGGAATACCGCAAACGCTTGCGCAGTCTTATCATACCAGCCTGATTTTTCTAATTCTGCCATAAAGATTGCATCGGCTTGACGTAAGATATCGGCATATTCTTTTTTCACTTCACCCAAGATACGCACGCCCAAACCTGGACCTGGGAACGGATGACGATAAATCATTTTTGCTGGTAATCCAAGTGTGATACCAAGTTTACGTACTTCATCTTTGAACAAATCGCGTAATGGCTCGACCAACTCAAACGCCAAGTCATCTGGCAGACCGCCGACGTTATGATGGCTCTTAATCACGTGTGCCTTGCCTTGATGCGACTTCGCTGACTCGATAACGTCAGGATAAATCGTACCTTGTGCCAAGAACTCAATGACTTTACCGTCGCTCTGCTCGCTGATTTCACGGGCGCTATTGGCAAAGACATCGATAAAGGTTTTACCGATAATTTTACGTTTGGCTTCTGGATCAGACTCACCTGCTAATGCATTTAAGAATAAATCTTCGGCATCGACACGGATGACTTTTACGCCCATGTTTTCAGCAAAGATTTGCATCACTTGATCGCCTTCATGCAGACGCAGCAGACCATTATCAACGAACACACACGTTAGCTGATCACCAATCGCTTTATGCAATAGCGCGGCAACCACTGAGCTATCGACGCCGCCTGATAGACCAAGCAATACTTGCTTGTCACCGATTTGCTCTTTTAACTGTGCCACACGCATATCGACGATATTGTCTGGCGTCCAATCACCCGCACAGTCGCAAATTTGATGTACGAAACGACCCAGTAACGCTTGACCTTGTAAAGTATGCGTCACTTCAGGATGGAACTGTAGACCATAGTACTGCTTGGCATCATCGGCCATAATCGCAATCGGACAGCTCGGCGTACTGGCGATAATATCGAAACCTTGTGGCGCTTCAATGACCTTATCGCCATGACTCATCCACACATCTAGCTTGGCGGTGTTGTTTTCCGTCACGCTATCTTCAATACCATCAGTGAGCTGCGACTGACCATTAACTTCAATCGTCGCTGCGCCAAACTCATGGATATCACTGGCATGAACCTGCCCGCCAAAACGATCCGCCATTGCCTGCATACCGTAGCAAATGCCCAGTACTGGTACACCAAGCTCAAATACCGCCTCGTTGATACGTGGGCTATTCTCTGCATGAACGCTCTCAGGACCACCCGATAGGATGATACCTTTGGCACCAAAATCATGGATACGCTGAGTGTCGATATCATAAGGGAACATCTCACAGAAAACGCCAGAATCGCGCACACGGCGAGCGATTAACTGGCTGTACTGCGAGCCAAAATCGAGAATGAGGATGCGGTCTTCTTTGATAGTAGGCATAGTAGGTAATGCAGAAGTGGCAGCGGCAGTGGTCATAAATCGATGTCCATCAAGAAAAAATTAGTGCCCTATTTTAACAAGTTTGCGCCCATTAATGGCTATTAGATGGTTAATTATTCACGTTTTTTGCGAGTTATTGATGGTTATGAATATTTATTGCTAATGAATGCCGGATATTTAGGATTGTTTGAATATTACCAAGGCAAGAGTCAAAACAGAAAGGTAATAATTTCAAGACTAAATGACAGACTTAACGAGAGGTTTTTTAGCCCATTAAAATGTAACAACTATACAAACAGTATGAATTTTTATTATACAAATGACGAGTCTGTATAAATTTTTCGTTTATATTGTGCTATGCTCAGAGAATAAGCAATTTGGCTTTAACACGATAGATTTAGCAGGGTTGGTTCAAGCTAATTATCAGTCGTTCAGCTATCGTTAAATTGCTCCTGATTATGAAAACCAGACCTAAATCTCACCCTAATAAAAGTGATAGTCGGTTCAAGATAATTTGGATACAGGGAAGACGAGTGAAATGACTACAGGATAGTAGACTGCGCGCGTGTGACCCGTGTCCGATTTATATAAGTTTGACTATATAATAAATTGACAGGTATGTCCCTATGAGCAAAATCAAATCCCTTATTGGTAAAAAACCTACCTCTACCGCAGTAGCCATCAATGATGCTGACAGCAGCGCTTTAGATGCTGCAAAAGATAATGACTCTGCCAATACATCCAATAGTACGTCCGCCAACACGCCGATAGAGCAAACGCGCTGGAATGGCTGGGGCAATATCAGTATCAATAAAAAAGTCTCGCCGCATGGCGCAAAACTTATCAAATCACATATCGGCAAAACAAAAAAGCTCTCCTCTGTTAGCTTACAACAGGTACTCAAAACTGTGCCAAAATCGCGCCTGCCTGCTGCGATGACTAAGCTTGCAACCGTATCTATCGATAAAGAAGTGAGACTCAGACACGCACGCGGTCAAAGCTTCCCAGATTGGATAGCCATGCACAGCGGCGCTTTTGAAGTGTTCCCTGACGGTGTCGCCTTCCCTGAATCGACCGCTGATGTCGAGACTTTATTGACGCTCGCCAGTGAGCATGACCTAATTGTCATTCCGTTTGGTGGTGGCACCTCAGTCGTTGGACATATCAATCCGCAAAAGGGCTCACGCCCGGTACTCACCATTGCCATGAGCAAGATGGATCAGCTTATCGACTTAGATAGCGAGAGCCAAATTGCTACCTTTGGCGCGGGTACACAAGGCCCCTCGGTTGAAGCACAATTAGACGCACAGGGTTACCGCTTAGGGCATTATCCGCAGTCTTGGGAATTATCGACGCTTGGCGGTTGGATTGCCGCGCGCTCTAGTGGTCAGCAGTCATTGGGCTACGGGCGTATCGAGCAGATGTTTGCTGGCGGTACGTTGGTCACGCCGCAGGGTGTACTCAACATCGCTGATATTCCGGCATCATCAGCAGGTCCTGATTTGCGCGAAATGATGATGGGCACCGAAGGCCGTGCTGGTATTTTTACCGAAGTCAAAATGCGCGTACAGCCGCAGCCTGAGGAAGAACTGTTTAAAGTGGCTTTCCTACCCAATTGGGAAGCTGGTAAAGAAGTACTTAGACAAGCCGTGCAAAAAAATATTCGTTTGTCCATGCTACGTTTAAGTAATGCTGTCGAAACTGATGCGCATCTACATTTAGGCACGTCACCGAGCCAGTTTTTAGCCATTAGCGCTTATCTAAAAGCCCGCGGACTAGATTCTCAAAAAGTTATGCTCACTTATGGCGTGTCAAGCGATAAGGCGCAGAATAAATTGGCGCTAACGCAGTTTAATAAGCTGTTGAAGCAGCACGGTAGTGTCACTGGTAAAATCACCGATATTATGGGTAGCGTGTGGGCGCATGGACGTTTTAAATTCCCTTACTTGCGTGGCACTTTATGGGACAAAGGCATCATGGTCGATACCTTTGAGACGGCAACCAATTGGAACAACATCGACGAGCAAATGCAGCAGATGCAAGAAGCGGTGAGAACTTCTTTAACAGATGAAGGCGAGGAGGTCATGGCCTTTACCCATATCTCACACGTCTATAAGCAAGGCGCTAGTCTTTATACCACTTACTTCTTTCGCGCAGCTAAAGACCACGCCACAACCTTAAAACGCTGGCAAAAAATCAAACAGGCAGCCAGTTTAAGTTTGGCCAATGGCACGGCAACGATATCGCATCAGCATGGTGTCGGTCGTGATCATGCGCCTTATCTAGCAGCTGAAAAAGGGAAGCTTGGCATTCAAGTGACTCATGATATGCTCAAAAGCTTAGACCCTGAGCAGCGTATGAACCCCGGCGTTTTAATCGAAGATTAAAAGATAGCCTTAGTACCATTAAATGACTTACCCATTTTAAGTCATTGATTCATTTAAATGTCATGTGAGATAGACCGTTTATGAACCCTACTAAGCCCAATCCGCCCCATCAGCAACGCCAGCAAGCACTAGCGCCTTTATCTCATCGCTCGTCTCAAGTAGAACCGTGGGATATGCTGATTATAGGTGGCGGTATCACAGGCGCTGGAATTGCTCGCGAAGCGGCACGGCGCGGCTTAGCGGTGTTGTTAATTGAGCAAAAAGACTTTGCTTGGGGCACGTCCAGCCGCTCTAGTAAAATGGTACATGGCGGGCTACGTTACATTGCTTCAGGTGATTATAAAACCACCTTGCTTAGCGTGCGTGAGCGTGAACGTATGCTCAGTGAAGCGAGTGGCCTTGTGAATGAGATGCACTATGTTATGCCGCATTATAAAGGCAAGTTCCCACCGCCATGGATATTTAATACCTTGCTACGAGTTTACGATAGGCTTGCGGGTAAGCGTTATTTTACCTACTTTAAAAGAGAGGCTTTTTTAAGCCTAAATCCGCATATCAAGCAAGACAAGTTTTTGGGAGCCAGTCAATTTAGCGATGCGGTGACCGATGACTCGCGGCTGGTGATGCGCGTACTTGATGAGGCAATTAACGACGGCGCGCAGGCGATTAACTACCTAAAAGCAGAATCATTGATTACCAATGAGCAAGGATTGGTGGTAGGCGCAACACTCAAAGATACCTCTTCTGAAGACAACGGCCAAAATTACGATGTTTATGCCAAAGTGGTAGTCAGTGCCACGGGCGCTTGGGCTGACACCTTACGTATGCAAGCCAGCAAGCAATCTGAGCAAAACTTTCATAAACAAATCCGTCCGTCACGCGGCAGTCACTTGGTTATCAGTCAAGAACGTTTACCTCTCAAGCAAGCCTATACCTTTTTGCATCCTGTCGATAAAAGAGCGGTATTTGTCTTTCCATGGGAAAACCGTACCGTCCTTGGCACCACCGATTTGGATCATCCGCCTTTGGACGATAGTGAAGTTGGTATTACTAACGACGAGGTCGATTATCTATTAGCTGCGACTAACGATCTTTTTAGTGATGCTGACCTTAATCGAGAAGATGTCATCAGTACGTGGGCAGGCGTGCGTCCGCTGATTTCAGAAGGTGGCGATGGCAAGCGCGTGAGCCCTAGTAAAGAAAAGCGCGACCACAGCGTGTGGCTCGATAATAATCTGGTGACCGTCAGCGGCGGCAAGCTAACAACCTTTCGCCTTATTGCTTTAGATGTCCTTGAAAAGTGTCAAGAAGTGCTCGCGCTCGATAAATCTGTCATTCAAAATCAAACCATAAATGGCGATCACGTCTTTAGCGATACCACACCAACCAATCCTAAATTTTCTACTTTACCAAAAGATCTACAACAACGCTTACAAGGGTTTTACGGCTTACAGCTCGATACCTTACTTGAGCTAGCGCATGACGAAGATTTGGCTTATATCACCGACAGCAATACCATTTGGGCAGAGATTCGTTTTGCCGCGCGCCATGAGCAGGTTATTCATTTAGATGATTTATTACTGCGACGTACACGCTTGGGTTTAATCCTACCGCATGGCGCAATGACGCCGCTTATCAGCACAAGACTAAAGCAAATATGTCAGCAAGAGCTCGGCTGGGATGAGCAAAAATGGCAACAAGAAGTTGCTCGCTATCAGGACTTGTGGCAGCGCTACTACCATTTGCCTGCGGCTTAATTTATATGACTACATAGTTAAGGACGACTATGACCACGAACCTTGATGACCCTATTTATTTCTTAGCCATTGATAATGGTACCCAAAGCGTCAGAGCGCTTATCTTTGATCAGTTTGGCAGCGAGATTGCCAAAGCCCGCGTCCCTATCGAGCCGTATTTCTCTCTCCAGCCCAATTTTGCCGAGCAACATGCCGATTATTATTGGCAAAAGCTAAGCGAGGCTTGTCAGCAGTTGTGGCAAACCAGCGCTATAAGCCCTGAGCAAATCGCAGGCGTCAGCCTCGCCACCCAGCGCTATACCATGATATGTCTGGATAAAGACAAGCAACCGCTGCGCCCTGCTATTGTTTGGATGGATTTGCGCCGCGGCGAAACCAACGATATCGGCTTTCTTAGTCCATTAACCAAAATCATTGGTATGGGCGAACTGGTAAAAGAAGCACAGCAAAAAGCCCGCTGTAATTGGCTTGCACACCATGAGCCAGAGATGTGGGCAAAGACCGCTCATTACGTCAATCTATCAGCGTACCTTACCTATCAGCTCACAGGCGAATTAGCCGATTCCAATGGTCACGCCCTAGGCTATCTGCCTTATGACTATAAGGCGCAAACATGGCTAAAACCTAAAGATTTAAAATGGCGTTTATTCAGCTGTCGACCTGAGCAAATGCCTAAGATAGTGCCGCCAGGTCAGCCACTTGGCCATATCAGCACCAAAGCAGCTAAAGCCACAGGGATTTTAGAAGGTACGCCGATGATTGCTGCTGCTAGCGATAAAGCTTGCGAAGCGTTGGGCTCTGCTGGTCTGGCAGCCGATACTGCCTGTTTAAGCTTTGGCACTACTGCGACTATCAATACCACGTCGAGCAATTACGTCGAAATCCTTAAGCATATGCCCGCTTACACCGCTGCTGCGCCGAAATACTACAACCATGAGTACATGATCTATCGCGGCTTTTGGATGGTTAGCTGGTTTAAGGAACAATTTGCTCACTATGAAGAGCAGCTAGCAAAGACCCAAGGCATCGATACCGAAAAGCTCCTCGATCAGGCAGTCAAAGACATTCCAGCCGGCTGTATGGGGCTAATGATGCAGCCGTATTGGTCACCCGGCGTCCGTCATCCGGGACTTGAAGGTAAAGGCGCGCTTATTGGGTTTGGCGATGTGCACACGCGGGCGCATGTTTATCGCGCTATCTTAGAGGGGCTGGCTTATGAGCTTAAGCTTGGCTTCAATACCATTGAAAAGCGCACAGGCAAAACCATTAAACACCTGCGTGTCTCTGGTGGCGGCTCCCAAAGTGACTCAGCGATGCAGCTTACTGCCGATATCTTTGGTATGCCCGCTTATCGCCCGCACACTTACGAGGCTTCAGGATTAGGCGCTGCCATCAACTGCGCAGTCGGAATCGGCGTCTATCCTAATCACGCGACTGCAAGTGAGGCAATGACCCATTTAGGCGATGAGTTCTTGCCTATTGACGCCAATGTCCAACTCTACAAACGCCTTTATAATGAGGTTTATCTAAAAATGTATGAGCGCCTAAAACCTTTATATCAAAGCATACAAGATATTACTGGTTATCCTGCAAAGTGAATTAAGCCTCTAAGTTAACTTTATTACTTCTATAGACTCAAGCTTAAGATAATAATAACGGAGACTAAGCTATGACTACACCAAAGTCTGCACTCAAAAACACTCAGCATTACGTCCTAACCAAATCCAATATTGAAAACACCCCTGCAACCAAACACGTCCATCAGTTTAACGACAATGCCATTCGCCATACGGTTTCATTAAGTGATATTGTCGGTCTTACCAAATTCGGTCTGCATCTCGTACGTGTTGAATCGGGTGATGAAACCACGCAACACCACTATCATGAAAATTCAGACGAGTTCATTTATATGCTATCTGGCGAGCTTTCACTACATTATGGCGATGAAGTTTATCAACTACATGCAGGAGATTTTGTCGGTTTCCCCGCACACGGTGCAGCGCATTCTATGCGTAATAATAGTGATACGGACGCTACCTACTTAATGGGAGGCAACAGACCAGCGTTTGATATCTGTAATTATCCAGACATCAAACGCAGAATGTATACTATCCATGGCAAAAAGGAGTTTGTAGACTTAGAGAATTTAGGTCAAATAGAGCATTGAGAACATTAAATCTCGTCTCGCTTTATAAATCCTTATTAACCAATAAACGCCGCATAAACTCGATTTAATCCCTCGCGCAGCAGTGCCTCAGGACACGCCACATTTAGGCGCATTTTAAGATGTCCCTCAGTGCCGTATTTGATACCCGCATTGAGCTCAACCTTCGCCTCTCTTAACTTATCATAAAGCTTCTGATTATCTTGTACATAAGCCGAACAATCCAGCCAAATTAAATACGAGGCTTCTGGGCGCATAATCTTGATATCGGGCAAATGCTCTTCTAAAAAGCTAATGGTTAAGTCAATATTGGCTTCAATATAATTAAGCGCCTGCTCCAACCACTCACCACCCTCTTCATAAGCACTTTGCATCACGGTATAGGCAAATAAATTGAGCTCATATTCATCATTTAACTGCTGCTGCTGACTGATTTTTTTGATTAATGCATCGTCTTTAGCAAATATCATCGAGCCTTTAATACCTGCTACGTTAAAGGTTTTGGTCATCGAGGTCAGGCTGACGACTTTATGCTCGTAACCTTTTGCGAGGGTTAAAAGAGGTGTAAAAGTATAACCACTCAAGGTTAAATCTTGATGAATCTCATCACTGACAATCGCCACATCATGCTTTTTGCAAAGTGCCAGTAACGCTTCAAGCTCCTGCCTCGTCCACACGCGCCCGCCCGGATTGTGCGGATTGCATAATAAATATAGCTTAACCTTATGCTCGATTATCTTGGCTTCGATATCAGCCAAATCCAG
Source organism: Psychrobacter sp. DWR1-2-3 (assembly GCF_049896465.1). NCBI lineage: Bacteria > Pseudomonadati > Pseudomonadota > Gammaproteobacteria > Moraxellales > Moraxellaceae > Psychrobacter > Psychrobacter sp. DWR1-2-3. The sequence goes on from NZ_JAFCUJ010000003.1 coordinate 448,450, forward strand.
ACGATACTTCCCCTCGACCTCCTTTAATAGCGATGTCACAAGCGCGCGACCATTTTGCTCAACCTTGGTCATAAAAGGCGTATAAATGGGGTCATTAACCAGTACCGCATCGCCTACTTCAGTAAATACGTTCATCATCAGCGCTAAACTTGGCACGACGCCCGGCGAGAACAAGATATTTTCTTTATCTAGCTGTAAATTATAACGACTGCCATGCCACTGAATAATAGACTCGTACAATGCCTCAGTCGGTTTGGTATAACCCAATATGCCATGCTGCGCAACTTGCTCAATCGCCTTTAAGATAGGCTGGGCGGCCTTAAAGTCCATGTCCGCGACCCATAGCGGGATGGTATCATCGTTATAATGCCATTTGACTGACCCTGTATCACGTCTATCTATTATTTCATCGAAATTGTATTGCACCATCAGTCTCCTAAAGCATAGATCTTTGAATTATTAACGCCCCTTAAACTCAGCCTCCCTTCTCTCTACCATCGCCATCGCACCCTCTTTCGCATCTTCTGAATGAAATAAATGCGGCAAATAGCTATGAATATTAGCCAATGCAGCGGCAGTTCCACTACGACTGACATCTTGTGCTGAGGACAGTAACCCTTGTACGCCAAGCGGTGCAGCTTTACAAATCTCTTGCGCAATAGTTATTGCTCGTTCGTATTCTTCGCCATTCGGCACTACTTCACTGACCAGATTTAGTCTATCAGCAGTTTGCGCGTCAAAGGCTTTACCAGTAAGCAAATACGGCATAGCTTTTTGCCAACCTGCTGCCTGTATGAAACGTACCGTTGCACCGCCAAACGGCATGATACCGCGCTGGACTTCCATTTGTGCAAAGTTGCAGTTATCACTTGCGATGACCACATCACTGTTTAGCATCAGTTCAATGCCCGCGGTAAAGCAGGTGCCTTGTACCGCAACGACGACAGGTTTGCTGCGTAATTTACCACCGATACCCCACGGGTCAATCTCATTATCATTAAAATCAAACGCACCTTTATCCCATTTATCTTGTAGCTCCATTAAATCAAGCCCTGCGGTAAAGTGCTCGCCATGGGCAAATATTAAGGCACAGCGTAAGTTATCGTCACTTTCATAATTCGTCAGTGCTTCGGATAACTGCTGAATCATATGACTATCAAAGGCGTTGCGTTTATCGGCGCGATTGAGCCCAATCAGGCAGATATAGCTGTCGGTTTCATAGGTAATGCGGTTATCAGTGCTGTGGTTATTACTTTCCGTCATCATATTTTTATCCTTTTAAATGTATTATTGTCATCTGCTGCGCTTATAAAATAGCCGCTTTATGTTCATTTAGCTTAGTTTCAATATAGACACCCCTATGCTATAACGCAAGGACAGATATAAGCGCACAGGCAGATTGCTATTTTTTATTCGCTATAGGTAATTCGGTCGCAATGGATAAACAGATAGATGAACGCGAAATCTGCTAAACTGGGTGATTATATTCAAACATTGCAGTCCGAAACTATGACCAGTAAGCCCATCACCAATACATCAAACGTCCGTAGAGCAAGTGCTAATAATCATCGCAATCGCTCACCTGAGACCGCCAAAAAACTCGGCAAGCTACATCCGCGCAATCCCCATCAAGGGCGCTATGACTTTGCGCTATTGACCCGTGCCCTGCCTGAATTGGCCAAGCACACCATCACCAACCCGAATGGCGAGCCGACCATTAACTTCTCTGATAGTGAAGCGGTACGCGTCCTGAATCAGGCGTTACTCGCTCATTATTATGGTGTTAAATTTTGGGACATTCCAGAAGGCTATCTCTGCCCGCCGATACCGGGTCGCGCAGATTACATCCATTATATTGCCGACTTATTGGCGCAAACCACGCACGTTAATGACGACAATACACCGCCGACTGGTAAAGAAATCCACGCCCTTGATATTGGTACCGGTGCCAGTGCCATTTATCCAATTATTGGTAGTCAGAGCTATGGCTGGCGTTTTACCGCGAGTGATATCGACCCTATTTCGGTCAATACCGCCGCGCTTATTTGCGAGTCTAACCCCAAGCTAAAAAGCGCCGTTAAAGTAAAACTACAGCCTGAGCCTAAGTTTATTTTTAAAAACATCATCGGTCGTCAAGATTACTTCGATGTGGTCGTTTGCAACCCACCGTTTCATGCGTCATTAGAAGAAGCGATGCAAGCCAATACCCGCAAGCAGCATAATCTGCAACGCCATCGTGGTAAGAATGAAAACGAGCAAATCAGCCGCCATTCAACCAAGGCTGGAAATGCTGCGCAAAATCTCAACTTTGGTGGTCAGCATAAAGAGCTGTGGTCTGAGGGCGGCGAAATTGCCTTTTTGACCAAAATGATAAAAGAAAGTCAAGATTTTGCCGAGCACGTTGGCTGGTTTACCAGCTTGGTATCAAAGTCAGAGAACGTGAAACCATTACAACTGTTATTAAAACAGCTTGATGTTGCCCAAATGCGCATCATCGAGATGAGCCAAGGTCAAAAGAACACCCGTGTTCTAGCGTGGCGCTTTAATATTGACGAAGCGTAATTAATAAAAAATGACTATCTAAAAAATATTTATTTAACGTTTCACGTGAAACAAAAAAAACCGCTTTGTTTATCAAGGCGGTTTTCTTATAAGTAAGAACTTGAGGTTAATAAACTAGCTAAAGAAAATCACTTTTAAGCCAATGAGTATAAGTACAAATCCGCCAAGCGCTTCCGCCTTATCCTCAAGATACGTACCTGATTTTTTACCCAAATAAACACCAAAAACGCTAAAAATAGCAGTAATAATAGCGATAATCAAACAGGCTAGCCACGCATTAAGCGCCAACAAATTCAGCGTAAAGCCAGCTGCCATGGCATCAATACTGGTCGCTATCGCAAGGGTAAACATGGTGCGATGATTGATATTTTTCTTTAGGTTGTCATTTACAGAAACTGTCTCACTATTTATATGCAGGGCTTTATCTACAACCTCTTCTCCATCTCCAAAAAACACTTCATAAAGCATTTTTCCGCCAAGACCGATAAGGATAAAGCCACCAATCCAAGGTGCAGCCGCAGCCAACCAGCCTAATAAAGCGGCGCCCAATAAATAACCAATCAACGGCATCACGCCCTGCGCAATGCCAAAATACAAGCCCGCATAAATTGCCAAATGCAACACATAACGATGATGTTGTTTTTGTGATTTAGCTCCTAACCCAATCGCAACAGCAAACGCATCCATCGCAAGAGCAATAGCAAGTAATATAACTTCAATCATTTTATTCTTCGCTTATTTCTGCTTATTGCCATAAGTTTCACGTGAAACACTATATCAATCTAATCGTTTACCTTTTCCCAAAAACTACGCTTTTTACCATGCTTGTCTTTAAGGGTAATGACATATTCTTTATGGGTCGCAAGTTCACTGTAAGGCTTAGACGATTTACTAATAACCGTATCAAGTTTGGTTAGACGATCGAAGTAGCGAGCGGCGTGACCATAAGCTTTGCTGCGAGAGCTGTCTAGAATATCGTTAAGTAAAGTGCGGTAAATAATAACTTGAAGTAAATCTGTCTTAGTTGGCAAATCTTTTAACATGCTTGTGAGATCTGTGTAATGCACATCAGCAAACTGGGAATGACGGGCAACTGCAACCTCATTAGCAAGCTCAATCTCTCCTATTTCTAGCAGTAGCGATGTGGCCATAAATACATTTTCTTGTTGTTCTGCCAGCTCATAAGCTCTTTTTCGCCACTTAGATTGCTGAGCAGGACTGGCCACAGCCATGATAGCTTTTAACCGCGAAGGGGTTGATTGTAGCTCAAACGCCTCGCCTAGCACCTCCATGAGCGCGTCGGTATCTTTTTGCATGTGATATATGTGACTCAGCCAATCCAAACGTCTGATCTTATCTAACAGACCATCGCTTTGCCACTCTTCATTTAAGTAGTGTAATGCCTTATCAAAAGCTCTTTGATTTAGCAGAAATGTTAGCAACTCTTCTAATCTTCGAGGATGAACCGGTCTAGTCTCTTGCATCTCAAAGAATATGGTTTCAAAAAAACCCACATCACCTAGCGCCCTTGTTAGGTTTTTTATGGCGATCTCAATTACCATTTTTTCATAGTTAATTGAAAAAGCATCATCACTTAAAGGGCTGTTTTGCCTTTCATTGAGCGTATCTTTAATTGCTTTTTTTGTTTGGATATTCTCACGCTCTTGTTGATAATCACCGATCAATCCACGTATCTCAGTCTCAGATAACAGTTGATCAATATTTTCTAATAAACTATCTTTGGTACCATAATCATTATCGTCAGCCAGCACTTTTACTTTCTTTATCCAAGCTTGACTGAGTATATCGCGCTCATCAACAAGTATGTCTCGCTTTTCTTGCTCATAGCAAGTGCTAGCCACTGCTAGCCAAAATGACGTCAAACTCCTATAAATATCACCGATATAACCGTTGGAATCATCAGCACGTTCTAGGCTAGCATTAGTAGACTCTATAAATAACTCAAGTAACGTCAAGCACTCTTTTGGTTGCTCAGGATAAAGGCTCATTATATCGCTGGCTAAGTGCTGAAGCTCAGTAGCAAATTCACTAGATTCCCAGTAATCTACAAACTTCCTTCGTCTTCTAAGTCCTTTTAGTGTAGTGGTTAACTTTTTTATAAGTTTAGGTTTATCTGATTGTAATAGCAGACGCTCAATTTTTTTATCGAGCATTTTATCTATACCATACACCTCAGAGACAAAATCAATCAAGGTCTTTTTTGATAGTTGTGACAAATACTTCTTTTGTTCTGCGTTTAGCATAGTATTCCCTTCACTACTTTATTGATAATATTTCACATGAAAAAAGCCACCTTGCGAGCAAGATGACTTTATACCAATAAACAATTATATTCAAACTTCAAAACTATAACTTCAAGGTCTATAAACTAAAAGCTTAAAAGCTAAATATCCAAATTAGACACGGTCAGCGCATTCTCTTCAATGAAAATACGACGTGGCTCGACATGGTCACCCATTAGGCAGGTAAACATATGGTCAGCGGCAATCGCATCTTCAATTGTCACGCGTAACATACGGCGGTTTTCAGGATCCATGGTGGTATCCCAAAGCTGATCAGCATTCATCTCGCCCAGCCCTTTATAACGCTGAATCGCCAAACCACGACGCGCCTCAAGCATCATTTGTTGCCAGAGATAATCAAAATCGCGTACTGGGATATCTTTGGTCGTACCTGCGCTTGCTTCACGGCGGATAAAGGCATCTTCTGCAAGCAAGGTATTCCATTCAGCGGATAAGCGCAGCAGCTTGGTATACTCACCTGAATTGATAAAGCTGGCATCTAACAAATAATGATGCGCCAATTGATGCACATAAACAGTGATACGCGGTAACCATTGAGCTTTGGCAGATAAAGAATCACTGTCATCAGCAGTTGTTTCACTTTCATCAGGTTCTACCACTGCGGTCATACCCAATAAATCAGCAGCGGCAGCATCCATATTTTTTGGTTGCGGCGCATGGATATTGACCAGTTCAATCTCAGGATTTAAATCACTACCAAAGTGCTCAAGCTGTGTTTGTAATGACGCTTTCCACGCTTCCATTACTGACTTATCATAAGTCATATCGGTGCTAAGCTTCGGCGTATGCGTCAATGCATCCAATAATACCGCTGGATAACGAATCTGCAAACGCGCTTTGATCAGCTGGGTTTGGTTATAGTCATTGAGCAAGGTCTCAAGCGCTTGCCCAGTAATAGCAGGCGCATCAGCACTGATATGCAACTTAGTATTATCGATCGTCGAGGATAATAAATACGCTTTTAAGGCTTCATCGTCTTTTAAATACAGCTCTTGACGACCTTTTTTTACTTTATAAAGTGGTGGCTGAGCGATATAAATATAACCGCGCTCAATCAATTCTGGCGTTTGACGGAAGAAAAAGGTCAACAGCAGCGTACGAATATGCGAGCCATCGACGTCCGCATCGGTCATGATAATGATTTTATGATAGCGTACTTTATCAGGATTATATTCATCCGGGCCAATGCCGCAACCAAGCGCGGTAATCAAGTTACCAACTTCAGCAGAAGACAGCATTTTGTCAAAACGAGCACGCTCAACGTTAAGAATTTTACCTTTTAGTGGCAAAATTGCTTGGGTCTTACGGCTACGACCTTGCTTGGCTGAACCACCAGCAGAATCCCCTTCGACAATATAAAGCTCTGATAATGCTGGATCTTTTTCTTGGCAATCCGCCAATTTACCCGGTAAACCTGCGATATCTAGCGTGGTTTTACGGCGGGTCATCTCGCGGGCTTTACGCGCGGCATCACGCGCACGGGCGGCATCGATAATCTTATTGGCAATTGCTTTACCAGCACTTGGGTTTTCAAGCAAATAGTCGTTAAACTTATCATGCATGGCCGATTCAACGGCAGATTTCACTTCGCTTGAAACCAGCTTATCTTTAGTCTGACTGGAAAACTTAGGATCAGGTACTTTTACCGAGACAATCGCTGTCAAACCTTCACGCGCATCATCACCCGTGGCGACGATTTTCTCTTTTTTGAATAAATTTTCGCGATCCATATAGCTGTTAAGACCGCGCGTCAAAGCTGAGCGGAAGCCAGATAAATGCGTCCCACCATCACGCTGTGGAATATTATTGGTAAAACACAATACTTTTTCGTTATAGGTGTCCGTCCACTGTAGTGCCACTTCGACACTGATGCCGTCGTCTTGCTCACTAGTGAAATGGAATACTTCATTGATACCGTCTTTGCCAGCATTAATGTAGCTGACAAATTCAGACAAGCCGCCCTTATGCTCAAACTCATGACGTTTATCGATGCGCTCATCGGTTAGGACAATGCGCACTCCAGAGTTTAAAAATGATAGCTCACGTAAGCGTTTGGCTAAAATATCGTACTCAAAAATGGTACCAGTAAAGACATCGTTACTTGGATAAAAACGGATTTGCGTACCGGTTTTATCGGTCGCCTCCATCTGCTGAATATCGGCATCAGGAACGCCATCGGTATAGGTTTGATGATAATGATAGCCTTCGCGCCAAATATTCATCTCAAGCTTTTTAGACAAGGCGTTTACAACTGAAACACCGACGCCGTGTAGGCCGCCCGATACTTTATAGCTGTTGTCATCAAATTTACCGCCAGCATGCAGTACGGTCATAATAACCTGTGCTGCCGATACGCCCTCTTCTGGATGGATATCCACAGGGACGCCGCGACCGTTATCCATGACACTGACCGACTCGTCTTCATGGATAATGATATCAATTTGGTCGCAATGACCAGCCAGCGCCTCATCGATAGAGTTATCCACCACCTCAAAGACCATATGATGCAAGCCGGTACCATCATCGGTATCACCAATATACATACCCGGACGTACGCGCACCGCTTCTAGTCCGCGCAATACACGAATATCTTTGGAGCTATAATCAGAGGGCATTCCTTCAGGGACTGCAGCAGGCGCAGTAATCTCTACAGCGCTGTCGCTCATCAATTGTTCGTGGTCGGTAGGTAATGAATCACTCATGTGTATTCCTTAATCTAGCCATTATCAGCTATATGTCATCTGCTCACCACAATGGCAACGCTCGACGACGTTATCTTAAATTTAACGTTTCATGGTCAAAATATGTAGTTATAGAGTTAGCAAAAGTTTTATCAAAGGTCGTTTAAAAGAAGATAAAACAGTATTAAACAAGTGGACTTAAATACAGCCAATTTCTCAAAGACTGTTTTTAATATACGCTGTCATTTCTTTTACGCTTCATTAAAACAGCTTAGAAGTAAGCATATATCTATCAAGCACTTAGAAGCTGAATATTATCAAACAACCCTTAAACAATACTGATAAAACTTTGTAAGATAACTTGCTGAGAACAGGGCAAAAATAAAGCTCTATTTTAACATTTTTCTAGCGCTAAGTCACTGTTTACTGACAGTTTTCTCGGTATTAAGCAAGTATTTTAGAAAAGCCACTTTTCTGCTAAACACATAAGCATAATAATGAAATTTTGCGGAGAATATGAAGCGTGGTTGATAAAAATGAAGCACAAACTTAGCGGATATTGACGAAACTATTTCTAAAAAACGTTTCTCTAAAACATCTTTATAAAGGCCTTAGGCTTCCTTGTTTCACGTGAAACAAATTAGGTTCTGACCAATATACATGCACCAAAGGTAAAATATCGTCGGTTAAGCTGGTCATAAATACCTGACATGGCAGCTGCGCCAATGTCGACAACAGAATCTCTATCGCCCTAGCATCAAGTTCAGCGGTAATATCGTCTAGTAGCACTACTGGCGTGGCTCGCGCTTTATTATGGTCATTTGGCAAAATAACACTGCTATTGTCCTTTTCTATCGCATGGGTAGAAGTGTTTTCATTAAGCAATAACGGCAATTGTGATAAGCGTAGAGCGGTAATTAACAGTTTTTTCTCGCCGCGAGAGAGAACGTTAGCAGCCTGTTCTTTTATAGTCGGTAGTTTGGCCGCGGTGTCTGCTTTTTCTATGGTTTTTGATACTGCGTTCGCATTGCTGTCTGCTTCGTTGTTAGCATGCTCTGATAAATCACTAGAGCGCCAATGTACATGAATATCGGCGCGGTGATTACCTATCCGCGTATAACCCAGCTGCAAATCCTGCTCCAAACGCTCGTTAAGCTGGATATCTAACGGGATATTGGTGTCGTAGCCAGCGTTATAGCTTAAGCTTAGTTGCTCAGCGTAGGTAGGCAATAACTGCGTGATATTCTTCGCAAAGTAAGGCTGCCAATCGCTAAAGACTCGCTCACGATAATGATGAATAAGCGCCGCATGACTAGCAAGCCCTTTGTCCCATGATTTTAACTCAGCAAGCTGCACTGGCGTTAAGTAACGGCTCTTTTTTAGCAAACTATTGCGCTGTTTTAGTAAACGCTGATAAGCGACCCATTGCGGATGGAAACCCTGTTTCATGTGAAACACTAGCCAATCTAATAGCTGCCGGCGACTGGCACTGCCCTGCTCTAACATATCCATCGACGACGGATCTATCAGTAATGTGGGTAGTTGCTCGGTTAAGATACTTTGGTTATAAACCGTGTTTTGATTCAGCCGTAGAACCGTCGTCGCATCTGTTTGCTTTTGAATAGCTAAGGTATTGCTATCATTGAGCTTAGCGTGCACCGTTGCCGCATTTTGATGGTGCTGAATATAGCGTTTAGGCTGATGATGGCGGAAGCTTTTACCTCTTGAAAGCAAGAATATCGCTTCAAGTAACGAGGTTTTGCCACTGCCATTTGCACCGATAATAACGTTGCAAGCAGCAGTATTTAAACTGATCTGGGTTAGATTACGCAGGTGTGAAATTTGTAGACGTTCAATCATAAGGGTGACAGCCGCCTATATTACGCCCACTATTTAGTAAGCAAAAGTTTATTACTGTTATTTTTCATAAGGTCACCAAGTTATATACGCATAGGCATAATAACATACTGATGAAAGTCATCATTGAGCTGATTGACCAATACCGAGGCATTGGATTGGCTCATATGCATTTGCAAATCACCTTGAATCACGCCCAAAACGTCTTGTAGATACGCCGCATTAAATGACAACTCCATCGGCTCGCCTTGGTACTTTGCTTGTATCATCTCGACTGCCTCGTCTTGCTCAGCATTATTAGCACGAACTTCTACCATGCCATCACTGGCAAAATTAAACACCACACCGCGAGATTTCTCATTACTTAAAATTGCCACACGGCGCAGCACATCAGTCATTTTTTCTTGGTTAAATAGTGCCAATTTATCTGTATTACTTGGCATGACACGGCGATAATCCGGGAATTTACCATCGATAAGACGCGCGGTAAAGGTCACCATTAAATCATCACTCACCTGCCCTGTACTATCCACATCACCAAAGGGTAAGCTTACTTGTAAGAATTCACGGCCAAAACTCAATGTCACAGCGTTATCTTTGTCGCCCAGCATCTTGCCAAGCTCAGAAGCCAAACGCTCAAGCTCAATCACAGCTTTACGCGGCAAAATCGCCTGCATATTTAAGTCGCTACTAACGTCAATAACGCTACGAGCTAACGCCAATCTATGGCCGTCGGTGGCAACCGTAGTCAGCTGCTGCTGTGAAACATCAAACAACATACCCGTTAGATAGTAACGGACATCTTGAATCGCCATCGCAAATTGGGTTTTATGAATCAAATCCGTCAAACGGCTACGGCTAATGGTTAAAGGTGTGATATTTTCAGGATTACCAAGACTTGGATAGTCTTCGCTAGGTAATGTCCCTAAAGTGAAACGACTTTTGCCACTGGTCAACAAACAACGCTCATTTTCTTGCGTGGTAAGATTGACTTGCGCTTGCGACGGCAGTGATTTACAAATATCTTTGAGCTTAGTCGCAGGTAACGTCGTTGTACCTGCTTCAATACAAGCACCGGCAGGCAATTTCAACGTCGATGTCAGCTCTACTTCTAAATCAGATGCGGTCAAAATCAGCGCTGATTCAGACAACTGTAGCTTAATATTACCCAAGATAACCATATTATGGCGCTTATCAGCAGCCTTGGCGATCAAGTTAATAGCTTTTAGTAACGACTCTCGATTAATCGATAATTGCATGCTTAGTTACTCTTGTTTATTAGTTGCTCTTATTAAAAGGATTTTTTATAGGGTTTTAATTTATATAATTTTAAAATAATAGCTTAATAATACCCTGTCTACTAACGATAATCCATACGGCTTGTGTCTACTGCTACTCAAAGTATTATAAACCATATCTGCTTACGACAACATTGCGATACCACAAGCCTCTAACCCGCTTGCAGCATTAAAGCCAAGGTCTTGTAATCCTTATCAAACGCCGGATCGGCAGCGCGTAGCTCATTTACTTTATCACAAGCATGCATCACGGTCGTATGGTCGCGGCCGCCAAATGACTGTCCAATCTCAGGAAAGCTCTCACTCGTTAGCTCACGTGACAATGCCATCGCAATTTGACGCGGTCTTGCGATACTGCGCGTACGTTTGCGTCCCATCATATCTTTGATTGTAATATCGTAATATTCAGCAACCACTTTACGAATATTGTCCATATTCACGGCTTGCACGCGCATCGCAACGATATCTTTTAGCGCGTATTGCACCATCTCAAGCGTAATGGGCGCGCCCGTAAGGTTGGCATTGGCAAATACCTGATTGAGCGCACCTTCTAACCGCCTGACGTTAGAAACCACATTTTGAGCGATAAATAAAGCACATTCTTTAGGAAGACTCATTCCGTACGATGCCGCTTTTCTCTGTAAGATTTGTACACGTGTATCAATCTCAGGAGGATCAACCGCAACCGTCAAACCCCACGAAAAACGCGACCTAAAACGTTCATCAAACTCCGTCATCTGTGATGGATGGCGATCTGATGCCAAAATCAATTGCTTATCACCACTGGTAAAATCTGCAAATAAAGTCAAAAACTCATTACTACTTTTTGTCTTTCCTGCTAATACGTGAATATCATCTACAATTAATAAGTCTACTTTTTTTATTTTCTTTTTAAAATCTTCTATTTTATTATTTCTTAATGAATAAACTAATTGATTAATAAATTTCTCAGAAGTGAAATAATAAAAACTTAGATTATTTTTTAAATAGCGATGCGCTACAGAATGCATTAAATGTGTTTTTCCCAAACCAGAAGGTCCGTATATAAATAAAGGATTATGCCGATTTTTTGATTGGCGTTTTCCAAGCTCATAACAGGCCTTGTAAGCCAGATTATTGGACTTACCAGTGACAAAGGTTTCAAAGGTGAAGTCGGGATTTAGATAGCTTAATGATTTGGCATCGGCAGACTCGATCAGTTCTGCATGACGCATATTGGCATCAATATCTGCTCTAGCAATATTATTATGCGTGGTTTGAAAACTGTGATCTACCGGGGGAGGGGAGGGCTTATCGTCTTCAAACAATGAGCCTGACTGTGATTGATGGCTGTCATCCATGTCACGACCCGCATTATCAACACGAACAATCACCTCTTCGATACTACCTTGGCTATGTTTAGCGACCAGCTGTTGGATATCTTGCAGATGATTCTTTTTAATGTAGGTCACAAAGTAATCATTAGGAGCAAGAATAATCAAGCTATTGGCTTCTTGATGCGCCGATAATGGTCTTAACCACATCGTAAAGACGTTGTCTTTAACGTGATAACGTAAGTCATTTAGGCATTTATCCCAAATAGATGCTGTATCAATCATGAAAAGTACTAACCCCATAGTCCAAAATAATTGATCAAAAGAACAATTTTTTTATTGTTAAAATCACTGAATCTTTACCTATAGAGTGAATCGTTTCTTACCTAAGAGACTCTATGGTGAGATTACTCAAAACCATACATCAGCTAGGGGGCTAATCTAACACAAACAGCCTGTGGATAACACCTTGTTTTTTGTGGATAAGGCTGTGGATAGTTTTGTGGACAAGTAAACAACGCGAGTTATCCATATTTCACCCACAGGTTATCCACAACCTTACCCATAGTCTAATATTTTGATATTAAAAGAAAAAACTGAGTTAGCCACAGATAATACGGCTCCCAATAACAACAATACTTATATATATTAATAGTTAATTATTATAGAGACCGACAAAAATTGTGGATAACTTTTAAAATTCAATTATCAAAACAGATGTTTTCAGTGGGTAAATTGGTATTAGAAATCAGTGTTTTTTAACAATGAATAATTGAAAAGACTATTTTCTCTGATATAAAACTTATCTGTATAAACACAGACTTAATTAGTTTATTGACCAAGATACTATGCGGTGGTATAATCCTCCGTTATTACGAATTTAGTCCATTATTTTGATAGGTGAGTTATGAAACGTACATTCCAACCAAGCGTGATCAAGCGTAAACGTACTCACGGTTTCCGTGCTCGTATGGCAACTAAAAAAGGCCGTCAGGTCTTAGCTCGTCGCCGCGCTAAAGGACGTCATCGCCTTACTGTATAATCAGTAGATTGCGATAAGCATGGCTCATAGTGCTTGTTGTGTTTCTATTATTTATAGATTGCGATCGTCAATCATCACAACTGACACTTAGCCATATATTAAAAGCGCCCACATCGGCGCTTTTTTTGTCTCTATACTTTATGATTATTTCTACGCTACTATTTCTGCTATTGTTATCAGCTCTTATACTAGGTTGTACTATGTCTAATACTGTTTCAGCGCCACCTAATGCTCGCTTCACCAAAGCGCAGCGCTTACTCACGCCTGCAGCCTTTCGTGAGGTGTTTGATGCACCTGAGCGTAAGCTTCATCAGAGCCATCTAATGGCGTTTGTGCGTACCAATACCCATGAGCAGCCTCGAGTCGGTATGGCCATTACTAAACGTAAAGTGCCCACTGCTGTTGCGCGAAATTTAATTAAGCGTCAAGTACGTGAACAGTTTCGCATAAAAGCTAGTAACTTAGAAAATAAAGATATTGTTTTTATTATTAAACAATCTATAAAAGGTTTAAGTAATAAAGAATTGATTAATGAGATTAATAATATATTTAAAAAAATAGAAAAAAAATAAAATGAATTATTTATTAAAAACAATAAATAAAATTTTCTATAATTTGTTTTATTGTTTTATTGTGTTTTATCAAAAGATAATTAGTCCTATATTACCTGCTCGCTGTCGTTATTATCCAACTTGCTCAAATTACGGTAAACAAGCTTTAGCTTGGCATGGTGTTTGGTCAGGTAGTTGGCTGTTATTAAAACGTATTGGCCGCTGTCATCCTTTGGGCGGACATGGCATTGATTTTGTGCCGTTACCTTTATCTACTTATTATTACCAATATTTAGCCCCTATCGCACTTGCTGACGTCAGAGGGCAAGGTTTATATGTTTTTAGAGATACGACAAGCTATGTTTCGCGCCTAAATCATATGATGAAACGGGCCTAAATCTTATTAGTAACAAGGCCGTTGTGGATATCTATTTAGTTACCCACAAGTTATCCACACTCTTGGTATCATTTAGAGTGGTTTTTTAGTAAAATGATGAACATTTTATGTGATTGACTGCTGATATTGCCGCTAGGAATACGGGTTAATACTCTGTGGTGGTCATGACACATGCCTGATTTTTCATTCCCTAATTTTTTAATCTAGGAAAGGTTTATGCAAAAGATATTTCGGGTGATGATCATCATTGCGATGCTAATCACCGCTTATCTGCTGATTTTGGCATGGCGAGATGATTATGCCGATGCGCCAGCTGTAGACACGGTGCCAAAAACTGCAACATCGGTAGGAGCGGATATTCCTTCGACCAGCGGCGCAGCAGGCGACATTCCAGTACAGACGTTACCAGTAAATACGGGTGCGGTAGCAGCAACACCTGCTGCTAATACCGGTCTTATCACGGTAACTACCGATCGCTATGACATCAAAATCAATCCAGAAGGCGGTGATATCGTTTATGCTGCACTAAAGCAGTATGATGCGACGCTCGATAGTGATAAGCCTTTTGTGTTGTTAGAAAATAATAGCAATCGCGTTTATGTCGCACAGTCTGGTCTGATTGGTCAAAATGGTATCGATACCGCAGAAGGCCGCGCTAAATACAGCCACACTGCTAACAACTATGTGATGGAGAAAGGTCAGCAAACGCTGTCAGTACCGCTTACCTATAAAAAAGACGGCGTAACGGTTACTAAGACCTTTACCTTTACCCAAGACAAATATCCGATTGATATCAGCTATCAAATTCAAAACGCTTCTGCCAATGCCTGGCAAGGGCAGATGTTTGCACAGTTAAAACGTGATGATAGTAAAGATCCTGGAATGTCTGATAAAGGCGCGCTAAGCATGGCGACTTATTTGGGCGGGGCTTGGGGCACACCTGATGACCCTTATAATAAGCTAAAATTCGGCAAGTTTAATGATGGTGAGTTGACCACCACCAGCGATAAAGGTTGGGTTGGCATCGTACAGCATTACTTCGTATCTGCTTGGACGCCGGAAAACTTTACGGGTAAATTCTTTAGCCGCGAAACGGGTGATGAGTATTTTATCGGCTTTAACAGTCAACCTGTCAATGTGGCGCCAAATAAGCAAGTGACTTTGAATGCAACCTTATATGCTGGTCCAAAAGTACAGTCTGAGCTCAAAGAAGTCGCAGTAGGTTTGAACCAAACCGTCGATTATGGCTTGTTATGGCCAATATCGAAGATATTATTTGCCGTTTTGGATGGTATTCATAAAGTTATCGGTAACTGGGGTTGGTCAATTATTTTACTGACTATCTTAGTGAAAATTGCCCTGATGTGGTTCTCGAATAAGAGCTACTATTCAATGGCAAAAATGCGTGCTATCGCGCCACGACTAGCGGTATTGAAAGAAGAGCACGGCGACGATCGCATGAAAATGTCGCAAGAAATGATGGCAATTTATAAAGAAGAAAAGGTCAATCCGATGGCGGGTTGTTTGCCAATTCTGATGCAAATGCCAATTTTCCTAGCGCTATATTGGGTGTTGGTTGAAAGTGTTGAGCTGCGTCATGCGCCTTGGATTTTGTGGATTCAAGATTTATCAGCGATGGATCCGTGGTTCATTTTACCATTGCTCATGGGTGCGTCGATGTTTGTACAGCAGCAGCTAAACCCGCAGCCAGCTGATCCAATGCAAGCGAAAGTGATGAAGTTTTTACCGATTATCTTCACCGCATTTATGTTATTCTTCCCAGCAGGTTTGGTTCTATACTGGACCGTGAATAACTTATTCAGTATGACACAGCAGTACTTAATCAACCGCAAAGTTGAAGAAGAGCAAAAACGTCGTACCGTTAAAGTTCTGGACTAAGCAGCTTATTGATTGATAAAAACCATCGCTCCGGCGGTGGTTTTTTTGTGCTAAAAAATGGCGTTTTATTGCATTCATAACCGAGGAAAATAGGCATGCGTCACGGTTTTGAAAATTGCTCATAGAAGTTTGCTTTGTCAGTGTGCATCAAGCCGTCTATAATGGGGTTTTTGCTTATTGAGAATGATTGTGGATTCTTTAGAGATAGCACAAGCCGCCGATAATTTAGATGAGTCACCTAAAAAGTCTAATCTATCTAGCCTTCCAACCATTGCGGCGATTGCCACACCGCTTGGGCGAGGTGGCGTCGGGGTGATTCGTCTGTCGGGCGCACGTGCTTATGATATTGCGTGTCAGCTCACGGGTAAGTTGGCTTTTACGCCGCGTATGGCCAGTTTTTGCCGTTTTTATCAGGCTGATGGCACGACCATTGATGAAGGTTTGGTGCTTTATTTCAAAGGTCCGCACTCGTTTACCGGCGAAGATGTGATTGAGCTGCAAGGTCATGGCGGCATGATTTTGCAAAATCAGCTGTTAGCGCGGGTGTTTGAATTGGGCGCAAAACAAGCGGGCGCAGGGGAATTCTCTTACCGTGCTTTTGATAACGATAAACTGGATTTGGTGCAAGCAGAAGCTATCGCTGACGCTATTGATGCCACTAGTGTCGCCGCTGCCAGTAGTGCGATTCGCTCGCTTAGCGGTGAGTTTTCACAAAAAATTAACCAGTTACTTGAGCAGTTGATTCATCTGCGCTTGCACGTTGAAGCGGCGATTGATTTTCCCGATGAAGAAGACGTTGATTTTTTATCTGATGGGGTTATCCAAGATAAGCTTGAGCAAACGCAAGCTAAAATACAGCAAGTGCTAGCGACTGCCAAGCAAGGTCAGCTATTACGCGATGGCATTCATGTGGTGCTTGCAGGCAGACCCAATGCCGGTAAATCAAGCTTGCTGAATCGCTTAGCAGGGCAAGAGCGTGCTATCGTTACCGACGTTGCTGGGACAACGCGCGATACGCTGCAAGAAACCGTCGTGCTGAACGGTTTGACGCTGCATTTGACCGATACCGCAGGTTTGCGCGAGACTGAAGATACGGTCGAGCGTATCGGTATTGAACGTGCCCGTACCGCTATCACGCAGGCTGATATGCTGCTGATGGTTTATGATGTGACTCGTGACCTTGAAAGCGATAGCACACCGCTACAGTTGGCTGAACAGCTATTTGGTGAGTTGCCAGAAGCCAAGCGCTTACTGATTATTGCCAATAAAAGCGATTTATTAAACGATAGCAGCAGTAATGAGATAACTTCTATTTCGCAAGCAGAAGTCAAAAGTCGTGGCTACGAACAGGTCAATGTTTCATGTGAAACAGGCGCGGGCATTGATGACTTAGTCGAAACCTTATGTGCTAAAGTAGGTTTTCATCCGCCAGAAAATAGCTTAATCGCCCGTACGCGTCATTTAGATGCGTTAAGAAGAACGGCTGAATATTTAGCAGAAGCTCATGAGCAGCTGACAGTTTTTAAAGCCGGAGAGTTAGTCGCAGAAAGCTTACGCCAAGCGCAGCATAGTTTGGGTGAGATTACTGGTGAATTTAGCGCTGATGATTTATTAGGTAAGATTTTCGGTAGCTTCTGTATTGGTAAATGATGTCATTATTGATGTCTTTAAGTTGCTTAGCCTCAAATTGCTTAGCCTTAAATATGTTTCATATTAATCATTAAATCTATTGTTCAGATACCATTGTTTATGCCGTAATTGCTCCTATAGCGCTTAATATTAAGACAAGGAATAGAGTATGCATTGCCCCTATTGTAATGCGTCAGATACCAAGGTTATCGACTCACGGCTGGCTGCTGAAGGCGCGCAGGTGCGTCGCCGTCGCTCATGTAATAGCTGTCAGGAACGCTTTACGACCTTTGAGGTGGTAGAAGTGGTGATGCCACGTATTATCAAATCAAGTGGCAAAATCGAACCTTATGATAATGATAAATTGCGCCGCTCGATTTTATTACCCTTACAAAAACGCCCGATTACCATTGATGAACAAGAAGCGATGATTAGCCGTATTGAAAAGCGCGTACGGCAAATGGGCGAGCGCGAAGTCAGTAGTAAAGTGCTAGGTGAAATTATCATGAGTGAGCTTAAAACGCTCGATGATGTCGCTTATGTGCGCTTTGCCAGTGTCTATCGTGACTTTCAAGATATCGACGCTTTTCATCAAGAGATTGCCAATATCCGTCCTAACGAAAAATAAGCATGACTCATGCTAAGTGTTTAGCCTGCTTGCAAGTTTATATTTCTTATTCGCTCTACTCTATAAAATCTTTAATAATAATTATCAATCATTGATTAAGTCCACCTTTATGCCAAACTCAAATCATTCTAAAGATGCCAAAGATCGCTATTTTATGATGCTTGCCATTGAGCAGGCCAAGCGTGGTTTGTATACGACGCGTCCCAATCCGGCTGTCGGTTGCGTGTTGGTGCAAGCAGACGAGGTAGTGGGTCAAGGTTTTCATCCTAAAGCGGGGCAGCCGCATGCTGAGGTTTTCGCCCTAAAAGATGCCGGTACGCGAGCCATGGGCGCAACTGCTTATGTGACTTTAGAGCCTTGTAGTCATACTGGGCGCACACCGCCTTGCGCGCGAGCACTTATTGAATCCGGTGTAAAACGTGTCGTCATCGCTGGTCTCGACCCCAATCCTCAAGTGGCTGGTCGCGGTGTGAAACTATTAGAACAAGCGGGCATAGCCGTAACCGTTGGCGTGCTAACCGCGCAAGCAGAAGCCTTAAATAAAGGTTTTTTAAAGGCGATGCGCAGCCAAATGCCTTATGTCAGGCTTAAGATTGCCACCAGTCTTGACGGTCGGACGGCCATGGCGTCTGGAGAGTCTAAATGGATTACGGGCACGGCTGCGCGTGAAGATGTACAGAAACTACGCGCGCAAAGTGGCGCTATTATCACGGGTAGCGAAACGGTCATCGTTGATAATCCGCAATTAAACGTACGCTCAAACCAGTTGGGTGTCGCGCCTGAGCAAGTGCCGCCGCCTAAAGTAGTGATACTGGATAGACGAGGGCGACTAAAACACGATTTGCAGTCTGACTATCCGCTATGCCATCGCTCAGATACATTATATTGGCGGGAAGAGAATTTAATCGAATTATTAAAAAGCCTAGTGCGCGACTATCAATGTTATGACGTACTGGTAGAGGCAGGGGCAAGTGTCGCTGGTAGTTTTTTACAACAGCAACTGGTAGATGAGCTCATTGTCTATCAAGCACCTTGCTTATTAGGCACGCAAGCACGGCCTATGGTTGCTATCAATCCGTTATCGTTAGCGCAGCAGCTACGTTTTGAGATTTATTGTTATGAGCAATTGGGCGCTGACCTTAAGCTGACCTTGTACCCTTTATAAGCCTTCTGCTAGATACTCTTGTTTTTCAATGTTTTATCCACAAGATTAGACCTATTAATAGGGTATGTGGATAAACATAATAGTTTAATGAAGGTTTCACATGAAACTGTGTATAACTTTGTTTCACATGAAACTTGTTAGTGGTTATTGATAATAGTGTTTATAATTAATTCATTTAGAATCAATAACTTATGTATGTTTTTTATTTCTAATAAAAAATTAGCAAGAAATAGACTTTCTGTGGATAACTCTTTAAACACCAATGTTTTAACCCTGCTATGTCTTGAATTATCCTTAGTTATCCACAACTTATCCCATAATTCTTCTTATTCTCGCTAGGTTTATAATAAACGTCATAGCTATCATAAAATCTAATAGTTGCCATTATTGACGAATTTATTGATGGATTCACATGAAACAATAGGCTTAAATAATATATTCTGCCTTTAACGGCAATAAAAAATGAAAAGAGGTTGATATGTTTACCGGAATTATAGAAAGCGTCGGCAAAGTAAAGTCTATGCAGCCGACTGGCGGTGATATCCGTCTAACGATAGAATCTGACGGTTTGGATTTTAGTGATGTAAAACTGGGAGATTCGATCGCTTCTAATGGCATCTGTTTGACCGTGGTCGAGTTTGGTAGTAATTACTACTCTGTTGATGTTTCACGTGAAACGATTGCTCGTACGGCTTTAGCGGAATTAAAGCCGGGTCATATTGTGAACCTAGAGAAAGCAATGCTACCGACCACCCGTTTTGGTGGGCATATCGTCGCCGGTCACGTCGATGGCGTAGGCGTGGTCAGTAAGCTGCAAAAAGATGCGCGTTCACTTTATATCGAAGTTGAGATACCACACGAGCTGGCGCATTATACGGCGACCAAAGGTTCTATTACCCTTGATGGTATCAGCCTGACCACCAATTTAGTACACGATAATATCGTTGCGCTGAATATCATTCCGCATACCGCGCAAGTGACCAATATAGCGCAGCATTGGTTGCTAGGAGCTAAGGTCAATGTAGAAGTGGATATCGTGGCGCGCTATTTAGAGCGTTTGTTGAATAAATCGCAAGCAGATAGCTCAAATACAAGCAGTCCACAGAGCAAGATTACCGAGGCGTTTTTGGCAGATAATGGTTTTATGAAATAACGGCTAAAGTCTAAATTTATAACTGTCCTTCTGGTGATTTAGCTGTGATGCTGCTTTAATAAGGCTGGCAAATATTGCAAACGCATACTAGAGCGTGTCTTCAATTCAATCGATGGACATCTAAATGGTCTAAAAATGGCTAAATTTTGCCAAACTTCGTCAAATAGCTGGGTAATATCCCGATATTAACTGCACTAATTTCCTTGTTTGGCTACAATTTATCTCATTTTTATCACCATTTTTAAAATGAGGACATGACCTAGTTTTTAATAAACGTTTGCAAAATCTCTTGCAGTTTAAGTTTATTAATAGGCTTGGCTAAAAACTCATCCATGCCAACTTGCAAGCAGGCGCTGCGATCCTCTTCGGTATTATTTGCCGTCAGTGCAACGATAGGAATATCATCCCCTTGCGCACGAATAGCTTGGGTCGCTTGTAGTCCATCCATCACTGGCATTCGGCAGTCCATCAGAATAAGCGCAATTTCTTGGCGCTGCTCTTTTAACTTATCTAGCGCTTGCTGCCCATCTTCTGCGACCACACTACGATAGCCAAGTTTCGCCAATATTTTACAGGCTATTTTTTGGTTGGTTAAACTGTCTTCTACCACTAAAATTAATGGCGCCAGAGTTTCGCTGCTAGCTTCATCTACAGCTGTGACTAATTGGCTACTATTTTCTTGGGTATTTTCTTTAGTGTCCTCTTCAATATTTTCTGGTTGACTCAAGGTTTGCCTAACAGCCAAGGTCAAACGCAGTAATTCAGAGAGTAACAATGCCACATCGATTGGCTTGTTTAAAAAGCCGTCACACCTATCTAATAGCATAGACGGAATACGGCGTTCAGCTTTCATGCTAACCAATATCTTTGGCAGTGCAGTATCGGCAAGCAAACTGTTTAAAGCCTGTTGTCTATCGATATAAACAGACAGTTCATCTTCCGCTTTTTTATGCAAAGCTGCTATATTTTCTGTGTTTATGCTTTTTATTTTTTCAAAGTCTATATCTTTATCACTGGCTAAGGCTTGATTGGAAAGCGCGATATTTACCTCTTCATAGTATTCATAATCTAGCAGCAAGATAGGGGCGAGGCTCTGCTTCTCTTTTGCTAACCTCTCTCTCAGTTGCTGTAGCGTGCTTCTGTCTATAAAAGTCGAGATGGTGGCTGGTATCGATAAATAGGCGCATAAACGGCGCAGATAGTCAGCTCGCAGCGGTTGTTTGATTACCGCAAGCAGATGAATCTGGGTCAGATGGGGATTAAGGTGGTAGACCGGCTGATAATTTGGCCGCTTGCAAGGCAGGTAAAGATTAAAAGTACTGCCTTTAGCTACCGTGCTTTTTATTTCAATAAAACCACCTAGTAAGCGCGCAAAACTATTGGCATTATTTAACCCGAGCCCTTTCTCAGTGCTGTTATTTTGAATGTAGTTAAGGTTCTGATTTTTGCTTGGGTTATTGGCTTGGCTGCTATTTTGGCTTTGGCGGTTATTTTGATTATTGTTCTGATTAAGATAAGTCAATAGCTGATGTTGCTTTGCTATATCGATGCCTATACCGCTGTCTTTTATACTAAATCGAACCCAATCGTGTGCGGCATGACTGGCGTTTTCTTTATTAATGTCAGTGTTTTCAGGCGTGTTAGTATCTTTATTAACGTCTATCAAAGTTCTGTTTTTGATGGATAATACTTCTGTATTGCTCACCGTATCAATGGTCAATGCCACGTAGCCGGCCGTGGTAAATTTGACCGCATTGTCTAGTAAATTGCGTAATATTTGTTGCAGGCGTTTATGGTCAGTATCAATGCAACGCGGACTGTCCGGTGTAAAAAAGTAAAGGAGCTCTAGCCCTTGGTTTTTCGTCCTTTCTACGACTGATTGACTGACTTCTTGCCCAAGTTTATACAGGTCAACCGCCTCAATATTTAGGCGGGTTTTCCGCACCTCTATCTCACCGATATCTAGCATGTCATTAAGCATGGTAAGCATAGAATGACTGGTTTGAATTAAAATTGTGACAGTTTTATTTTGTTTAGCGGTTAAGGTGCTAGGGTCAATCGGCTCTAAGGTGTCAATCATCGCCTCTAACGGCAGGCGTAAATCATGGCCCATCGTCGATTTAAGGGTATTAAACTCATCAAGTTGGCGTTGTAGCTGCTGGTTTCGTTGTTGTAAGTCCGCGCTTTGATTGACCATCTCATTGATATTATTCAGCAGTACTGTAAAGCCATGTACTTGCCCGTGCTCACCAAACCACGGGGTAATATGCAATTGATAGGCTTTTTTATTATGTAATCCATACACCAATAAGGTACGAGTGACACGCAGCTCTACCAGTTTATATAATAATGCCTGAGTTGTTTCGTCTTCTGCAAAGACAAAATCCGTCAATTGATAATTGCTATCGCTTTGAAAGGGCGTTGCAAATACTTGCTCAAAACGCTGATTAAAAAAGCTGATTTGACCATGTCTCATAATCATCAGCATGGGCAGCGGCGCATGATCAACCAAACGCTCGAGACGATGTTTTAGGGTGGTAATGCGTCGGTGATTATTATGCAGCTGATAACTGATGCGGCTAAGCGCGTGCCCTAAGCGCAAAAACTCAGCCGTGGTTTTATTTTCAATAAACGGCGGCGTGATGTAGGCATCTTTGGCATGGCTGCTTAACTCATCGGTATAAACGAGGAGCTGTTCCCAGTTGGCACGGCGTTTGAGCATATAGAGTAATGCCATGGTAAAAAACATGATGGCTATCATTAAAGGCAGCCAATAGCGATACGATATCCAATTGATATCGAGTGGCTTATGACGCAGGATGGTATAAATCTTATGACCACTTTCAAGCTCAATAGTGCCGATTAAGGCATTATTGTTTACCGTAGAGGCACTAGAATGATTGCTACTAGAAGGCAGTGAAGCGATGACTTTGGGAAAGGTAATACCCCTAAAATCACGCTCATTAGGACGGGTATGACGATGAATATAAGTCTGTCCAGATGGCATCATAAAAATCAGCTGATAGCTGATGTCTTTTAGAAACGGCTTTTTTAAAACCTTTTTAATGTCAGTATTGTCAGGGTTGGCAAGCTCAGAAATCTCATACTGCAATGCATAAAAGCTCTCTATGCTGTCTTGCTTACTATCCTGCCTTATCTCATAAAACATGGTGAAGTAATACACTGACAACATCGCCAATAATGTCAGCGTATAAAAAATCAGCAAGCGTTGGAGAGACTGAAATTGTTGCATAAAAGCATGACCCTAAATCGACCGTAAGTCGGTGTGATGGCGCATCGTAAAATAATGATAAATCTGACAGATTTGCTTGCTATGGCTTATTTGATGAATAAGTAGCTGAGCCTGCTTACTATTATAGAGATAAATAGCACCATTAATAGCGCTGGATGGCTGCTATTACAATCATGGCACAACACCACAAACTCACCTATAATAGGCAAATTAACCATAAATAATGCCTGACTATGACCACACTTGCTGCACAATCTGATATATCTATTGACGCCAATCAAGCTGAGCAAAGCGCCGTAACCGAAATACCAACAGTCGCTAAGCCGCTAAGAGTGATATTTGCCGGTACACCTGAGTTTGCTGCTGTCAGCCTTGAAGCGCTTATCAAGCAGCAAGATGCGTTGAATATAGATATCGTTGCGGTCTATACCCAGCCTGATCGCAAAGCAGGGCGCGGGCAAAAGTTATCAGCGTCTGCCGTCAAGCAAGTGGCATTGGCGCATGGTATTGCGGTTGAGCAGCCTCTCACCTTTAAAAAATCCAGCACAGAAGGTATGGCTGCACGTGAGAATTTACGTACTTATCAGCCAGATGTGATGATTGTTGCGGCTTATGGTCTGATTTTACCGATTGGCGTATTGACCACGCCTACTTATGGCTGTCTAAATATTCATGCTTCGCTGTTGCCACGCTGGCGCGGTGCGGCACCTATTCACCGTGCATTACTGGGTGGCGATTCTGAGACCGGCATTACTATTATGCAGATGGATAAGGGGCTCGATACCGGTGACATGCTCCACAAGGTCAGCGCGCCTATTGAAGCCAATGATACGGCTGCGAGCCTACATGATAAGATGGCTGAGCTTGGCGCTGCGGCCATTAATACGGTATTAAAAGACTTGGCGCATTATCAAGCGCAGGCAGTAGCCCAAGATGACAGCCAAGCCAATTATGCTGAAAAATTGGTCAAAACCGAAGGCGGAATTGACTGGACGCAATCCGCTACAAAGATTGAACGACAAATTCGTGGGCTGACGCCGTGGCCAGGTGCTTATACTTTTTTAGCAGGGCAGCGGGTTAAAATTTTAGCCAGCTTGCCTGTGAACCCATCACAGCAAACCAATGAGCCTGCTGGCACTGTCATCAGCGTTGGCCGCAAAGCGATATTAGTAGCTTGTGGCAAAGAAGATGAGACCAAACAAAAAAGCAATGAAGAATCAGCCAGTACTTTGGCTATCACTAACTTGCAGTTCGCTGGTGGTAAGCCGATGACCGCTGAGCAAATTTGCCATGGTAATCAGTTAAATGATGGCGACCAGTTTACGACCGATTCGAAATAACCTACGCCAAATTAAATCTGTATATTTTAATATCGGTAATTTAATACCAAATAATCCAACTTTTATCAGACGCGATCGACCAGACGTCAAGGAAATCCAATTTAATGAGACAAACCAACACTGCGCCAAGAAACAATAAGCTCAAACCATCAAGCAACCTGATTATGAATGGTAGCGTACGTGTACGGGTCATTCGCACTTTACTGGCCATTCAAAACGGTCAGTCGCTTGCCAGCGTTCTTGATCCGTTACTCAACAGTCTACATGATGGCGATAAAGGTTTTGCCCATGCGCTATTACTAACGACATTGCGTCAATGGCACGCGCTGGCGCGTTTGCTCGATACCTTAGCAGATAATCCTATCGATGAAGTTGAAGTTCGAACCACCATTCAAGTGGGCTTAGTGCAGTTGCTGTATTTGGAAGTCGCTGACCATGCGGCGATTCATGAAACGGTTGAAGCGGCAAAAGAGATTGATTTTGCCCATGCAACAGGTTTGATTAATGCTATCTTGCGTAAAGTGGCTAAGAATCCTAGTAAGTTCCGTAAGAAGTGCGATAAAAAGCATAGTCTACCGAATTGGCTCGCCTATCAGCTTAAGCAAGACTGGAGCGAGCAGTATGATGAGCTTACCCAAGGTTTGCGCCACGCGGCACCGATGTTTTTACGCGTAAACTCGGCTGTTAGCTCAGTAGAGGATTATCAGCAAGCACTTGATGGGGCAGAAATTGACGCAGACATCGTTGAGCTAACGACTGGTTTTAATTTACCTAACGCATCAGATACAGCTATAGCAACAACGCTATCCACCAAAGGTCTTAGACTGCATCAAAGCACAGCCGTTAACGCTTTGCCTGATTTTGCTTTTGGAGTTGCCAGCGTACAAGACATGCATGCCCAACTTGCTGCGCCGATTATTAATAAGGCGTTAATGGCTAAAATAAGCACTGATAAATCTCATACAGACATTGATTCAGAAGCCAATAATAATGAGCTGCATATCTTAGATGCTTGTGCGGCACCCGGTGGTAAATTGGCTCACTGGTTAGAGCTCATAAGCGCTAATAACGAATCATCGTTGTTTCACGTGAAACAAGATGATGCAGAAGCGACACCAGTAATTACTGATATCAAGGTAACGGCTATCGATAATGAAGCGCCGCGTATTGAGCGTATTCGTGAGAACTTACAGCGCTTAAATTTAAGTCAGCACGATTTGCAGCAAGCAGAGAAAAGTGTCGCACTGAATATCGTCTGTGCTGATGCCACCAGATGGCAGCATGGGAAAAATAAAAAAGCGGCTACCAATGAACCGGTATTTGATGCAATATTACTCGATTCCCCTTGTACTGCGACAGGCGTGATTCGCCGTCATCCTGATATCAGTATTTTGCGTACCGAAGAAGACGTTGAGCAAACCGCATTGTTGCAAGCCGATATTTTGCATAATTTATGGCCACAATTGAAAGCGGGTGGTTATCTATTGTATGTGACCTGCTCTATCTTAAAGCAAGAAAACGTCGAGCAAATGCAGGATTTTATCAGTCATCATAATGATGCGGTAGCGATTGAGTTTACCGAAGACTGCAGTTGGGGCATCGCGCAAGCAATCGGTCGTCAATGCTTGCCGATTGATAGCGAAAGTGGTGATGGGTTTTATTATGCGTTGCTTCATAAGACAATGGCATAAAACTGCTGAATAAACCGTTTTAAATATTGAATAACCTCATTATAGACAGGACAATCTAATGAAATATATCAGTACCCGTGGTCAGACAGCGCCGATGGATTTTAGTGATGTACTATTGATGGGTCTTGCGCCAGATGGCGGTTTGATGCTGCCTGAGCACTATCCAAATATAGATAGCACGACCCTTGATGAATGGCGTACGCTCAGCTATCCACAGCTTGCCATGGCGATTATGCAGCGCTTTGCCACTGATATTCCTGCCGCTGATTTGCAAGATATCATTGAGCGTACTTATACCGCTAAGGTATTTGGTTCTGATGAGATTGTCCCTGTGCGTAAGCTTGAGGATAGTTTATACATTTTAGGACTATCAAACGGTCCGACATTGGCATTTAAAGATGTTGCCATGCAGTTCTTGGGCAATGCCTTTGAATACGTACTCAAAAGAAAAGACGCGCGTATTACCATCATTGGTGCAACCAGTGGTGACACGGGCAGTGCAGCAGAATATGCCCTACGTGGTAAAGACAATATCGAAGTCTTTATGCTGTCACCGCACGGTAAAATGAGTGAATTCCAGCGTGCGCAAATGTATAGTTTGACCGATGATAATATTCATAATATCGCCATCGATGGTATGTTTGATGATTGCCAAGATATTGTCAAAGCGCTGCAACAAGATGCTGAATTTAAAGCGGCTTATAATCTAGGTACGGTTAACTCTATTAACTGGGGTCGTATCCTTGCGCAAATCGTTTATTACTTTAAAGCCTACTTTGCCGTTACTACAAGCAACGATGAAAAAGTCAGCTTTAGTGTCCCATCAGGCAACTTTGGTAATATTTGCGCTGGTCATATTGCTCGCGAAATGGGCTTGCCAATTGACCGCCTCATTGTTGCGACTAACGAAAACGATGTACTCAACGACTTCTTTAATCAAGGGGCTTATCAGCCGCGTCCGACCGATAAAACTTACGTAACGTCCAGCCCATCAATGGATATCTCTAAAGCCTCTAACTTTGAGCGCTTTGTCTATCTACTACTCGACAAAGACAGCGCCCGTGTCAGCGAGTTATTTGAAGGGGTGAAATCTGGGCAAGGTTTTGATTTGTCTGACTTGATGGAGGCGGTCAATACGCGTTATGGCTTTGCTGCGGGTAAATCGACCCATAGTGACCGCTTGCAAACTATTAAGGCACTTTATGAGCAGCATGGTGAGCTAGTCGATCCGCACACAGCCGACGGTATTAAAGTCGCTAAAGAATTACAGCGCGAAGGTGAAGTGATAGTTTGTGCAGAAACGGCATTACCGGTTAAGTTTGCCGATACGATTGTCGAAGCTATTGGTCCAATAGAGATTACTCGCCCTGCTCATACCGAAGGCTTAGAGGACTTACCACAACATGTGGTGGTACTAGATAACAAGGCTGAACTGGTCGCTGAGCAAATCCGTCAGCACGTGACGCCAAATCTTGCGTAGGTAGCTTATTTATATAAAGTATTCATTGAAATTAATATCCAATTAAAGGTTACGCTATTGTAATAAAGTGTTTATGATTGTGTTATGGTAGATATAATTGTAATATTAGAAACAGCGTCGGCGAGTCATCATCATGCTCGGCGCTTTTTTAGCAATCAAACCCGTCAATCATATCAGTCGACAACACTGAACAGCTGCTCTAGAAGCTTTATGATGGTGATACTTAAGCCTTTTATGTTTTTATTTTCTAATCGTTATTTAATGACTAGAATGAGATTTTAAACCTAAGTAATAGACTTAAGTAGACCAGATTCGACGCTAATAGCGCTACATATTGTGGATATAACAATGAAGATGAGCTTAAAAAATATAGCAAAAGCACTATTGGTGACGACATTTAGTGGTGCAATGCTGATGACCACTGCCCACGCTAATAATCCACCGCCGACCATTAAAGCGGACGCACCCAATCGCTATATCGTCAAAAAAGGCGATACGTTGTGGGATATCTCAGGTCGCTATTTAGACAGCCCATGGCGCTGGAAAGAGATTTGGGCGACCAATAAGCAAATCAAAAATCCCAACCTTATTTATCCTAATGACATTCTTATTTTATGTGTGATACAAGGTAAGACTTTAATTGGCGTTGATACAGGCGAGGGCTGTGTGGGCGTTGAAAAGCAGTTGACGGGTAATGTAGTGTCTAGCACAGTTTCGGTCACTTCGAGCGCTAATAGTATTCCGCCTATTCCATGGTCTGCGATTCAGCATTGGCTCGATAAGACCATCATTGTTAATCCAGCAGATTTTAATACCACGCCCTATATTTTAGCTTCTAAAAAAGGCAATTTAATTACCGCAAGCGGCGATAAAGTCTATGCTAAAGGCGTACCACTTATCGTTGGACAGCGTTATGGTATTTACCGTGAAGGCGAGAAATATGTCGAGCCTAAAACGCAAAAAATCATCGGTTTAGAAGTCACCCAAGTTGCTACCGGTTTGGTCACCTCTACAGAAACCAATGGTGTGACTAGTTTGCAGCTGATTGACAGTTATGGCAAAGAAGTCCGTGAAGGTGATCGCGTTTTTGTAGAATTAAACAATTCTATCCCGCCAGTATTTTATCCAACGCCTGCCACCGTCAACCGTGGCGGTATGATTGTCCGCGTCATGGACTCTATCAGCTCAGCTGCTAAAGGCAGTGTGGTTGCTATCAATTTAGGTAGCACGCACGGTGCTAAACCTGGTGATGTGTTGACCGTTTATCAAAAAGGCGCGGTCATACGCGATATCAAGGACAACGATACCCCAGTACGCTTACCAAGTGAGCCTAGTGGCATGGTCATGGTGTTTAATACCTTTGATAATATCAGTTATGCGTATGTGCTTGACTCTGAGCTACCGCTCAACGTCGGTGATCAGCTCTTACCACCGCCTTACTTATAATTGACTTGAGCCTCTATTGAGTCATTATCCCCGTCAGTTACTATGAGTTAAGCGCTTATGACCGTGACCGCAATCTCCTCTCTTTTATCCGATGAGCAGCGCGCAGTATTGGCGCTGTGGACTGAGGTCAATGCGTCATTATCGGCTTATCATAAGCTTGTTACTTCTTTTGGTAATGCCGAGCTTGCTTGGTGTGCCAAAGTAGAGGCGTGGCGGCAGCTTGGCATTCATAGTACACATCTTAAGCGTCACGAACAGCCACAGCAAACGCAAGCCACTATCGATACCATCCAACAGGCATTGCTAGATAACAAATACGGTCTGCTATTTGCCGATCAGTCCGACTATCCTCCGCAGTTACTAGACATCTATGACCCACCACCTTTATTGTTTTATCGTGGCGATAAAGCACGTTTGCAACAAGCGCAAATCGCCATCGTTGGGAGCCGAAAACCTACCACTCATGCCCAAAAAATCACCTTTGATATGGCGCAGTATTTAGCGCAAGCTGGTTATATTATCACTAGCGGCCTTGCTATGGGTGTCGATAAGCGTGCACATTTAGGTGCTTTGGCTCAAGTTGAGGCAGAATATCAAGGTCGTACGGTAGGCGTGATGGGCACAGGGATTGATGTCAATTATCCCAATCATCATGACAAGTTATTTAGCCAGATTATCGAGCAAGGTGGCTGTATCATCAGCGAGCTGCTACCGCATACGCAGCCACATAAGCATACCTTTCCGCGCCGTAATCGCTTAGTTGCAGGACTCAGCCTCGCGACAATTGTCACTGAAGCGACGATTCAAAGTGGTTCGCTTATTACTGCGCGCCTAACCTCTGAGCAAGGCAAGCAAGTCTTTGCGATTCCAAGTCATATCGATAATAATAATGCTGAAGGTTGTCATCACTTGATACGTGAGGGCGCAACTTTAATTTATCATCCACAGCAAGTACTCGAAGATATTAACAGTCAATTAGGCTATCAAAGCCGTAACTACAATTCATCGGATAACGCAGAACTTAATATTGAGCAAGCAAATCTTAGCCAAAGCTCTCATTCTATAAATACAGACAGAACTTCTACCACCACTATTGGTCACGCGCCGCAGTCTAATCTCAAATCTTCTTCCAATGCTATCGTTATTCCCGAGCATTTAACGCAGGTT
This sequence comes from Psychrobacter sp. DWR1-2-3, assembly GCF_049896465.1. Taxonomy (NCBI): domain Bacteria; kingdom Pseudomonadati; phylum Pseudomonadota; class Gammaproteobacteria; order Moraxellales; family Moraxellaceae; genus Psychrobacter; species Psychrobacter sp. DWR1-2-3. The sequence continues at coordinate 479,326 of NZ_JAFCUJ010000003.1, forward strand.
TATGAGCAGCTTGACTGGCATGGACAAGATTTGGATGCATTATTAAGCACTACTAACCTGACGCCACCGCAATTGATTGGGCAACTTATGGAGCTTGAATTATTAGGGGTTATCAGTGTGCAAGGTGGGCGTTATTTGCGGGTTTAGAGTTATGTTTTCTTTACTGTTAAGCTCCTCTATTTGCTAGTTTTTGAGTCTTTAGCCGAAAAGATTTTGGCAGTTTTAAACGCTACTTTTCGAGTCTTTCCGTGTCCTGTGTTATTATAAATGCTTAAATCTCTATCCTCTTGAAGCATTTAAACCATGAAAGAATCCCTGTCATTTATTACTCATTCTGTCGTTCAAGCTGCTCAGTGGCTAAAAGAAGGCGAGTTACTTGCTTATCCAACCGAAAGCGTCTGGGGTATCGGCTGTGATGCTTATGATAAAGCAGCAGTCCAGCGTATTTTAGATATTAAGCAGCGTCCACAAGCAAAGGGCATGATTGTGATTACTGATAGTGCAGAGCGTTTAGCGCCTTTATTAGACGCTTTAAAAGATCGTCAGCGCCAGCAAATCATCAAGAGTTGGCAGGCAGATAGTGACAATATAGCGCTACAATGCAAGCAAGCCCATACATGGTTATTGCCCATTCCGAGCACACTTACCACAACCATTCCTTCTTGGATAACGGGCCAACATCAGACTGTCGCGGTTAGAGTTATCGCCCATCCTACTATTCGTCAGTTGTGCCAGCAGATGGTTAGTGCTGATAACCCATTTGGGTTGTTGGTTTCCACAAGTTGCAACCGGTCTGGTCATCAGCCTGCCAGTACCTTTGATGAAGCCTATGCTTATTTCGGTGAGCAAATAAGCTACTTGCAGACTGAAACGTTAGGTTATACGTTACCGAGCCAAATCCGTGATGCCACCACAGGTCTAATCGTTCGTTAGGGGGTAGCAATCATTCAAACAGACAGTATTACTACTTAGTTTCACTATTGACAGAAATAAAAGAATAGCGCACTATGAGTCAAGAAGGCAGTTATAAATTATAGAAAATAGTGAGTAGATATCAATCATGAAACTAAATCCTGTGACCGAAAAGTTTATCTTACATTGGGGCGAAATGGGTTCGCAATGGGGCGTTAATCGTACCATGTCACAAATTCATGCATTGTTATATATCATCGGTAAGCCGTTAGATGCTGAAGAAATTACCGAAACCCTTGGTGTTGCTCGCTCTAATGTGTCAAACAGTATTAGAGAATTACAAAATTGGGGATTGGTACAAAAGGTTTCGATATTGGGCGACAGGCGTGATCATTTTACGACTAATACAGATGTTTGGGAGCTCGCACGTATCATTGTAGTTGAACGCCAAAAGCGTGAGCTGGATCCAACAGTACAGTTTTTACAAGAACTGATGGATAGTCCTGAGTTTGAACATGAAAATAGCGAAGTAAAAGCACGTATTCGTGATACCCAAGAATTCGTTGATACAGTCACCACTTGGTCATCTGAGATGCTTAGACTACCGACTAACGCCCTTAAAAAAGTTTTGAAACTAGGCGCGAGTATAAAAAAGGTTCTAGGGTAATCTAACTATGTAAAAATAAAAATTTTTCAGTATATATTTCTGTTTTGACAGGAATTAATGTAAGTATGTAAGGCTTATATAAACCCCCTTTATTAGCAGTAATGACAAATGGATGTGTGAAATGAAAGCAAATAAAATACATAGTAATAAAAAGCAATCGATCAAAAATGCTGTTAGCTCAGTAGAGTGGCAAGACTTACGCCAACTGACTCGCGGCCAAATTGCTTACAACCTCATTTTGCCTTATCCGTTTTTATTGCTGTCGTGGTGGTTTGCCAGTCAATCTTGGTATGTAATGGCGTGCGTCGCGTCGTATCTATTTTTTGCTGCGGCCTTTCGCCAAGCTCACGATGGCTATCATCATAGCTTAGGTACGGGTAAACGTACGACTACCGCCATATTGCTGTTGCTTAGTGTGCTATTGATGACCAGCTTGCATAGCATTCGAGCTACTCATATGGCGCATCATCGTGACCCTCTAGGCGATAGTGATATTGAGGGCAGTTTGGCAAAAGTGTCATGGTGGCAAGCGATGTTAGGCGGCATAACCTATCGGCTCAATATCTATCGTCAAGGATTGCGTCTAAGCAGCCGTCGCAATCAAAACTTGGCTTGGTTAGAGTTTGGCTTAATTGCATTAGCCGTCTTAGTTGCCCTTGTATTGACCGCGCTTACTATCCCAACTCTTGCTATGTTAGCGCAAGTGTTGATGTATCACCTACTGACCATGATGTTGGCGAATGCTAGTGTTGGAATCATTGCTGTTTGGGGTGTGCATCATGATTGTGATGAAACGATAGCCCGCACTGAGCGTAACCCATTGGTCAATATATTGACTTTTAACTTACTCTATCACGTAGAGCATCATCTATTTCCTGCTGTGCCGTCCAATCATTTACCTGAGCTAGCCAAGCGTTTAGATGCAGTAGCGCCACACCTAACCAAGCAGCATGTATTGCCCAATATATCTGCTGTTATGAACTTTATAAATAATAGATGGAACAAACTAAAAGATAATTATCACCATAGCAACGATAAGAACGGGTGTCCTATTCGTAAGCGTTTTGCATAATAGGCAGGCTATATAAAACTGAGATAATTAATTATCTATCAATTATTCATAATGAATTCACCACCCACTACCGTAGCCATATTTATACTAAGTTAATCATTAACTTTTATAGGATAAATATAATGAAAATGAATGACAGGGTTGATGCTTATCCTTATTTACAAGTCATTATCTTATTTGCAGGGATTGGTAGTGTTATTGGTGGGCTAATTGTAGAGCTGTGCGTTTTATTGATATTTAGAAAAGTATACGTACATCTTTTTTAATTGGATTTATGACATCCGAATTTTACATGGGCTCAATTGTCATCTATTTAGGCATAAATTCATGGATGGAAATGGGAGTTTCGTTCGCTTTTATGTTTATCGTAGGTCTGTTCGGCGCTGTGAATGCTACTATCGCCAGCTGTATGGCTTTACCAAAAGTATGTAAAAGTGGTTTTGATATAACATCCGAAAAGGAAGAGGATAGTTACAAAGGATTAATTTTAATTGAATGATAAGCAAAAAATACAGGGAGTAGGGCATGAATATTCTAATCAGTGGTGGCTCAGGATTCTTAGGTAGCGCGTTCAGTGAAGCCCTTATCAAGCGCTATCGAAGTGAGAATAAGGAAGTGCATATTACGTGGCTGACCCGTAATAGTAGTCAGCCACATCCTGTCGATATTAAGATGATGACTTATGATGAGCTGACGAAATCCGATAAAAGCTTTGATGTCATTTTAAATCTAGCGGGCGCAGGGATTGCAGATAAGCGTTGGAGCGCTGCACGTAAAGAGCAACTGCTTACCAGCCGTGTACAGCCTACCGAAGCGCTACTTGCTTTTATAGCGCGTAGTAGCACTAAACCTAAATTATTGGTTAGCGGTTCAGCGATTGGCTGGTATGGCGCTCAAGGTGATAAGCCTTTAATTGAGAGCAGTGATTTTAATACTGATTTTTCGCATAAATTATGTGACGATTGGGAACAGTTGGCATTGAAAGCTACCGATTATGGCGTTCCTGTTGCTATCGTGCGCACCGGTGTCGTTATCCATCCTGAGGGCGGCATGGTTAGTAAGTTATTAACACCCTTTAAAATGGGCGTTGGCGGTCAATTGGCTGATGGTAAGCAAATCATGAGTTGGATTAGTCGTGAAGATTGGGTAAGGGCAGTTATTTTTATCATTGAGCAGCATCTTACTGTTCAGCAGCAAGCTCAGTTAAATAATACGGGCAATACTTTAAACACAGCAAGTGATACGCCAGCCGTGGTCTATAATTTAACCGCGCCTAACCCTGTGACCAATCGTACTTTTACCAAGACGCTTGGCGCGTGGCTGCATCGTCCGACGTTTTTTACTTTACCAAAATTTTTATTAAAATTGATGTTTGGTGAGATGTCGACCTTGCTGATTGATGGGCAAAAAGTATTGCCACAAGCGCTACTCAATGCAGATTTTAAATTCAAACAGCCAACCCTTAAGCAGGCTTTAGAGCAGCAGGTATAAACTTATCTGATGGATTGTTTCACATGAAACAATCCATTCCTGAAGAAAACCATTTCTTGAGCATATTCTTTTAAAACCTTTGTCCAGTTTCAATAAAAAATGATGCTGTCTATAACAGGTAAGAATATTGGCGTACTATAAGCCCGTCTTTGTCTGATTCAATTTTATTATGTGGCTTTTTATCATCCTTACCCAGCTGCTCGCGATGATGAGTAGCGGGATATTGTACGGGTTCATCAAACCAAAACAGCGCTTGGCTAAGACGGCTTTAGTCTTAAGCGTTTTTGTCATTAATAATGCTTTTCTTTTCTACGGACTGAGTGAGTTTTGGCACGAGCGCTTCCATGTCTACTTGGTTGTCAGTATTCTGCAAGGCTTTATGTTCTATGCAGGCTTAATAACCGCTGTCATTACCCTAGTTTATCTCTATATCCTGAAGAAAAAATACCATCCAATTCTCATTAGAGCCGTTGCTGCTGTGGTTTATGCTGGTCTTGTAGGTTTAACAGTATTTAATGCTTATTCGCCTGTCGTACATCATCTGAAAGTAACGACAGATAAGCCACTCAATAAGCCAATGCAGATAGCTTTGGTGTCTGATACTCATTTAGGTAGATGGTTTGGTAATCGGCAGATAGATAAGATGGTGAAGCTGATAGATGCCCAAAGTCCAGATGTGGTGGTTATCGCGGGCGATGTCATGAATGATTCCACTGACGCTTATGACAATACCAATATGCATGAGCATTTATCAAAACTAAGAGCACCGCTCGGTGTCTATGCTACTTTGGGCAATCACGATTATTCAGGTAATCAAGTTGCTATTGCTAAAGCAGTCGAGCGGGCAGGTATTCAAGTGATTGATAATAAAAGTGTCTGGTTGGATGACTCAGTGTTGCTGATAGGGCGTTCGGATGAAACCGATCCTGCACGCCCCGCCGCCACAGAGTTACTTAGTGAAGTGAGGGCGGATAAACCGGTGATATTTTTAGAGCATAGCCCTGCCGATTTAGCACAAATAAAAGGCTTGCCCATTGATTTACATTTATCAGGGCATACCCATGGTGGGCAGATATTTCCTTTAACGACATTGCTAAAATGGTTCACACCACTGGTTTATGGCGCCAAACAACTAGAAGGCACGCAGTTTTTGGTGACTTCAGGTTATGGTATCGGCGCGGTGCCATTTAGATTGGGTACGCGTTCTGAGGTTTGGCTAATTACTTTGACAGGTCAAGCTGGTTCATAGTAATTAGCCTTGCTGATACTTTTATGACTTCCGTTCTTGGTTAATTCTTATTTTAACTTTTAGCCTACTTTAACAACGAACTATACGTAGACCCAGCTAGTATTCATTTAGTCATGCAGCCACTAAGTCTTGGGTGCTGATGATCTCACGTACGAAGCTGGAAAAACCATTAATAATATGATGCGTTTCCTGTCCAAGCCCTTGATGGACGCTCATAAAATGGATAAACCCATGCGGTGCGCCATAAACAGTATAGGTTTTGACCGCAATACCATAGCTTTCTAACTGCTTAGCATAAGCAAAAGCCTCATCACGCAAGACATCTAATTCGGCCGCGACGATATAAGTAGGGCAGATATGGCTATTGTCACCGAGCATAGGTGAAGTCAAGATATGCTGGCGCGGTAACGGGCTGTTTTCTAAACAAGCGGCGTCGAATACCGCCACATCAGCATGATCTAATAATAAACCCTCGCCATATAACTCCCAGCTAGGATAATCATTTTCAACATCCGTCACAGGATACAGAGGCATTTGCGCCATTGGCGATGGCACGCGCTGCAATATCTCAAAAGTTTTTTGCCCATTAATGCCCAAATCTTGCCATGCTTCTGCCGTTGGGGTGATGACTTGTTGAGCAACCATGGTTGATAACCCGCCGCCCGCACTATCACCTGCCAATACGATACGCGATGGCAAGGCGCCAAATGCTTGGCAATTTTCAGCCAACCATCCATAAGCAGCAATACAATCTTGTAACGCTGTCGGTGCAGGATATTCGGGTGCTAAGCGATAATCAACACTGATCACTGGCCAGCCCGTTTGCTCACAGACGGCATGACAAAATTCATGATGGGTGTCGACATCACCGATACAAAATCCGCCACCATGAAAAAATAACATCACGGTTTCATCAGGATTGCGTTTCGGTTTCTTTTTAAAGCTAAAGCCTGTTGCACTTACTTGTTTTTGATAGCAACGGATGGTCATGTCGCCATCATCAGCATTGGCAATGGTTTTGTCTTCCCACTCTACGGTAGGGCTATCTTTTTTGACAAAAGGTTTAATACTATTAAATAAGGTAGAGCTTGGCTGTTGCCAGACGGTTGGCGCTTGCATCGCAACGACGTCGGCCGCAAAGCGTTTGCGCAACTCGACCATGTCTACAAGGTGTAATGGCGTTTTAAGCTTGCTATTGACTGCAAGGATTAAGCGTAAATGGGCATCGACGTGTTCGTATTGCTTAGCGGTCGGTCCATCCAAATAGCCGACCAAGCTTTCTAATACTGACTCTGGTAAGCAGCCGATACCTTTCATAGCGTAATGCAGTAGGTGCGGCTGATAGCTGGTCATTAGGTTATGATAAAGCACCTTATCTTTGATGGATAATGGCTTATCCTCAGCGCTGGTTGCAATCTCTGCATTCTTTATTGGCAAAGTTGGTAAGTTTTCTGGTTTATGATTGTTTAAAGAGCTATCACGTGCACTTTCAGGCTTTTCTTGAGCCAAAGCGGTCAGGTTAAGTGACCTCACTGCTTTATTAAGTAAGGTGTTGATTGATAATACTGTTGAATTAGGCATAACACCTCCTATAAATGATAGATAATATTTGCAGCCATCATATGATAAGTGGAAATAAAGTTGAGTATTCTTTGGTAATGGTTTAGGAGTGAGTAGTAATTTATTTGGAATAACTGACGGTGTTCTGTTGGTTTTGTTAGCGAAATTAACCACTTATTGACAATAAGCGTAAAGGCAATGCGGTAATTTTAGGGCATAGTTGATAAGTATTATCCCAACATTAATGGATATCGAGAAAAATTCCTTAGATTAGGCTTGAAATTTGCCCTCATCACCTTTATCAAGCAGCTATCAGAAGAGGTTAAAAAAGCGATTGCTAAAAATCCGTGAGTGATAAAAAAGTGAGTGATAACGGCTAGATGATTGTTAAAAGCCGATAAACCTATTAAGTAAGCAATGGAGAAAAACACAGTTTGGCTAGTCAGTAGCCGCTTTATTGCGTTTTTCAATCCATCATCATTAAGTTAACAACCCCATTAATAATTATATCCCTATTAAGGAGCTATCATGAGCGAGCAGAATAATAACCACGAATCTAATGAGCAAAATATGCCACACGACAACGTTTCGCACGATAATGTCGAACACGACGACAGTATTTTAAATGAAACCTTGCAAGAATTTGATCCACAAAATAATTCAGGTGCAGAGAGCACGATTGCAAACGATATCGATTTAGATACGTTTAAAGCGCGTATCGCTGAGCTAGAAAGCGAAGTCAAGCAAGCCAAAGAAGGCACCGCTCGCGCCAATGCCGAAGCATACAACGCGCAAAAACGCATGGAGCAAGAAGCCGATAAAAGCAAAAGATTTGCCCTGCAAAAATTTGCCAAAGAGCTATTAGAGGTGGTCGATAATTTAGAGCGCGCTATCGAAAACGCTCATGCAGATGACCCTGTTATCGAAGGGGTAAGATTGACTCATAAAGCGTTGTTAGATGTATTGAATAAAAATGGCGTTGAAGTCGTCGAGCCACAAGGCGAGAAATTTAACGCTGATTTGCATGAAGCGGTCGGTATCGATGCCGATGCGCCAGCCGATACAGTAGGTACGGTCTTGCAAAAAGGCTATAGCTTAAACGGTCGTCTGTTGCGCCCAGCGATGGTACGCGTTGGTCAGTAGCAATCAAATATAGAAGATTTAAGGTATTAGTATTTAAAAAATAAGTCTTTAATTGTACTAAACCCTATTATTAATGGGGTTTTACACAAAAAATCACACAAAAGGCAATATTTAGCTGTGGATTGACTTGAAAAAACGAAGCCTTAAACCGATATAAAGCAACAAGTGACCGATTAGATGTCGATAGTTTTCATAATCTAGGGTCTGATGATATAGATATTTTTATTTAAAAATAAATTAGGAGCAATTAATTATGGGTAAAGTAATTGGTATTGATTTAGGTACAACTAACTCATGTGTGGCAGTGATGGAAGGTGATAAAGTTAAAATCATCGAAAACGCTGAAGGTACACGTACCACGCCATCGATTGTCGCTTATAAAGATGACGAGATCCTTGTTGGTCAGTCAGCCAAGCGTCAAGCGGTCACCAACCCAAACAACACCCTATTTGCCATTAAGCGTCTGATTGGTCGTCGTTTTGATGACAAAGTCGTGCAAAAAGACATCGGTATGGTGCCTTATAAAATCGCCAAAGCTGATAACGGTGATGCGTGGGTCGAAATCAATGGTAAAAAATTAGCGCCACCACAGGTTTCTGCTGAAATCTTGAAAAAAATGAAAAAAACAGCCGAAGACTATCTTGGTGAAGCCGTTACTGAAGCTGTTGTTACTGTCCCAGCTTACTTTAATGACTCACAGCGTCAAGCAACCAAAGACGCCGGTAAAATTGCGGGTCTTGATGTAAAACGTATTATTAACGAGCCAACCGCTGCCGCACTTGCTTATGGTATGGATAAAAAGCAAGGCGATAGCACCGTTGCTGTATATGACTTGGGTGGTGGTACTTTTGACGTATCAATCATCGAAATCGCTGATGTCGATGGTGAACAGCAATTTGAAGTACTAGCAACCAACGGTGATACATTCCTTGGTGGTGAAGACTTTGACTCAGCGCTAATTGACTTTTTAGTAGCCGAATTCAAAAAAGACCAAGACGTCAACCTAAAAGGTGACTCTCTTGCGATGCAGCGTCTAAAAGAAGCGGCAGAAAAAGCGAAAATTGAGCTATCAAGTGCCCAAAGCACGGAAGTGAATTTGCCATATATCACTGCCGATAGCAGTGGTCCTAAGCATTTGGTTGTCACTATCAGCCGCTCAAAACTTGAGAGCTTAACGGAAGAATTGGTACAACGTACCATGGGTCCTTGTAAAACAGCTCTAGAAGATGCTGGTCTAAAAATCGGCGATGTCGATGACGTTATCTTGGTAGGTGGTCAGACTCGTATGCCTCTGGTACAGCAAAAAGTACAAGAGTTCTTCGGTCAAGAGCCACGTAAAGACGTCAACCCTGACGAAGCAGTTGCCGCTGGTGCAGCGATTCAAGGTGCGGTATTGTCTGGTGACAAAACTGACGTCCTATTGCTTGACGTAACGCCATTGACGCTAGGTATCGAAACAATGGGCGGTGTTATGACGCCAATCATTGAGAAAAACACCATGATTCCGACTAAGAAATCACAGGTATTCTCAACGGCAGAAGACAACCAACCAGCAGTAACCATTCAGGTTTATCAAGGTGAGCGTAAAATCGCTAACCAAAATAAACAGCTCGGCCGTTTTGACTTGACCGATATTCCACCAGCACCACGTGGTCTACCACAAATCGAAGTGACTTTTGACATCAACGCTGACGGTATCATGAATATCTCAGCGAAAGATAAAGGTACTGGTAAAGCACAAAGTATCCAAATTAAAGCGGATTCTGGTTTGTCGGACGAAGAAGTCGAACAAATGGTGCGTGATGCCGAAGCGAACGCTGCTGAAGACGAGAAATTCGCTAACTTAGCACAAGTTCGTAACGAAGCAGATGGTCGTATCCATGCGGTACAAAAAGCATTGAAAGACGCCGAAGATAAAGTGACTGAAGATGAAAAATCAACAGTAGAAACAGCTATCTCTGAGCTTGAAGCGGCTGCTAAAGAAGACGATCATGACGAAATCAAAGCCAAGCTTGAAGCGTTAGACAATGCCTTCTTGCCAGTTAGCCAAAAGATTTATGCAGATAGTGGTGCAGGCGCAGAAGGTATGGATCCAAGCCAGTTCCAACAAGGTGGGGATAATGCTGGCAACAGCAACCAAGCTGACGATGACGTCGTCGATGCTGAGTTTACTGAAGTAGACGAAGACAAAAAATAAGCCAGATTAAAAGCTAAAATTGACGTCTGATTTATAATAAAGAACGCACCTTTCGAGGTGCGTTCTTTTATTTTGCAAACTTAGGCTCGGGCTAATGAGTAGGAAGTATTACCCAAAACCGGTGGTTGTAACAAAAGATTTCATATATCAGCCTTTGTAACCCGAGTGCTGACAAACACTTGCAAAACTTAACTTTCTTACCATTAAACACTGACAGAGTCTTTGACATAGTTTGTTACTATGTATACATCGTTAGCAAACAAGGCGATATGGCTAAAAAAGCCCACATAAATAAATAACTTGTTTGTCCAAATTGATTTTAAGGAGCTACATATGAAAACTCTACAAAAAACTCTACTTGCACTAGCCGCTGGTTCTTTAGTAAGCATGGGTGCACAAGCAGCTGTATCTTATGGCAACGGCTATACTGGTCAACCATACGTCGGCGTAAAAGTCGGTCAGTTTGACTTGGATTATGCTGGTACTGATAAGCCAACAGCTTATGGTATATATGGCGGTTATAACTTTGATCCTAACTTCGGTATTGAAGCTGAATACGTAGGCTCAGATGATGCTGATTATAGTAGCTTTGGCCAAAATGGTGACGTAGATGCCAAGTCTTATGGTGCTTACGGTACATACCGTTATGCTTTCCCAAACACTGGTCTATATGCTAAAGGTAAGCTAGGCGTTGCTAAAACTGAAGTGGAAGGCAAAAATACTTTGACACAAAACTTCTCGGATAGTGATACTAGCCTAGCTGGTGGTGTAGGTCTTGGATATTCAGTAAACCCTAACTTCAGTGTTGAAGCTGAGTATGACAAGTTAGGTAGTGATGTTGATCTTATGACCGTTGGTGCACAACTTAAATTCTAATTATTTGAATCTTAAGTTCTTTAATCAGCAATAGCTTAAATAGTTAGTAAAATAAAAAACGATCACTTTGGTGGTCGTTTTTTTATGCGAAAAGAAAAAGTGCTGTAAGCGTCATTAAAAAAACGAGCATTACTAAAATTGTTCTGTTAGTATTGCGCGTCCAACAATAGTTGAACCAATTTGTATGCTTTGTAATACTCATCCAAATTGTATTTTAGTTTATTTAACAGGAACATATATGAATACTCTACAAAAAGTTTTGCTCGCATTATCAGTTGGTTCTTTGATGAGTGTAAGCGCGCAAGCGGCACTTAACTATGCAGGTCAGCCGTACGCTGGTGTAAAAATCGGTCAGTATAGCCCAGATGAAGCAGAAGATGACGCTGTATCGTATGGTGTTTATGGTGGCTATAAATTTACACCAGAGTTTGGTATTGAAGCTGAGTATCTAACTACTAGCGATACTGATGCATATGAAGACCGCTTTGAAAAATCAGAATATAGTGCTGATGTTTATGGTTTGTATGCTACTTATGATTATGCATTTCCAAATACTGCTTTATATGTAAAAGGTCGTTTAGGCGTAGCAAAAAATGAAATAGAGGTTGAGATTACTGATAAAGTATCCTCTGTTTTTAATGAGAGCTTTAGTGTTTCTGACTCAGGTGTGGCTGGTGGTTTAGGTTTGGGTTATAACATCACTCCTATGGCTAGTATTGAAGCTATGTACAATTTTTATCCAACGATAGAATTTGATGATGGGGAAGATTTAGATTCGAATGGTATTACGTTAGGTGCACACTTTAAATTTTAAATAGTTAGTAAAATAAAAAACGATCACTTCGGTGGTCGTTTTTTTATGCGTATAACTTTTAAGGCGCTGTTTGATAACAAAATGTGCTACATTGAAAGCTAGATTGGCAAGAATAGGGAATATAACAATAATGGAGATGCTTTGGATGATTGAACCTTGGCACTGGCTCGTATTAGGCTTTGTGCTGCTGATCGTCGAGATGTTTGTGCCGACGTTTGCCAGCCTTTGGTTTGGGGCAGCCGCTATTATCGTTGCCGCCCTCTTATGGTTAATACCTATCCCTGTCTCCGTCCAAATCATTATTTGGTTGGTACTTTCGGCTATCTTTTTAGTAGCGTGGTTTAAATTTATCAAACCCTTGTCTGTCGATCGCACCAAAGCGGGATTGGGCGGCAGTGTGATTATCGGTGAGACCGGTATGATTATCGTCGCGCCGCAACCTGAGAGAGCTGGTATGGTACGTTTTAGCGTGCCTATCGTTGGTGCTGCCGAATGGATGTGCCGTACCAGAGGCGAGCAAGTAGCGGTTGGTGATCGGGTGGTGGTAACAGATATCGTCGGTAATGAGCTGATTGTCAGTACGATGACATCGCAAGCGGTCATTAATAAAAATAGTTAAGCAGAATAATAGGGGTGGAACATGGAAAGTTTTAGTATTGTGATGGTGGTATTGATTGCATTGGTGGTATTTACAGTGTTTAAAGGGGTGCGCATTGTCCCACAAGGCTATAAATGGGTGGTGCAGAGACTGGGTAAATATAGCCAAACCCTAGAGCCGGGACTCAATATTATTATTCCTTATGTCGATAATGTCGCTTATAAAGTCACAACCAAAGACATCGTGCTTGATATTCCCTCACAAGAGGTTATTACCCGAGATAACGTGGTGATTATCGCCAACGCTGTTGCTTATATTAATATTGTCCGTCCTGATAAAGCCGTTTATGGTATCGAAGATTATGAATACGGTATTCGTAATTTGGTACAGACGTCTTTGCGCTCAATCATTGGTGAGATGGATTTGGACAGCGCTTTATCAAGCCGTGATGAAATCAAAACCAAGCTAAAACACGCCATCTCAGAAGATATTGCTGATTGGGGTATTACCCTAAAAACGGTAGAAATCCAAGATATTAACCCTTCGCAGACTATGCAAGCGTCAATGGAAGAGCAAGCGGCGGCAGAGCGTTTACGTCGTGCGACCGTGACCCGTGCTGATGGTCAAAAGCAAGCGGCTATCTTAGAGGCTGATGGTCGTTTGGAAGCCTCACGCCGCGATGCTGAAGCGCAAGTGGTATTGGCGAAAGGTTCAGAAGAGTCCATTCGCCTTATTACCGCGGCGATGGGCAAAGAAGAAATGCCGATTGTATACCTATTGGGTGAGCAATATATTAAGTCGATTCGCCAGTTAGCAGAATCGGATAACGCGAAAATGGTGGTATTACCCGCCGATATTTTAAGCACTATTAAAGGTATGGTTGGCGATAAGCTTAAGGTTTAATCAAGCATATTTTAAGTTGTTATAAAAATAACTCTTAAAAGCAGCCAGCGAGTAAAAATAGTCAGTGAGCGTTTTACGTGCTGGCTATTTTTTTAACTTTAATTTACCCCTAATCATGTCAGTGGTTTTTTAGCGTACGATGTTCTTGTTGTTTAATAATAAAAATACGCCTATAAAATAAATGTATAAGGAAAATAATAATGACCACGAAAGATAGAAATGCTGTAATTATTGCTATGAATGAATTTGCGCAAGGCAGCCCATTGCCTTATACCGTACTTGATGCGACGCATATTAATGCCGCTTATCCTGAGCAGAAGTTAGAGATTCGGGGCGGCGGCTACGGTTCAGATGCGGCGGCACATCCAACCAAGGCCAATCAATTTTATGCCCTTACCGATCGTGGTCCTAATGCAGACTTTGATGGGGTTGCCGGTAAAGGTAAGCAGTTTCTTGTGCCAAATTATACGCCGTCTATTGGGTTGTTTGAATTGCAAGCTGACGGCAAAATTATCAAAGTAAAAGAGCTGCTGCTGAAAGACAGGCAAGGCAATCCCATCTCTGGGTTACCGAATCCAAAGGCACTGGGCGGCACCAATGAAGTACCTTATGATATCGATGGGCAGCCGATGACCGTTAATCCAAATTTGCCTTTTGATGCGGTGACCAATCCTATTAAAACCGATATTAATGGTTTAGATCCTGAAGGGCTAGCGGCGCTGCAAGATGGTAGTTTTTGGGTCAGTGATGAATATGGTCCACACCTTGTGCATTATGATGCCAATGGGATAGAGATAGCGCGTATCAATGCCTTTGCCAATGATGAGCGTAATAATGTAATTATCAATGGTAAGCAGGTTCTGTTACCGACAGAATTTACCAAGCGTCGTGTCAATCGGGGTATGGAGGCATTAACGATGACGCCAGACCAAACGACATTGGTCGGCATCATGGAGTCCTCTATGGACAATCCTGATAAGTCAGGATTGTCCTCTTTGGTGCGTATGGTAACGATAAATTTGGTTTCGGGACAAATAGCCCAGTATCTATATCGATTAGATAAAGCGGAGCACGTGACTTCTGGCATCGCGGCCTTAAGTAGTCATGAGTTTTATCTGATTGAACATGATCGCAAGTTCCCACTACAAGATAAGTCAGCGCAAAAACTAATCTACAAAATAGATATCGCGCAAGCAACAGATATCGAAACTATTTTAAATGATGAGAATATTAAGCAAGATGAAACGCTTGGCTTGCTAGTCAATGGACAAACGCTTGAGCAGTTGATTGCAGTAGATGAGAAAAACTGGCAAATGCTTGAGAAGATAAAAATTATACCTGTTAAAAAAACCTTGGTCGTCGATGTGTTAGCTACTTTAGATTATCCGCATGATAAGCTTGAAGGCTTATGGTTACGGCAAGATGGATCATTGGGTTTACTCAATGATGATGATTTTGCCATGACTGATTCAGAGGTCATCAACCCAAAAAGCACGGTTGAGCAAAAGTATCTCGATAAAGATAAAACGATAGAAGATGCCAATCGCTTATATATCGTCATGCCGACTGAATAGAGTAGCGTGATTTTTCGTAACTATTTATTCTTAACCACCTATTCTTAACTATTTATTCTTACTACAGACAATAAAAAAGACCTCACACAAGTGAGGTCTTTTTTATTGTTAAGTATTGACTCAGTGTATTTTAGATGACCTTGGAGAAGCGGTTTTTATGTTTTTTCTCAAGGTATTCATCAAATACCATAGCGACGTTGCGACCTAATAAACGACCTCTGGGTAATACGCGAATGCCAGCAGCATCCATATCAATCAAGCGGTCTTCTTGCATTTCACCAAGCTGTTGAATCTCATTAATAAAGTAGGTAATAGCATCGATGCCAAATTTCTGATTGATGTCTCTAAAGTCCATATAATCGTGACACAATAAATTCATAATCACGTACTCACGTAAGCGATCTTTGATAGAGGTTTTAATCACATTGACCGCGGGCATGACGGTTGGGTTATTACGTGCTGCGTCGATATTATCTTTATATACCTGCAAATCGGTGTGGTTTTGCAAGATATAGCTGCTATTAGCATTAGAGATTTGACTGATTGACGACACCCCAAAGCCCAATAAATCACAATCGCCCATGATGGTATAACCCTGAAAATTGCGATGTAATTTGCCTTCGCGCTGGGCGATGGCAAGCTCATCATCAGGTTTGGCAAAATGGTCAATACCAATATATTGATAACCGGCTTCGGTTAAGGTGTTGATGGTATTGCCGAGCATCGTAAGTTTGGCGGCTGGCGTCGGTAAGTCAGCTTCTTTAATCTGGCGTTGAGATTTAAAACGCTCAGGCAGATGGGCATAGTTAAATACCGATAAGCGATCGGGCGCCATCTCAATAATGCGGCGTACCGTTGTATCCAAAGTTTCAGGCGTTTGATGCGGTAAGCCGTAAATCAGGTCGACGTTGGTAGAGTGAAAGCCCAGCGCGCGCGCTTCAGCAAGCACATTTTCAATAAGTTCAGCAGAATTTATACGGTTGACGGCAATTTGTACTTTTTCATCTAAGTCTTGTACGCCCAAACTTACGCGGTTAAAACCCAAGTTGCGTAGTACTGTTAATGTTTCGTCGCCCAGCTCGCGCGGGTCGATTTCAATAGAGTAATCGCCTTGGTCTTCTGGCAAAAATTCAAACTGGGTCTGCAAAAACTCCCACAGTTGTACCAATTCATTATCTTGTAAAAAGGTTGGCGTACCACCACCGAAATGCAGCTGTTTGACCAGTGGTTTTTTGCCGTCTTCTGGTGTTTGTAATAAGCTACGTTTATGCTTAATTTCCGCCATCAAATATTCTAAATAATCACCAGCATCGCTATTTTTTTTGGTGATGATTTTATTACAAGCACAGTAATAGCAAAGGTGCCGACAAAACGGAATATGAAAATATAGCGATAAGGGCGCATGGGCTTCGCGTTCTTGTAGAATCTTAGTCTCGAGTCCTGCTGGCATCGGTGAGAATTCTAAAGCGGTCGGGTAGGAGGTATAGCGCGGCCCAGAACGATTGTATTTATTAATAATCTCTTCATCGAATGCTGGCAGCTGCTTACTGGTGATGCTGCCACGGGTACTGGCATACGGATTGTCCGGCTGCGTCACAGGGCGTACCGTGGTCGGCTGCTCGCTGGCATGAGCGAAAGACGTTTGGTCGCTATTGATATCGGATGGTTCTGACATGCGAGATTCCTCGGTTTAACTGTATAAATCGCCATTTAAGTAACAAGCAGTATAACAAATCATTGGTTATAGTGGCATGGATGGCAAGTTTTCGTATATACCCATAAAGTTGTATTGTTATCTGGAATAAAAAAAGACCTCAGGATTGGCCTAAAGTCTTTTTTATAATGCTTAACGATTTGGTTATGACTCTTCCCTTAATTTAATCACTTCACCAACGGCTTTTTGGGAGATTTCGCTGCTGCTGAAAGGCACACGAATCCACTCTTTAGCTGAATAACGATGCGTCTGATCGCGATGATAAGGACGCGTACTATCCCCTGCTTGTGAATAGGCAAGCAGCGCCTCTACGACAGGACCTTTAGCATCAAAAGTCACCGCTTGCATGTAGGTTGGCCCATTATTAATAATATAATGACCAACCTCATTAACTCCTTCACCTCGGGCAGCGTTAAAGATACCTTCGCTACCATAACCACCATGCATAGGGATACGCTGATTATTCTTGCCAGCATCTAGCACATATTGTAGCTCACCTAAGCTGGCATCAAGTGCAATGCCTTTATTTTGGAAATAGGCAATCGCATCGCCCAAGGCTTGGCGAGTTTGTGGCGTAATTTTCAGCTCGCGAGGCGTATTGATAGGGTCTGCCTCGTTAAATGGCACTTCAAATGCGGTATTCGTGTATTCGCTAACACCAGCCTTGCTCCAAAACTCTCTAAACACATGAGCGCCTCGGCTGTCGATATTGTTGCGACGATCCCAATTACTCAGGATGCTACAGGCTTGTTTGCCATCGATAGTTCCGCCACCTGTCAGAGGTAACATAGCGTTGGCGTTACAGTCCGCTAAGACATCATCGAGAACCAACTCGGCAGCATAGCTACGGTTGCCATAAACGACGTCTTGCATATTGTTTAAGGTAAAGGTAGTGCCACCCAAGCCATCTGAGTTATCAAGACGGTCTAATACTTGCTGAAATGCCATGCGTGTACGCAGAGAAAGTGGCACGCCCTCTGGGCTAGTTGCACTAGGGAATGGCGTTAAACGACGACGTAGCAGCGGTGAAAACCCTGTTAAAGGCTCATCTAAGTTGCTCAACCAATAAGTATCGTTTGAGTTAAGCACATAGTCATCACGAATTAAGAAAGGCAGATTTGAGCGTCCAAAGATGCCCGCTTGCGGCGAATCGGCATCATTACCCCATTCGCAATCAGCCTTGCTACCATCCAATGCTGGTAGACCAAAACTGACGATAGCTTGTAAATAAGGCTTACCAGCAGTACAGCTATTTAATTTATCTGCGGTGACATGCGGCACGGTTGAGATATCAGTATAAAGCGCTTTACCATAGCGGTCGGTGGCAATGGTATTAACAAATCCTAGCCCAACCATATCTTGCATTTTATCGACCAAATCCTCGACACTGGTGGCTTGATTCATACTGCGCCATTGGTTTAATGAGCGGGCGTTTTCTGCCGCGGCATCACGGATAGTAAAGGCGATATTGTTTGCGCCCCAAGGTGGCAGTAAGCCATTGACTTGATTGACGGCTATCATAGGGCCAAAATGTGACGAATAAACCGATCTTACCAGCGTCTTATTATCTGGCAGTTGAATAGTGACGTCATCCTTTTTAATATCACGTTGCTCAACGACGCCTGCACTATTGGTATAGTTGTACTTCATTGGGTCGCCATCTACTAAGCTGAGCTGATACAGGGTAAAACGCTTGGCGGTAGAAACCGTATGGCTCCAAGCGACGTCTTTATTAAAGCCAATGTTAGGGAAAGGCTGTCCTTGCTGTCCTGCTCCCATGACGTCAAGCTCGCCTGGCATCGTCAAATGAAACTCATAAAAGCGCTGTAAACCTTCCCATGGCTCATGGGGATTGCCATAAAGGATACCGCTTTTGGTGCCAGTGACTTCACTACCAAAAGCATAGGCGTTACTGCCGCCATCAGTCACATTGATGGTTTTCATATCAAAATCAAAGCCTGAGGCCAAATCCGCTGCCGACTCTGGCGATAAGTCGCTCTCTGGTTCTATAGAAAGCGTACGCATTCGAGAGCTACCCATGATACCTTTTTCGACTGGAGGCGCCGCAGTGGCGATAGGCGTAACAAAGTTTGATAGACCACCGCGCAAATTGGCCTTGCCGTAAAGCGCTAGCAAATCATCGGTAGTGATTTCGCGAACCCATTCAGCGCCTGCACAGTCAGGATCGATATTGTCGACGCCTTTATCACGTAAATAGCGGCTATAGCCCGCAGCATAGCCTGCTACCGCATCCAAAACCTCAGGCTCTTGCGCATCTAAAAACTGTTTACGCTTAGCGTCTGAGTTATACCAGGTATAAAAAACATCACTATCGACATCGCCTTTATCACCCAGATAACGCATACTCTGACCTTTGGCTATCACGATTTCGCGCGCCAGTGAGCAGATATTATCTTCAGCAAAGGCATAGCCGACGCCGTAACCCAAGCCTTTATAGTTCTTGGCGGTGATATGCGGTATCCCAAACTCAGTGCGCTGGATATCCGCCGCCTAGCTGTCATCGTTATCTATATTGCCATTAAAATTATCGTTATCCGAACAGCCAAACAATCCCAACGAGACTGCCATCGTTAATAGCGTGAGTGTGTGTACACGCCGATTCAGCATATTGATGCTCATAAGCTTACCCATCCATGGTTAATTACGATTTTATAAAGCGTCGACAAAAACCACCATCAAGCTTTATATGTCAATAAATTCCTTTTATTGCCATGCTTTTTTATGCCTTATATTGCATTTATTATGCTTGATGATAGATAAGATAAATTAAAAAGCATTTATCAATCATATAACAATTTCAAACCTCTATGCTAGCGAATAAACCAACGGATTTAACGGCTGATATTTGGCTTAAAGCTAGGCAGAAATGTCCTTTATATAGCTAACTAATAGGCTGGGAACAATACTATTCATACAGATTGATAAATTATAAGACACGACATTTGCGCACTGATTAATAATACTCTATTATCGATAAATATCTATATTAGGAAACGCTCATGTCGTTTGCCCAAGTTTATACGCGCTCAGTCGTCGGACTGCATGCCCCGCAGGTCATTATCGAGGTGCATTTATCACAAGGCTTGCCAGCATTAACCATTGTCGGTTTGCCTGCTGCTGCCGTACGTGAGAGTAAAGATAGGGTGCGCTCGGCGATTCTGAATTCGGGCTTTCAATTCCCTAATCGCCGCTTGACGATTAATTTAGCACCAGCAGACTTGCCAAAAGATGGTGCAAGGCTAGATTTGCCGATTGCCATCGGTATTTTAGCGGCAAGCGGACAACTTGAGCCAGAAGTACTATCAGGGTTTGAGTTTATCGGCGAGTTAGCATTGAATGGCGAGCTGCGGCAGGTAAGTGGTAGCTTGGCGGTTGCACGGGCAATGAAAGCAGAGTCACTAGTGGCAAAGTCTGCAATAGCTGACGAACAAGAGCCGCGCCAGTTACAGCAATTACGTCAATTAATAGTACCGATTGATAATGGCACGGAAGCCAGCCGTGTTGAAGGCGTCGAGATATTAGGCGCTCAAAGCCTAAAAGCGGTTTGTAACCACTTACAATCGTTAGCTGACCCAAGCGTCATCAATGAGAGACTGGAGATAGTCACGCCCAGTCCGGCGCAGCAGTATATTGGTTATCAGGTAGATTTGGCGGATGTAAAAGGTCAACATCATGCTAGGCGGGCGTTAGAGATTGCCGCCGCCGGTGGTCATTCACTGTTATTCACCGGGCCACCCGGTTCGGGCAAGACGTTAATGGCGTCACGGCTACCGACTATCTTGCCTGATTTGAGTGATGAGGATGCATTAGAAGTCGCCAGTACCTATTCAGTAGCAGACAGCGACTATGATTATGGTACGCGGCCATTTCGTCAAGTTCACCATACTATATCAGCGGTAGCATTGGTCGGTGGTGGTTCTCGTCCCAAACCTGGCGAGATTACCCTTGCCAATAAGGGCGTTTTATTTTTGGACGAATTACCAGAGTTTGACCGTACTGTGTTAGAAGTTTTGCGTCAGCCGTTGGAAGCCAAGCAAATCACCATTAGCCGTGCCAATTCACAAATGACTTTTCCGGCAAATTTTCAACTGGTGGCGGCGATGAATCCTTGTCCGTGTGGCTATGATGGCGACGGATCAGGACGATGTCGCTGCCGACCGGAGCAAATCAAGCGCTATCAAGATAAGCTATCAGGGCCACTGCTTGATCGCATTGATTTGCATATTACCGTGCCAGCACTGCCAATAGCTGATTTGCAAAATGCTCAAGCTGGTGAAACCTCGGCACAAGTGCGAATTCGAGTCTCTGCTGCGCATAAGCAGCAATTAAAACGCCAAAAAAAGGTTAATAACGAGCTGAGTCCTAGCGAGATTGATAAATATATTCGGCTAGGCGCGGGCGAGCAGCAGTTATTACAGCTCGCTCAGCAACGTCTTAATCTATCTGCCCGTGGCTATCATCGTGTATTACGCGTCGCGCGTACCATTGCTGATTTGGCTGATAGTACTGATATTACCAGCGCTCATGTATCAGAGGCGCTGAGTTATCGTAGTAAATAACTTACTTGAAGTTCAATTATTTATAATCTCCTTTTTTAAAAGGTATTTAACCAATGCCGCAAAGTCATCAAATGCTGCGATAGGATTGAGCTCGCGAATATCTTGCCCGTAGTTATAACCATAAGACAGTCCAAGGGTGTCTATATTGGCATTTTGTCCGGCTAATATATCGTTTCTAGAATCACCAATCATGACCGCTTGTGCTGGAGTCACATTCAACGCCTCACAGACATGCAATAGCGGCGCGGGGTCTGGTTTCTTAAGGGGCAGGCTATCTCCGCCCAGTACTTCAGAAAATAGATCCTGCCAACCAAAGGATTGCAGTATTTTAGGGACAAAGCGAATCGGTTTATTGGTCACTAATGCCAACGTATAGCCCGCGGCTTTGAGCTTTTTTAGTCCGCTATCGACATCTGGGTAGGCGACGGTTTTGCTGCCGCTAATATTTTTATAAGCGTCAAAAAATACTTGCTCGGCGTGATCGGCTTCCTCGACCGTTAACTCACCTTCTAGTACTTCTATTTTACCCACCAACGCGCGTTCGACCAGCATTCTTGAGCCATTACCGACCCAGTTACGTATGGTGCTAATCGGATAGGTCTCTTTACCAAGCGTGGTTAGCATGGCGTTCGTCGCATCAGCCAAATCTGGTACGCTATCAATCAATGTGCCATCAAAGTCAAAAATTAAAAGCTGCTTATCCATTATTTCTCGCCTTTCGGGTTATCACGTCTGTATCTTAGATTTATGTTTTAACCATAGCATAAGAAGCCATTAAAGCGTATGCAAAGCGCGTTTTTGCTCGATTATTTAACCTCTTTATAGCGCTCACGGTGTGCCGCTTTCATCTTTAGATAGGTTTTATTTTTACGGCACTCATCCCATTTTTGTTTAAAAATACGCGCAGATTCTGCTTTGATAGGGTCTTCGCTTTGCCGTGGTAATTCTTCGCGTCCATGCGCGCCGCTTTGGCCTTTTTTATCATTGGGCACGGGTCCCTTATACTTTTTGCCGCCTTTATGATTGGCATAGCGGCGGGCGCGGGTATAACCCATTTGGATA
The DNA here is from genome assembly GCF_049896465.1 of Psychrobacter sp. DWR1-2-3. NCBI lineage: Bacteria > Pseudomonadati > Pseudomonadota > Gammaproteobacteria > Moraxellales > Moraxellaceae > Psychrobacter > Psychrobacter sp. DWR1-2-3. The sequence goes on from NZ_JAFCUJ010000003.1 coordinate 501,738, forward strand.
AATTTGCGCGCCATATCGGCACCGACAAAGTCATCAGCAGCTAAATAATCTAAAAACATCTGATAAATAATTTCGCTACTCTCAAGCGCGATATCAGGCGTCGCAAAGCGCCAGTGCGGCAGGATTTCGGATTTATAAGGCTCGACCAATAACACGCCTTGCTCACCGCGACCGACGCGATACAGCTCAGGCTGCGCGCGTAAGTTTAGGTTTTTATAATCCAAATCATAATCAAACTCTCTCATGGCTTCTACCTCTTGCAGCTAATTGGTTGTTTTAGTATAGAGAGCATTTGCACTTCAAAAACAGCCTAAAAATGTTATGTATTAGTGTGGGTATCAGATGTTATTGATAGGTATCCCTGTAATGTTTATAAAATTTTAAGCATAAAAAAAGCCCCAAACATAAATGTTCGGGGCTTTTTAGAATTCTTAAACGAATGGTGGCTCGAGGCAGGTTCGAACTGCCGACACACGGATTTTCAATCCGTTGCTCTACCGACTGAGCTATCGAGCCGTCTTCGTTGAGGCGCTATTAAACTAAATATCGGCGTTACTGTCAAGTGGTTTTTGCATAATATGCGATAAAAAGGCATAAATAGTCAAATATAAGCCAAATTCAAGCTTTTAACCTCACATTTAATCCTTAACGCGCAGTAGCTCATACTCGCTCATGATACGATGAATATCGGCATCGACTGGGACAAACTCACGGACGCCTTTTTTCACTTCGGCATCATAGACCAGTTTGATAAATTTAGCATCGATAGCGCGACCTCGATTTTGGCTATGGACAGTGAGATATTGCAAGCGCTTGGCATCCGTTTGTCCATCATCAAAGCAGGCAACGGCAGCGATAGGCTTGTCATTAAACATACCGACATACAGGGTTTGACCACGCTTAAACCCTTGTTCAACGAGATTTAGTACTTCTGCGCCACTTGGCTGGTTCTCATCGCTGTCATATAAGGCATGCAGGCGCTCGGATAGTTCGTTTTCACGCGCAGGCTTTTTAATCAGTGGCGCATCCAAGCTGTTGATGGCGATCGCTTCTAAAGGCATAATCAGTTCCTATAAATAATCGGTTGCTATAAGGTGATACAGCGTGGCATCGAGTGTAGCATTGTAGAGTCGGTGCGGTTCATGATTGATAATACTGAACTCACTATTTTAGCAGAATGACAGGATTTTGTGCGTGGTTTACTGCTTGGTCGTGGCAGTAAATGCTAGGGTTTGCTATGATGAAGATAGATGATGCTTTTTATGCATAAAAGCTAATACTTTGGCTTTTATGCATAAGCTTTTTGAATAAGCATTGAACCCATTTTTAGCTTAGCTTTTTATATTTTTTATTCATTGTTTTATCATTTGCTTTAGACGCTAGTAAGAATGACTTGGGCGCTTTTTCGCCCTATTTTATTGACCGCTTTTCATTTATAGAGAGTAGCCATGACTGCCAATTCTACGACGACAACCAATACCGCCGATACAACTGGGCAAAACCAATCTGCCAATCTAAATTTACATGGTCGCCCAGCCCGTACCGCTACCGTTGAGCGTAATACTGCTGAAACGCAAGTGACTTGCACCGTCAATCTTGATGGAACGGGACAAGGAACTGTAGATACTGGCGTGCCATTTCTAGACCATATGATTGATCAAATCAAGCGTCATGGTTTGTTTGACTTAGACATCAAATGTACCGGCGACACCTTTATCGATGATCACCATAGTGTCGAAGATACGGGTATTACGCTTGGGCAAGCATTCAATAAAGCATTGGGCGATAAAAAAGGCATCCGTCGTTATGGCCACTTTTACGCGCCACTCGATGAGTCACTAACGCGCGCAGTTGTTGATTTATCAGGCCGTCCCGGTTTACATATGGACATTCCTTTTACCCGCTCGCATGTTGGTAACTTTGATGTCGATTTATTTAGCGAATTCTTCTATGGCTTCGTCAACCATTCATGGATGACGGTGCATTTGGATAATCTTAAAGGTAAAAACAGCCATCACCAGATCGAATCTACCTTTAAAGCCTTTGCTCGTGCGCTGCGTATGGCTTGCGAATATGATGAGCGTGCGCTGAATACGCTACCGTCGACCAAAGAGGCTTTTTAGATGAGTAGAGCCACAAAGGTTGCACTATTAGATTATGGCATGGGTAATCTGCACTCGGCCAGCAAGGCATTGTCAGCGGTAGGCGCGGAAGTCTCTATTACCAATGACCCAAAAGTGGTCGCGGCGGCTGATAAGATTTTCTTCCCCGGCGTCGGTGCGATGCGTGATTGTATTGCTGGCATGCAAGATGCGGGTATTGACGAGGTCATACGTCAGGCGATATTTAATAAGCCTGTTATGGCCATCTGTGTTGGCATGCAGGCGTTGTTTGAGCAGTCCGCTGAGAATGGTGGTACAAAATGTTTGGGCATCTTAGATGGCAATGTAGAAGCGTTTGACCCGACGTGGAAGGATGAGCAAGGGGCGACCATTAAAGTGCCGCACATGGGCTGGAATACTATTAACGGTATGGATTTCGAGCATCCATTGTGGAATGGCATCGAGGACAATGCGCATTTTTACTTTGTACATAGTTATTACTGCGCGCCTAGCGATAACGCGCAAGTAGCGGCCGTTTGTGATTATGGTCAGCCGTTTTGTGCCAGTATTTTGCAAGATAATTTATTTGCCACCCAATTCCATCCAGAAAAAAGCCACACCGCGGGCTTAAAGCTATTAAAGAACTTTGTCGATTGGAATATTTAACAAGTATGCATTAAATGTTTGACTGGACCGTTTTGATTAAACAGCTTCGATTAAACAGGAAGGTAGGTTAGCAAATGCATAATCTACCTTTTTTATTTTTAATTTATACTTAGTTGTTTTTTTTATTTATACTCAGCTATCTTCTATCTCTTATACGCGGAATAAAATCGTGGATTTTTATCTCTTCAAAAACGGTGTCGTGGCTGCTACAGGATTAGACAAAGACGCCTTACATATGTATGTGGGCATTGGTGTCTACCTATTAAGTTTACTCTTGCTACGTCCAATTTTTAAAAAATACAGCGTCAGGGCGTTTATCGCTTTAATTATGGTGACCGCCATCGCCTTATTGGGCGAATATTTGGATAATCGCCAGACGATTACCGAGCTGGGTATCACAGCGATAGGCAGCACGGAGCTAAAAGCCAGTATTCATGATTTGATTAATACCTGTCTGCTGTCGTATGTGCTCTATGGCTTTACCGTATGGACAAAGACGTTTCAGTCAATCAATACCGTCAAACCTATGATTAAAAGGCAGAAAAAAACGGACTATTCATAAGTCCGTTTTTTTTATTTCTATCATTAACACTTTGCTTAATAAAAACTTTAATAGTTCTGACTATTAGCCTCATCATACAGCTCGCGCACCACTTCACCAATGACTTTAATACCATCCGTTAAGGTCTGTTCGTCAGCGGCGATACTCATACGGATACATTCATGGGCATGCTGATAATTACTCACATCGACACCAGGGAAGAAGTATTCACTTGGTACAATCAATGTGCCTTTTTCTTTAAGGCGCTCGTATAGCTCAAGCGTGCTAATTGGCAAGTCTTTAAACCACAACCATAAGAATATCGCGCCCTCAGGCTTATGAATCATTAACGGATAATCACCCAAAGCATCTTTTAAAAGCTTTACCGCTAACGAGGCTTGCTTTTGATAAAAGGGTTTAATCTCATTATCAGCTAACTGCTTGATACGGTCATCGTTAACCAATGGCGTGGCAATTGCCGCCCCAAAGCGGGTCGGTGCTAGATTGACTACCGCATTCATCGCGCTGACTGCTTCAATCACTTTAGCATCTGCCACGATAATGCCGGTACGCATACCGGGCAAGCCAATTTTAGACAGGCTAAAGCAAAGAATCGTATTGTTATCCCAACTTAATTGCGCGTCTGAATAAATGATATTAGGGAAGGGCATACCGTAGGCGTTATCGATGATTAGCGGTATCTCATAACGCTTGGCAATCTCAGATAAATGCGCCATTTCCTCATCGGTCAACACATTGCCCGTTGGATTGGTCGGACGCGAACAGCAAATCGCGCCAATGCGACCTTCTTTTAGCGCTGGCAAGTTCTCTAACGCCTCAAAATCCACACGATATTTAAAGAAACCTGCTTCGCCATCATGAGTCACTTCATCGATATGCGGCAATACGGCTGCAAAATGTTGACCTTCGACATGCACATCACTATAGCCAATATATTCAGGGGTTAATGGCAGTAGAATTGATTTATCGATAGACTGGCTTTCTTTATCTTGGCTCTTTTCATCAGCGAACGCCCCACCAAATAAATTAAACAAATAGAAAAAAGCATTCTGTGAACCGTTGGTCAAAGCGATATTTTCTGCGCTCAAATTCCAATCATAATGACGGTTAAAGAAGCCAACCAAAGCCTCGATAAAGGCGGCGTCACCCTGCGGATTGGAGTAATTTGCCATACTAATAATCGCGCTACTATTGGCTTCACCGGTATCGTTATCAACGCCAAGCGCCTTATAAGTCTCTAAAAATAGCTCATTGACGGCATCAATCTTGGCAGGATTACCACCGCCCAGCATATTGACAGGCTGATCGCTTTTTAGCGCATCGCCCAAGTCATCCATCAGTTGTGAGATGCCAGTTGGCTGGGTAAATTTTTGACCGAACTTTGAGAATTTCATAAGGCTACCATGCTATTTTTGAGGGTTTATAAAGTGTTATTTAATCCATAAAGTTGGGCTAGTATAGCAAATGAAGGCTAGGTAATCCGCCCAATAAATAAGCAAAGCGCATGGCCGATATTGGTTTATATAGTGATAAAAATGTAAATTTTTGCTAAGAATGAGATTTGGTATAGAGTAGCGTTAGATTTGAAAAATTCTCATAGAAAACGAAACTAAAACATAACCCATCCAATACATAGTTTCTATTAAATTAAATTTGGTACTGAACATATATTAATGATAAAGTCATAAATAATATTTTTAGAAAGGTATATATATGGACAAGAATAAGATATTTGAAACAAAGACTTCAAGTGATTGGGATCATACTGATAGTTTCGGAACCAAAAGAAATTTTAAAGTTTCTTTGACTGGATACTACGATGATAAAGAAAGACGGATTACTATAGAGGAAGATTTGGTAACTTCACCATTAATAAATAAGCATGAAGATAGTTACTTGTATGAAACAATATTTAATAGAATGAAATTTGAATTAAAGGAGACTATAAAACTTAAGCAGAAAAATTCATCAAATCAAAAGGCGTAACTCACCTAAAATGTAACTTGGTGGGTTACGCTATCGTTAGACTAGACTAGACTAGACTAGACTAGACTTATCACTCTTACGTAAATTATGGAAGCTGCATAATAATTGAGCATTATTTAAAATAGTTTCGCCACCCTTTGAGTGAGGTATTACATGATCAGCTTGATAGTCAGACCATGAAACTTCTGCCTCTCGTCTAGACTTACCTTCTTCAAGGCAAAGCTGGCAAGCTCCATGAGCCTCTCTATATATCTTGATTCGTTCTAATTCTGAAAAGCTTCTTTTCAAGTCTTTATCAACGAATTTGAAGTCATTTGTGTTTATATATTCAAAAAATAATTGGCGCATAACACGATCGCGAGTTGCTAAATCGTTTTCCCCTTGCTGTCGATGATTGCTAAAAGTTAGCATATCAAAATCAGTCGACTCGTCATAGTTACGCCATCTATCATGGAAATATAGTATAAAACCCCTAATATCTTCACGCTCTTTATCTCCAATGACATAATACTTTTTGAGGTGTCTTATTAATAAGTATAAAGAAATAACAAAGTATTCTACTGATAGCTCTTTAACTGGAGAGCCATCTTGTATCATTGGGTCATTCTTAAATATTTTATAGAACTCATCTAGGTTACGAATGACTGATTTACTTTCAGATCTATTCTCATAATCATAATTACCTATACCTGCATCTTTTTTCTCGTCGTTAATAAACTGTTCTATTTTTTTGTCACTTAAATCTGTGTAGCCTGTCTTAGCGTTTTCAATCATAGTGAAACGAGCCATGAATTGAAGGTGTTTCATTCTTTCGTTGCTAACATTTAGTAATTGGAAGAAATCCAGTTTATTAGGGTTGAAGTCAACAGGATGGTACTCTTTGAAGTTAAATGTTTGGTCGTCCGAGTATTTGACAATAAAATTTCTTGATAGACTTGAAAGTTGAGCGTGAGCTATTTCCATATAATTTAGGTTTTCACCTTCTTGTAGTCTCCTAAAAATTTCGGTAGCAATAATCTGGTGCTCGACATTTTCTTTTTCTTCAATATTTTTAATTATGTCTGTTTTGAAGTATAGTTTATCAATAAATCTTTTATGATCATTGCTAATCTCACTGTATTTTTTACCTACTAGTTCAGAATCGATGTCTTCTAAGCTTTTTGGTAAAGCATACTCATCTTTGAAGAAATCTACAACTGTTGTAATGCGTTGCTGTCCGTCTATAACTTCAAATACTGAACTACTTTCTGATACTCTAACCTCTCTTAATACTAATTGTGGAATATAGTATTTTCTTATCAAGCTATCCATAAGTGATTGTTTCTTCTTGGTAGACCAAACAGCTTTTCTTTGATAAGGAGGTCTAGTAACGAATTCAGAAGGATATTCATGAAAATCCTTAATATCGTAGTTTCTTTGCTCTATGGTATATTCCGTTTTGGGATTGAAAGCCATTTTAAATCCGTTAATTAAGTTGGTTTTTATTTGAAATTTTCTTTAAGTAACTATCAGTATTATATTTTGCCTAGTTCAATTAAGCAAAGTATAGGTTATCCTATACGATATTGATTTTGCTACATACCCTAAATCATCGCTCTTACCCGCGCCATAATCCCACGCCCAATCACCAATCTCACATAAATAATGGCAATAGCAAACAGCAAACCAACTAACGCTACACCGCCGATACCCAAGCTTGCCCACGGCACGCTAAAGCGCAGATTAAACCATTGGGTGATAGCAGCCCACGCCCCGATATTAGCGATAATAACTGCAAATAAAGCGGCACTAATGCCAAGTATGCCAAGCTCTAAGATATTGAGCATATATAGGTCGCGCTTTTGCATGCCAAGCAGCCTAAATGATGCGCTATCTGCCATGCGATCTTGTGAGGTGGAGAGTAGCGAGCTAATCAAAACCATAATACCGGTCAGTAATGCCAGTAAGGTGAAGACATAAACCAAACGGCTCATTTGCACGACTAACTCTTGGACTTGCTGCGCGATTGCTGTGCCGTCGATGGTCGTTACCGCAGGAAACTCGCGTACTAGCTGACCTTGGAGCTTTGGAATATCCTCTGCTGCAACATGAGCGGTAGCAAATTGGATTTGCGGGGCAGCCGATAAAACCGCTGGCTCAAATAAAAAGTAAAAATAGGGGCTGGGTCCTTTTTCATAGCGCGAGCGGATACTGGTGATTTGCCCGACAATCTCAATCCCTTGGATATTAAAGCGCACCTGATCACCCATGCCAACGTTTAGCAAACTTGCTGCAGTATCCAAAATCGATAACGGCGCAACGGTTTGTGCTGAGTCACTATCTGCAGTTTCAATAGATGCATAAAGCTTGTCATCTGCTAGCGATTCCGTAATAAACTCAGTATCCATCACCGTATCGGCATAGCTTAAATTAAAAACACGCGTAGGGTCATCAAAGCCGTCAGCAGGTTCGATATCTTGTACGGGTACATTATCAGCAGTGACGACGCGGGCACGAATGACAGGATAATAGCTGACAGGTGCAGCAATGATATTATCAATCTCATCATGCTGGTCGCTTTGAATATCGAGCAAAAATAAATTGGGCGCATCTTCAGGATAGGCATTAATAAACTGGGTATTGATACTATGATTGAGCGTGGTAATCAGGGTTAAGACCGCCACTGACAGCGATAAAGTGACAAAGAATAATGCCGACTGATTGCCTTTACGGGCAAGGTTATGGATAGCGATACGCTGCATCCAGCTGATATTAGAATGCTTGGCAAACTTAGTCAGCAGCCATAACCAACCGCGTGCCAAGAGCCAAAATATCGCTACGAAGGCAGTTAAGCCTATCAAGAGCTGCGCACCTAGTATCAGAGAATCTACTTCATAAGCAAAAAACGCATACAGCCCGATTAGCGTCAGTCCATACCATAATAATGGCAGACGTCGATACCACGGCAGATTTTGCGAGTTTGCGCTCGCACCTTGATTAAGTAAAGTAGCAGGCTTGGTCGTACTTAACGTACTTAAACCACGTTGAGCGATAAGCAATGTTAGCACTAACGCGATAATAATGGTTTTAATGGCGCTGATAGGATTGATAGCTAAACCAACATCAGTAGGCAAGATAGCAATCAGATACGGCTGACCAACTTTCAGTAAGCCAAAACTTAGAGCAATTGCTGCCACACAAGCGATGATAGTGGTTACAATCAACAGCTGATAGTAGCTGCGTTTCAGCGACCTAAGCGGCTCACCTAATGCCAAGCGAATGGCATTACTAGACTGCTGCTTGGTCAAAAAAGCCGTAATGACGCCATACATCGCCACCGCAGATAATAACAGCACGGCGATGACGAGCAACTTTAAAAACATCAAGACATTGTCAGAGATACGCGAGACAGAGGTATCTGCTGACTCGGCATCAGAGAGCTCAATATCAGGATAATTGCTTAGTATTTGCGTGAGCTTATCTCGCTGTACTACCATTAACTCTGGCTCACCAGCCAGCTCAATACGATAATTAATGCGGCTACGCTGTCCCAATAAATTGGTTGCTGCGAGCGCATCTTGATGCATCAAAACCCGCCCACCAAAACCAAAGGCGGTCAACGGACGGTCAGGCTCTTTGGTCAGCACGTCGCTAATAGTGAACTCAGCATCACCAATGGTGATTTGGTCACCGACACTGGCATTTAAGCTATTCAATACTTCAGGCGCGACAACGACATTATCAGCGCTTAATTGCTCCCATAACGGTTGCCCTGAAGCAAGCTCAGCTTCCCCATATAACGGATAAGCTGGAGAGACGGCTTTGACGCTGGCAAGTAAGGTTTGCTCATCGGTCACCACCATCGCGCTAAACTGATAGTCATATACTATTTGCGTATCAGTAACCGTCTCTACCTGTGTTAATACTTCGCTTGGCCACTCTTGCTTGCTGTTTAATATTAAATCGCCGCCAACGAGCGCACGCTGATTGTCGTTGATATAGGTATCAACCGATTGCTGCACGGAGTCGAGGGTCAAGTAGGTTGCAAGCGATAACGTTAGCGTCAATAAAAATAATAGCGGATAAATCCAGCGTTGCCACCAACTGCGACTTAAGGCTTGTGCGCCCAATCCTTGTAAGCCCAATATGGGCAAATTCAGAATACCGCTAAACAACTGGCGCATGATACCGCCAGTATAGTCTGACTCTTTTGCCATGCGAGTATCAGTCGTAGCAGTAGCATCGATGGCTGAATGTTTCTCTGTTTGCTTATTATTCTTCAAGTTATTCATCAAGAAATAATCCGCCCGTCGTGCATGGTAATGACACGATCTGCCATCTCCGCAAGCGCGGCATCATGGGTTACAACAACCAATGCTGAACCAACTTGCTGGCGTAAATCTAATAGTAGCTGCATCACTTGATTGGCATTTTGCTCATCTAAGTTACCCGTTGGTTCATCGGCAAAGACGATTTTTGGCTGCGAAACCAACGCGCGGGCAACGGCAGTACGCTGCTGTTCACCACCGGATAATTGGTTGGGTAAGCTATCACGCCTATGCCCCAAATCAACCGCTTCAATCAGCTCATTTACCCGTGCTTTATTCGGACGGCGGGCGATATCAAGAGGAAAGGCAATATTTTCTGCTACCGTCAATGTCGGTAATAGATGAAACGACTGAAAGACAAAACCCATATCACGTTGGCGAATAACCGCCAGCGCATCTTCATCAAGGCTGCTTAAGGTTTGCCCCGCTAACTCAACCGAGCCACTATCAGGATAATCTAACGCCGCTAATAGACCTAACAAGGTAGATTTACCGGAGCCAGATTTACCCATAATGACCACAAACTCGCCCGCATTGACATATATATCGACGTCTTTGATGATAGATAGCTTTTGCTCACCGACTTGCACGGTTTTATTCAGCTTGGAGGCGGTAAGTAGTGCTTTGTTATTGGGTGTAGCGGTCATTGGGTAGTCTCAGTAGGTGTGCTAGATTTCGTTGCTGTATTGGCGTGATTAGCTTCTAACTTTTCAATTTTAGGCTGTAAAATTGGCAAAATATTATCATTAACGATAATGGTATAGCCTTCTTTGGTTGGATGAATCGCATCGGCTTGGTTGAGCTTAGGGTCGCCGCCCACACCATCCAAAAAGAAAGGAATCAGCGTCACATTCATATCTTTAGCCACTCTTGGGTATATCGCGGCAAACGACTCTACATAGTCCGAGCCAAGGTTGTCATAAATCTGCATGCCACCTAAGATAACCTCACTACCATTATCCTGCAGGCGTTTAACAGCGGTGCGAATATTGGCTTCGACCGTTGCTACATCAATACCGCGGATGGCGTCATTAGCTCCAACGGTTAAAATCGTAATATCAGGTTTGGTTTGCAATACCCAATCTAGGCGATTGACAAGCCCCGTACTGGTTTCGCCACTTAAGCCTGAATTGACTACTTTGACATTTTTATAGCCAAGCTCTTGTAAGCGTGCTTCTAGCTGAGCGGGATAATTGGCATCATTATCAACGCCCAATCCTTCGGTTAATGAATCGCCCAATGCCAATATCGTTAATGGCGCTTGCTGCTGCTCAGTTGCCTCTGTTACTTTCTGAGTTTCATTAGTTTGGATGCTAGTGCTTTGAGTGCTGGTAGTTTGCGTACTATCATCAGCTGTATTGCTATCAGGCTCTTTTTGACAGCCGCTAACCACAAGGGTAACGCTTAATGCCGCCGCTATTATTAAAGGTTTAGTCAAATAAGAAGAGATATTTATCATGATTTTGCTGTCCTGTTTACAATCAAACCAGTGTAGCAAACTAAGCTTATGAGCAATATGGCGCGACAGTTAACGATATTGCGCGCCTGTCAGTTGATATTAACGGTAAAAATTAAATTTTCTTACCATCGACCATGACTGGACGGCTGACCATCCAAGCAAAACCCACGTTTACCACCATCAAAACCAACATGATTAATAAAGGCAAATCCCAGCTATCCGTTGCTTCATGCAACCAGCCGGTGCCCAGCGGACCAAAGAACGCAATCAGATAACCGACTGCTTGCGCCATGCCTGACAGCTCGCTCGATTGATTGGCAGTATAAGTCCGCATCGAAAATAGCATCATACTTAAGGTAAAAATCGCTGAACAACCAATGCCCATCAGCGCTGACCATAACCATGCTAAATCAGCTGATAAATAGCTGACTCCTAAAATACCAATCACGTTTAAGACGGCAGCAAATACCGCCAACGCCTGAATAGGGCGTCCGCGATTGACCAGCCAAGTTAAGCTTAAAATCGCTACCGGTGCCATAAACTGGAAGACCGAGTTCATCTGCCCCGCGCTTACCGCTGATAGCCCTTTACTGAGCCAAATCGAGGGTAAAAAACTGGCAACGGTATAAAAAAGCAGTGACTGTAAGCCCATGAATACCGCAATTTGCCAAGCAAAAGGTGTACGCCACATAGAAATAGGTGACGGTGCTTGCACCCCTTCAGCAAGCGGTACTATTGGTTGATGGTTTGATGAACCCAAACGCAAGCGTAGCAGCACCCAAATCATTAAGGCAAACACGCCCAAAATCGACCAACCACCAAGCGCCCATTGCCAGCCAACTTGTTCAGATAATGGCAAGACCACGCCAGCGACAATCCCTGCCGACACCGTCATGGTGAGACTAAATAGACCCGTAATCAACGGAATATGATTTGGTGTACGCTGCTTGATAACAGGCGCAGCAAGGGTATTGGCAAAGCCAATCGCTAACGTTAGCAATAACGTGCCGCCTAAAAAGCCAATCCAAGTAGGAATAACGCTGCGAATAATCATGCCCGTGGTTAAGAGGGCAATCATCGCAATCAAGGTGTTTTCAAGGCCAAAACGCTTCCCAATCGCTGGCGAAATAAACGCCCCAAGCGCAAAGGTTAGCATCGGCACCGCGCCAAGCCAGCCAATTTGGGTTTCGGAGATATTAAGCGCCCCTTGAACCACCGGCGCAATAGAACCCAGCGCCACAATCGGCGAGCGCATATTGGTCGCCAATAAAATCATGGCACATAGCACCAGCCAAAACGTAAAGCGCGAAGAGGGTAGCTTAAAGTTTGACGGCGCACCCGACTGAGAAGCGGGAGACTGGGACGGCAAATCAGTTTGCAAATTAGGAGAGGTAGACATAGCAGCACGACTATCAGCATAAGAAAAAGGACACGTCATTAAAAAGCGCTGGCGCACCATCGCTTATAAAATAACACCAGAGTACGTCACTAAGACGGCAATTAATGCTAAGACAATATATTAGAATGTACGAGTTTAGGATATAAAAACACTAGCAGAAAGCCCGTCATATAAGCTTACCACCCATTTAATTTAGCAGGGCAAGCTTAGTGTATGAGTAGTGAATTTTAGTTTTTGCTTTCGCTTATAAATAGGTTTTGCTTATCAAGCGCTTATGATAGAAATCGTCTTAAAAAATACTCTATATAAAGGCTAAGCTATAAAGGACTAAGCGCACAAAAAAATAGCGCCAGTCCCTGTTAGCTTGCAACGTTAAATTGCAAAGGGCTAGACGCTATTATAGGAATACAGGTTAGGTGAATACTACCAGCGTATGGTAACAAATAAGACGTTTAGACAGACTTGCTTAGTTCTATACAGACTTACCTAGTTGGGCAGCTTTAAGGGCGGTTTCTTGCTGTTGGTCGACCAGTGAATCGCATTTATTGGGATCGTTACCACAAAATGAGCAATGCTCGTCGCCCATCAATTTTGCCACACCGCCGCAAGAACCTCTAAGCGGCTTTTTCTTGACCATATAACCGATGCCCATGAAGATAAAAAACAGCATGAAGACGGTAAAGGTGATAGCAAGCATGGGGAGCAATTGGTTAAGCATAGAGGGAACCTCTCGTTTAAAATATAGGACAGTCATCTAGTCGATAACTTGCTTATAGTATAGCAAAATTTCGCCTGCCCCGTTTGTGCTTAGCAGGCATAGTAAAGCCCATGCTTTTGATATTAGGACTTTTTGTCGGCACGTAAGGCTTTCATCGCAGGGGTTTCTACTACTTGCCAATCATCGATACTGTCGGCCGCTGCACCGAGATTTACATTATCAGCCAAGATAACAAATAAGGCGGCGATATTGTGCTCTTTGGCAGTGGCAAGGGCTTTTTCATAAGGCATCGCGGTTAAGGCGGTTGCCCAAGCATCAGCCAGTGCGACTGTTTCTGCTGCCACAGTCATTGATGGCGCGCCACCAACAATGGGCTCACCTGTGGTTGGGTCAATGGTATGGCTGTAATGCTTACCATCAAAAACGACGGAATTGCGATAGTTGCCAGAGGTTGCTAGCGACATAGTAGAGCCATTATTAATAGGCTGGCGAATCACTGCCATGGTTTGGCGCGCGCTCACCGTGCTGCCTTCGATGGGCGCATCAATAGCGATTTGCCACGGTTGCTGCTGAGCGCTGACCCCAGAGGTCGCCACTTCGCCGCCAATTTCAACCATGTAATTGCGAATCTGATAGTCATCTCGGAGTACATCGGCAATGACGTCAACGCCATAACCTTTAGCAACCGCCGAAAAATCAAGCTCGACGCCATCTTTGGTTTTATAGATAGTTTGCTCTTTTTGTATCACGCTTTTAAAGTCAACCAAGGCTTTGGCTTGTGCAATCTCAAGCGCTGTCGGTGGACTTTGTAAGCGTTCAACCGTCATGGTACTGCCAAAGCCCCATGTTTCAATCAATGGCATTACCGTCGGATCAAACGCGCCGCCTGACAGCTCATAAACTTGCCTAGACGCTTCCAACACATGGCTAAAATCGGCGTCGATAGCAATGGGCGTATCTTTGCCTAATTGATTAAATTTAGAAATAGTTGAGTCTGCTTGATAAGTGGACATGCTGTCATTGATGTCTTGCAAGCGCTTATCGATAGCGGCTTGTATGGCAGCTTCATCGGCGCCTTTGGGCAATTGATAACTAATATGGTAGCTGGTACCCATGGTTTCGCCGCTGAGATTGTTATAATCGGTTTTTTGCTGGCAGGCGCTAAGCGTAAGTACAGAGCCGATAGCTATTATAGATATAAAGGCGGGTTTTATGAATTTGTTAGCAGAAGAAAACGCGGTTAAATTTGTCATATAAGTCATCACAGCTTGATAAAGCGAAGGGGTGAGTGGGGGCGTTAGCTAGTAGAGAGTGGTCAGTAAAGAATGGTTAGTAAAGAACCACTAATAAACAACTAACTAAGCTAAGCGCTGCCTATTTTACACCCCTTGTCACCCATAACGCCAATCATCGACTTAAAACCTAATTGCTGAGTTTATTAGATTTATTTTACTTTCGACTCACGGATGAGCTTATAAAGCTTTGGCGGCGATAAACGATTGACTCTAGTAGCGAGTTTTTCTTTATTACCAGCAACGATAATATATTCTTCACCTTTAGTCAGCGCTTTGACGACTTGTTTGGCAAATGTAGTCGCCGTCAGTCCTTTATTGGTTGCTTCGTCCATCGTACCCTGCGCGCTCCCATCACCCGTTAAGGCATTTATAGAGATATTGGTTTGAATAAACCCTGGAAATATCGTCGCCACCTCGATACCTTGGTGATGCAGTTCTGCACGCAAACTGTTTGCCCACATATGGATAGCGGCTTTGGCAGCACCATAAGCGCCGCGATATTGGGTGCCAAGTAAACCTGCCACGCTCGATACCATGACAACTTTGCCGCCGCCTTGCGCAATCATATCGGGCAATACCAGTCTGGTCAGCCGCGTTTGCGCGAAATAATCTATCTCCATCAGCTTACGCTCAACTTCCTCGGTCGTTTCCATAATAAGCGCGCGTTGACTGATGCCCGCATTATTAATCAGCCAATCTACTTTTTCAGTTTTAGCCTTGATTGTTTCATAGGCTTCTTTTGCTTGCTTGGCATCGGCGATATCAAAGGGGACGACGATATGTTTTTTGCTGTTTTTGCAGCGACTTTTAACCGCTTCTAACTTATCCTTATCACGGCCACTTAAAATAATGCGGGCACCACGTTTGGCAAAGGCAATTGATAATGCTTCGCCGATACCGCTAGATGCGCCAGTAATCCAAATGGTCAAATCTTTCGCTTTGGTTTTCATAAGAATCCTTTCTGATTAAAAAATGGTTTATTTAGCGCATAAAAAAAGAGCCTCCATTGAGACTCTTAATTTATCATATATTTTTAGTTTAACGATACTTGTTGAATAAATAGGTTTTATCAACCGATTTAAATAATCGGCTTAGCCACCAAAGTCATCAAGCATGATATTTTCATCTTCCACGCCCAAGCTGTGTAGCATGTCGATTACCGCCGCGTTCATCATCGGTGGCCCGCACATGTAGTATTCACAGTCTTCTGGGCTTGGATGGTCTTTAAGATAATTTTCAAGTAGCACGTTATGGATAAAGCCGGTTGGACCTTCCCAATTGTCTTCAGGTAATGGGTCAGACAAGGCCACATGCCACTCAAAGTTATCAAACTCTTCTTCTAGTTGATCATAATCTTCAACGTAGAACATCTCACGAATCGAGCGCGCACCATACCAAAAGCTAATCTTACGGTCGGTATGTAAGCGTTTGAGCTGATCGAAGATGTGCGAGCGCATCGGTGCCATACCCGCACCACCACCGACGAAAATCATTTCAGCGTCCGTCTTTTTGGCAAAGAATTCACCATAAGGCCCAGAAACTGTCACTTTATCGCCAGGTACGAGGCTAAATACCCAAGAGGACATTTTGCCAGGTGGAATACCGTCAGGACCACGTGGCGGTGGGCTGGCGATACGGATATTAAACTTGATAAGGCCTTTTTCTTCAGGGTAGTTGGCCATCGAATACGCACGAATCACCGGCTCATCAACTTTTGACACATAGTTGAAGATACCAAATTTTTCCCAGTCTTCGCGATACTCTTCGTCAATCACAAAGTCTTTATAATGCACTTCATGCGGTGGCGCCTCTAACTGTACATAACCACCGGCACGGAAGTTAACTTCTTCGCCATCTGGAATTTTAAGCACCAACTCTTTAATAAAGGTGGCAACGTTATCATTAGAGATAACTTCACATTCCCACTTTTGTACATCAAAGAATTCAGGGTCAATCTCGATTTTCATGTCTTGCTTTACCGCAACCTGACAGGCAAGACGCATGTGGTTACGGATTTCACCTTGGGTAAAGTACCCTTCTTCGGTGGGCAGGATAGATCCGCCCCCTTCAATAACGCGGCAACGACACTGCGCACACGTACCACCACCACCACAGGCCGAAGATAAGAAAATACCTTCGCTCGCCAGTGTTTGTAGCAGTTTACCGCCTGCGGGTGTCACGACGTCATTATCGGGATTATCATTAATATGGATAGTAACATCGCCTGAACTGACCAGTCTTGAGCGCGCCGCCAAAATAATGGCAACGAGTCCCATGATGATCAAGGTAAACATAGCAACGCCACCAATCGCCGTAGCGTAATCCATGGTAGGTATCCTTAATCTATGGAGTAGGGGTGCGAAAAGACGTCATTGCGTGTTTCCTGAACCCCTACCGAATAAATGAATTAAATAGGTCAAATCGCTAAATAGGCTTTTAAGCGTAGCGGTTTAAATTGACATACCGCCGAAAGACATAAAGCCAAGTGACATCAGACCAACCGTGATAAAGGTAATACCAAGACCACGCAGCGGTGCTGGAATGTCTGAGTATTTTAGCTTTTCACGGATACCCGCCAATGCGGTAATTGCCAATGCCCAACCGAAGCCTGCGCCGACGCCATAGACGACTGATTCGCCAAAATTATAATCACGCTCAACCATAAACAGTACGCCACCTAAGATGGCACAGTTGACGGTAATCAGGGGTAAGAATACCCCTAGGGCGTTATACAGACTTGGAACGAACTTATCCAAGAACATCTCTAGAATCTGTACTGTGGCAGCAATCAAACCGATATAACTGAGTAGGCCTAAAAAGCTTAAATCGATATCAGGGAAACCTGCCCATGCCAGCGCACCATCTTTTAGGATGAACTGAAACAGCAGATTGTTTAGCGGTACAGTAATCGCCATGACGACGACGACGGCTACCCCAAGACCGATAGCGGTTGAGACCTTTTTTGATACCGCCAAAAAGGTACACATGCCTAAGAAGTAGGCCAGCGCCATATTCTCGATAAAGACCGAGGTTATAAATAAACTGACATAATGTCCCATTAGTGACCGCCCCCTTGTGCCATGCCTTTAGATTGCGGCTTCATTACAAATTCAGCTTCTTCGACCTGTTCTGGTTTCCAGATACGGATAATCACGATAAACAGGGCAATAATAAAGAACGCTGACGGTGGCAATAGCAATAGACCGTTTGGTACGTACCAGCCACCATCGGTAGCGGTTTGCAAAATAGTCATGCCAAACCAGCTGCCTGCGCCCAAAATCTCACGAATACTGGCGACAAATAGCAATACTGCCGAGTAACCAAGACCGTTACCAATACCATCTAAAAAGCTTGGTACTGGCGGATTGCTCATCGCAAATGCTTCAGCACGGCCCATTACGATACAGTTGGTGATAATCAAACCAACGAATACCGACAGACCTTTACTGACATCATAAGCGACCGCTTTTAAGATTTGGTCAACCACAATAACCAATGACGCAATAATCGTCATCTGCACGATAATACGAATGCTTGATGGGATTTGCTTACGGATAATAGAGATAAAGAAGCTCGAAAATGCCGTGACCAAGGTCAACGCCACACTCATTACCAACGCATTCGCCACACTCGTAGTAACTGCCAATGCCGAACAAATACCTAAGATTTGTAGCGCAATCGGGTTATTATCAAAAATAGGCGAGGTTAAAATACCTTTTGTATCAGCCATGTTATGCCTCCTTGCCGTGTGCTGCTGGTACTACTGCGACCAGTTCGGTTACGGGATGCGTCTGCTGTTGATGTAAGTTCTGACCCAGCTTTTTATATGGGCTTTGACTGGCTTTGACTTCTGCACTCGCCAGTGTTTTACCGCTTTCTTCACGCAGCTGGTCTAAGTATGGCTTATAGCCTTGCT
This sequence comes from Psychrobacter sp. DWR1-2-3, assembly GCF_049896465.1. Taxonomy (NCBI): domain Bacteria; kingdom Pseudomonadati; phylum Pseudomonadota; class Gammaproteobacteria; order Moraxellales; family Moraxellaceae; genus Psychrobacter; species Psychrobacter sp. DWR1-2-3. The sequence goes on from NZ_JAFCUJ010000003.1 coordinate 520,148, forward strand.
CACCGAGCCAAAACTGAATCATGTTACTGACGCCGCGACCGGTTAAGGTTGCACCACTGATACCATCGACCCAGTTATCTTTTGGATTACCGGCTTTGGTCACACCAGTAGCAACAGCGCCGTTTTCGTCATAAGAATGAATGCCGCTCCACATGGCGCGCCACTCAGGCTCCTCGATACGAGCACCTAGACCCGGGGTTTCTTTATGCTCATAGAAACTGATACCTTTAATGGTATTCATGTCACTTTCAAGCGTTAAGAAACCATAAATCGTACCCCATAGTCCATAACCTTGAATCGGCAGGACCACCATTTCAGGCTTTCCGGCGTCATCACTTTTAACATAGACCTTGGCGTATTTAGGAACACGACCGATACCGGCAGGGTCGTTGCTGCCCAAGTCTACACTTAAGGCTTTGTTCTTGGTCGCTTGACTGGCATCGTAAGCATTACGATCAGGAATACCTGCAGCTTTTAGCGCGTCGTCATCGAGGTAGTTACCTTTACTTAGGTCAACGATTTTTACCTCAAAATCTTTAAAACGCTCAGCCACATCTTCATTGGTATCTGACGCAGGGTCAAACATACCGGCGGCAACTAAGATGTTTTTGTTACGGTCTAAGCGCGCGTTTTCAACTTGCGCTGGTTTTAAACCAACAGCAGCGGCTGAGACCAATACAGAACACACCAAGCATAGCGTCAACGCCACGCTGATGGTTTTTGCATTATTACTTTTGGGCTTGGACATAGCGAACCCTCCGTGCTGTTTGGCGCTTGATATTTGCTTGCGTCACAAAATAGTCAAATAGTGGCGCAAATAAGTTGGCGAATAAAATGGCAAGCATGATGCCTTCTGGAAAGGCTGGGTTGACGACGCGAATCAATACGGTCATAAAACCAATCAAGATACCATAAGCCCAGCGGCCTTTATTGGTATGGGCAGCTGACACAGGATCGGTTGCCATAAACACCGCACCAAAGGCGAAGCCACCGATAACTAAGTGCCAATAGAACGGCAGTTTCATCATCATATTGTCTTCAGAGCCAATCATGTTAAAGACTAGGGATGTGGCAATTAGACCAACCACACAACCTGCCATGATGCGCCATGAGGCAATGCGCGTCCAAAGTAGAACGACCGCACCCATTAAGATAGCTAGGGTCGATACTTCACCGATACTGCCTTGCATGTTGCCTAAGAATGCATCACTCCAGGTGATGGCATTGCCGTAAACATCGACAAAATCTTGTGGAACGACGCCAAGCGCGGCAAGACCAAGGGGAGTTGCACCTGAGAAACCATCAACGGCTGTCCATACTGAGTCGCCCGACATATAAGCAGGATAAGCAAAGTATAAGAAAGCACGACCTGATAGGGCAGGGTTAAGGAAGTTTTTACCGGTACCGCCAAAGACTTCTTTTGCCACGACCACACCAAAGATAATACCTAAGGCAACTTGCCATAAAGGAATATCTGGTGGTAGACAGAGCGCAAATAGGACAGAAGTTACAAAGAAACCTTCGTTGACTTCATGACCACGGACGACGGCAAAGATAATCTCACAGAGAATACCGACCCCAAAGGTGACCAGATAAATCGGTAAGAATTGCATCGCCCCGTAGACAAAGCTTGCCCAGATACTGTCTGGATTATAGCCGGCCATACTAGTGATAACCGTGCGCCAGCCTTCAGGCTGCAAGCCTAGCGTTGCAATCGCCGTTAATGCTTGATGACCGATATTGTACATACCCCAAAACATCGCAGGGAAAGTACATAACCAAACGGTAATCATAATACGCTTAAGGTCAATACCGTCGCGTACGTGTGATGATGCGTATGTCGTTGAGCCTGGTTGACGTAAAAACGTATCAAACATCTCAAAGATGGCATAGTATTTTTCGTGTTTGCCACCCTTGGTGAAAGACGGCTCCATACGATCGAACATATTGTGTAAAAATTTCATCGTGGTTAGCCCTCCAGCTCAATGCGCGTTAAGTTATCACGCAAAATATCGCCGAATTCATATTTGCCAGGAGATACGAAGGTGCATAATGCCAAATCTTCTTCGTCCAATTCAAGTACGCCTAAATCGACGGCGCTAATGATGTCTTCGACAATCAAGGCACGTAATAGCTGCGTTGGCAGGTAGTCTTGTGGCATGACTTCTTCATAGACACCGATTGGCACCATTGCGCGCGGCGAACCATTGCTTGAGGTGGTAAAGTCGTATTTCTTACTACCAAAGAACTTAGAAATATAGATAGGCAGTTTTGAGAAACGGTTGCTACCGATACTTAAGAAATGGAACGCAGGGCGCTCACGACCTTCGGTTAGCACACTGACTTGATTATGGAAGCGACCAAGATAGGCAGTATTACCAAACACTTTGCGACCCGATAGCACAGAACCTGAAATCACACGGTTCTCACTTGCTTCAAGCTCACCTTTAGTCAATGCTGTGATATCAGCACCGCGTTCGGTGACGATTAAATGCGGGTTTTTAACCGCAGGACCGGCAAGGCTAAGCATACGGCGCGTGTATAAGCGACCGGTAGTAAATAGCTTACCAATGGCAATCACGTCTTGATAGCCAATCGTCCAAACCGTCACACCGCGCATGATAGGATGCAAAAAGTGAATGTGCGTGCCCGCAAGACCGGCTGGATGTTTACCGGCAAAGCTATGATACTCAGTGACATTATTAGCCGCCGTTTTGGCAACTGGCGTCAACTGGGCATCACCGTGATGGCAGACAAAGGTCTTGGGGCTGAGCGTTGATAATACGGCAAGTCCGTCATTAAACGCCTGCAGTTGCTCATTAATCAGCAACATCGGGTCAAACGCTAATGGATTGGTATCCATGGCGGTGACAAAGATGGCGTGCGGACGGGCACCGATTTCAGGAGAACGGCTATAGGGGCGCGTACGGAACGCGGTCCATTCACCAGAGGCAAGCAGTTGGGTTTCAACGACTTCAGAATCTAGGTCAGCAAGTTGCTGGGAGTCGTAGCGCTGAAATTCTACTTCTTCACCGTTTGGGTCGACCGCAATCACAAGACTTTCGAACACACGACGCTCACCGCGATTCACGGCGATGACCTTACCAGCAGCAGGGGCAGTGTAGATAACGCCGACACGTTTTTTATCTTCAAAAACGGGCTGACCTTTAGCTACGATGTCGCCTTCTTTGATATTCATCGTGGGCTTCATGCCCACATAATCATAGCCAACAAGTGCCACATGGGCGGGTCTGTGCTCAGATATCTCGCGGGAGGGTTCACCAGTGATGGGTAAATCCAAACCTTTTTTGATGGTAATCATAAGCGAAAACTTAGTCCATAGTCTAAAACGATACCAGACGTCCTGTTTGGTATATCGGCAGCATGAATAACAGCGTCATCAATAAAGTCCTTAATCAAGCCCCAAAAAGGGCGTGAAAAAGCGCTCTAGACATAACACATCATCATAACTACAAGTAAGAGTATTAACGCTGACCTTAGACTCCTTAACAACACGTTAATGTCTTATTCGAATGACCAAAGTGACGACTGGCTACCAAGGTGTACACTAAAACCTTTAAATCTCATGCCATCCTCAACTAGGATGACGTTAGATAAAAGACAGTTTTACCATACGATTTATTAAAATCTTAAAATTTGTCGTATTCAAAATCCTAATAGCTATAAATCCTAATAACGATAAATCAGAACATCTGTAAATCATAGAATCTTTAAATCACAAAATCTTTAAATCACAATATCTGTGTGTTCTAAGCAGCGCTATTCATTCGAGTGAATATAAATGAGGAATAAGTGACTTGTTTATGTTTTGTCCAAGCCATCTTTTAGAAAACTATCCAAGCGCTGTTTAACGAACTATGGTTACAGGGTAAACTCAATTGCTTGATAAGCGCAATTTGTAAGCGTAAGCATTAATCTGGTTGTTAACACTTAGCTCATATTTACCTTGTGCTGATTGAAATCGTCGATAGGTAGCAGACGATTAGGTTTTATCGCACAAATACAAATTTACCTAGGATTATACGCTAAACTGACCTAAAATTGCCAGTTGGTAATTGAATTTACCTAATGTTGCTAGTGAATCCACGTGCTAAAACTTATGGTTATGATTGTCGTTTTTTTGCCATTATCTAGCCAAATTTTAAGCAATTTTTATATTTTCTACCGTCATTTTAATATTTAACGAATTTCTCCTAATAGCCGCTTTTAATTTGCTATGCTAAATGACTTTATAAGCAGTCGCTTTTAAGTAGCCATTGATTAAGTGGCTATTGGTTAAGTGGCTATTGACGCTTGTTTCACTTTTTAATGGTTTTTTTATTGTCCATATCGTTTTTATAAGGAATGCTATATGTGTGCTGTCCCTGTCATTATCCCTGCTATTGATTTAAAAGATGGTAAATGTGTGCGCTTAAAACAAGGTCGTATGGAAGACGATACGGTATTTTCTGATGATCCGGTCGCCATGGCGGCGCGTTGGGTCAATGAAGGCGCACGGCGCTTGCATTTGGTCGATTTGAATGGCGCATTTGACGGGATTCCAGTACATAAGCAAGTGGTCAATGACATTGCTAAAGCCTTTCCTAAGCTGCCGATTCAATTGGGCGGCGGTGTGCGCAATATGAAAACCATCGAGCAGTATATTAGCGCGGGTTTGACTTACATTATTGTTGGTACCAAAGCCGTTGAAGAGCCTGATTTTGTGGCCGAAGCTTGCCGCGAATTTGCCGGACATATCATCGTCGGTATCGATGCCAAAGACGGCATGGTTGCGACACACGGTTGGGCAAACGTGACCGATACTAAAGCGACTGAGCTTGCCAAGCGCTTTGCCGATGTCGGCGTATCGTCAATCGTTTATACCGATATCAACCGCGATGGCATGATGCAAGGCGTCAACGTCGAGCAGACCGTCAACTTAGCGCGTGAAGGCGGCTTACCGGTGATTGCATCAGGCGGCGTCACCGATATGAAAGATATCGAATTGCTAAAACCTTATGGTGATTGCATCGAAGGTATCATCACCGGTCGTGCTATCTATGAAGGCACCTTAGACTTGGGTGAAGCACAGCTTTATCTGGATGGTAAGTAGTTTTAAATAGCTATATTTGCATAGCATGATTGCAAATGTAGCATAGAGTTAGAATAAAAAAGGGATGCTTATGGCAGCGTATTTTGACCAGCCTGAATTACCTAGGTCAAGCTGGCTAGGCAAGTCACGCATAACGACAAAGGCGTGCGCTCAGCTGTTGTTGCTCTTAAGCATCGTTTTAAGTATGCCCACTTATGCGGCTGAAAAAAGCAGTACAAGTGAGAATGTTGTACTTACTTATGCGGTTGCTGATAATAATGCAACTAATAATGAAACAAGCGCTCAGCCGACTACCGCACCAACTGTTAATGACCCAGCTATCAACAATCCAGCTACCAGTGATTTAAATAACGGGCCAAATAGTAATATAACTATCACACCTGAGATTCCGAATACTTCTGACACTGCACCGCCAACGCCCGTCCAGCTACCACCTGTTATCAGCGGTGAAAGCACCAATAACGCTCAAATCGAAACCACCCCAACACCATTAAAAGACAATGACATTCGTCAACGTATTAGTGGCATTTTTTCAGAAATTGACGGCTTACAAGCGGTGAATGTAAGCGTCAACCAAGGGGTTGTTACCTTAACGGGTGAGACGCCTAATGAGAAAAAAGCCCAGCAAGCCATTAATTTAACCAATCGCTTAACGGACGTGGTGACGGTCGAAGATAGAATCAATCGCACGCTTGATGTGCAAGATAATGTCTCGACCGTTTATCAAAGCCTCAAGGCACAAACCAAAAACCTAGTCAAAGCTTTGCCACTGTTGCTAGTAGGAATTGTTTTATTTGCCTTGGTCACGTGGTTTGGCAGCTGGTTATCCAATCGCAAGAATATGTGGCAACGCCTTACGCCCAATCCTTTTGTTGCAGAGTTGCTCGCCCAGACCGTTAAAGTCATCTTTATCGTTTTTGGTCTTATTTTAGCGTTAAGTTTGATAGGTGCGGAGACTATCTTGGGCACGCTACTTGGCGGCGCAGGCGTTATCGGTATTGCTGTTGGTTTTGCCGTCAAGGATACGATTGAGAACTACATTGCCTCGCTCATGCTCAGTATTCGACAACCGTTTCGCGCCCGCGATCATATTTTGATTAATAATCAAGAAGGCATTGTGGTACGCCTGACCTCACGTGCGACGATTTTGATGACTTTAGATGGTAACCAGTTACGGATTCCCAATGCCGAAGTCTTTAAAGCAACGATTTTAAATTACACCAAAAACCCTGAGCGCCGTTTTACTTTTGAATTAGGCGTAGATGCCAATGATGATCCGCTTGCTGCCATCAAAGTAGGTATCGATGCCATATGTCAGTTAGGTTTTGCTCTAGATAAACCAAAGGTCACAGCGGTCATTAAAGAAGTGGGTGACTCAAATATTATTTTGCAGTTTCAAGTATGGGTCAATCAATTGGAAGCTGATTTTTCCAAAGCCCGCAGTATCGCCATTCGCGAGACTAAGCATGCGTTGGAAGATGAAGGCTTTAGCTTGCCGGAACCCATTTATCAGCTGCGCTTTAACCATAAGCTAGAAAAAGCGTTTGAGCAGCTCCAAAGCAGTCAAACCAGCGATAAGGCGCAAACGCAAGTAATAGTACCGCCAAATATTGCTAAAGCTTCTGAGACTTCTAGCGCTTTTAAAACATCTAATGAAGCGCAAGCTACTGAAACCACAATGGAAGATAAGGATAAAAAACAAGCTAAAGCGCGGGCAAAGCATATCTTGCAAGGTCGAAATGCCGACGAAGTACTTGATGCGCGTCCTGATGAAAAATTGATGGAAAAGGTCGAGCAAGAAATTGCCGAAAATTCAGATGAGACGGATTTATTAAGTAATAATAGCCCGCAAGAATAGCCCACAAGAGTGGCGTTGAAGATTACCTATTAAAAGGTGAATACTAACTATAAAAGTCGGCATAAAAAATGCAGTAAAACGTCTATCTACATTTTATCAAAATAGACGAGACATTTTTTATGCAAATCAAACATCTGATTATTTTTGCTTTGGCAGGTATTGTTATTTTATTAGGGTTTAATATGATTAACGGCAGCCAACGTGAAAAAAATAGAGAAGTAATAGCCGCTAGTAATGAAGTAGAACAGGCTAATGCTGATACTAGCAACGTCAATAGCAATACAGCAGATATCGCAAGCCAGCCCTTAGAACAGCAGCCAAAAGCCATTATCGATAAGGCAACCACTCAGATATCGCAAGCAGAGCAGACGAGCCAACAACGTGCCGAGCAAATGACAGATACACAGTAGTCGTTTTAGTGCCTAGAGTTCTTAGTGATTGGTTTTTTTAGGGTTTAAATAGCCGTTTAATTAAGTGCCAATTAATCGATACACATAAAAAAAGACTAACGATAACGTTAGTCTTTTTTTAATCTTAAGTTTTAGAAAGCCTTAGCTTTTCTTGCTAGCGCCTTTACCACGGCTGCTGCTTTTCTTAGCAGACGTTTTGTTAGCCGGAGTTTTGCTAGCAGTGCTCTTCTTTGGCTGATCTCGTTTGGTTTGATTCATTTGGCTTGCTTGTAGCTTGGCTTTGAGGTCAAAGTCGATTTGTAGCAGGTCCATATTGACACCTGCTACTTTTACTTTGACTGAATCACCGAGACCAAATACTGTGCCTCTGTCTTTACCGATAAGCTGTTGTTGCTGCTCATCATAGACAAAGAAATCGTCACCAACGTTTGAGATATGCACTAGACCATCGATATATAAGTCGGTCAAGGTCACAAATAGACCGAAGCTCGTCACGGTAGTCACAACGCCATCGAACTCTTCGCCGACATGATCTTTCATATAATGACATTTGAGCCAAGATTCTACATAGCGCGATGCTTTTTCGGCGCGGCGCTCAGTATCTGAGGTTTGTGTGCCCGCACCGTCAAGCGAGAAGTCCATCACTGGCTGCTGACTATTCGTCACTTTTGCTTTAATCGCGCGATGCAGCATTAAGTCAGGATAGCGGCGAATCGGCGAGGTAAAGTGGCTATATTCGTCATAAGCGAGACCAAAGTGCCCGATATTGTCAGGCGCATAGTTCGCTTGCATCATCGAGCGTAGCAGCATGCTATGGATGCTAATCGCGTCAGGACGGTCTTTAGTCGCTTCGATAATCCGCTGGTAATCTGCTTGCGTTGGGCTTTCTTCTGGGAAGCTTAGACCAAAGTTTTTTGCATATTCATGGATACGCATCGACTTTTCGCCATCAGGCTTATCATGGTTACGATATAAAACAGGCAGCTCATTTTTCAGTGCAAAGTTTGCCGCACAAGTATTGGCAAGCAGCATGCACTCTTCGATAAGCTTTTGCGCATCACCGCGTGTACGCGGTAAGATGGCTTCGATACCACCTTTTTCATTAAACTTAATATAAGTTTCAACCGTCTCAAATTCCATCGCATGGCGCTCTTCACGCTTTTTCAGCAGCAGCTCATATAATTGATGTAAGGTATCGACCGATTTTTTGACGTCTTTATTACCAGTTAATGATTCAGGCACGCTGTTATCGTTTGGATCAGCAAGATAAGCGTTCACTTGATTGTAAGTCAGACGCGCTTGTGAATGCATAACTCCAGGATAGAACTCATAGCCTGTAACCTTGCCTGCACGCGATATCTTAATATCGGCAACCATACAGAGACGGTCGAGATCAGGGTTCAATGAACACAGACCATTAGACAATACTTCTGGCAACATCGGAATCACGCGATGCGGGAAGTAGACTGACGTGCCGCGCTCATAAGCATCTTTATCGAGTGGCGAGTTTGGTGTGACATAATAACTGACATCAGCAATCGCCACTAACACACGATAGTTACCGCCCGAGCGTTTTTCTGCGAATACTGCATCATCAAAGTCGCGCGCATCTTCACCATCAATAGTAATTAGCGGTAAATCACGTAAGTCTCTACGACCTTTTAAGTCTTTTTCGGTTGGTTCTTGATAAGCATTGGCTTGTTCAAGTGCCGCTTCACTAAAGTCTGATGGGATATCATAGTTGAGTAAAGTAGTCTCAATAATCAACTCACGGTCATTATCATCTGATAGCACTTCAGTAATTTTACCGGTGGCAAATTCATGCTGGTTTGGCCAATCGATAATATCGACTTTAACCGGCGCACCTTGTTTTGCATTAAACGCTTGCACGTTTTCTTCAGTAACGGTAATCGGCTGATGATTGTTTGGGCTACCAAGCTCAACACAATAACCATCTTCATCATGCGCCAATGTCCCAATAAAGTTGCTTTGGCGGCGTTCAACGACATCGACAATACGCCCTTCGGTACGCCCACGGTTATCTGTTGACGTGCCAACGGCTTCTACCGTATCGCCGTTAAAGACCCAGCGCATCTGCTTTTCATGCAAGAATAGGTCAGGCATATCACTTAGTAATACAAAGCCAAAACCTTTTGGATGCGCAGTCACCGTACCTGTAACGATATCGTGCTTAGTCACCGTACGATAGCGATAAGGACGCCCATCACGGTTTACTTGGCCATCGCGCGCCATTGCTTTTAGGCGATTGCCCAAAGCATCAAATTGGTCAGGGTCATCAATATTAAAGGCTTTTGCCAATTGTTGATGGGTGACTTCGCCATGTTCGTTAATCGTACTGAGTATCAGTTCGCGACTAGGAATAGGGTTGTCATATTTTTGTGCCTCAGTTGAGGCGTTTGGATCGTTCCAACTCATAAATTACCGTATCTATTTTTAAAATTATTAATAAGAGCTATCTTAACACGAACAACGTCGCAATATCTTAGGTCAATTGTCTTATCTGTATCAGATAGCAAGTAGCTGTCAGCTTTTAATAGCTAGCAGCATTCGCCATTCGAAATAAACCAAATATCAAATATCGATATCAACGGTATTTGATTGATTGGTTATTTTTTTACTGTCTAACTCTCTGGATACCTCAAGTACCGTCGTTTGATTCGACTTATCGAGATACTTCTGGGCTTTATCCACTTCAGTCGTCAAGGTATTGACCGTCTGCTTCATATTTTCTAAGGCTTCAATTTTATAATTGCTAATCATATCCATCGTATCATAGACATTGTTAAAGGCATTTTGCAGTTTATCAAGCTCAATCGTGCTGCTAGTTGCTTGCTCGTGAATTTCCAAGGACTGACGCTTAAGCATCGCCGAGGTTGATTCAATCAAGCTGCTAGTCGTTTTATTCAACGCCGTGATTTGGTCGAGTACCAGTTTTTGATTGGTCATCGCTTGAGCGACAACAACCGCCGTACGTAATGCAGAAATAGTTGTCGTTGTCGCGCGGTCTACGCCTTTAATCAACTCTAAGTTGTTTTTACGGATGGTATCAAGGGCTAAGTAGCCTTGGATATTTACCGCCAATTGGGTTAAGAAGTCGGTATTTTTTTGACGCACATAAAACAGCATCTCTTCTTTAATGATACGCGCTTTTTCAGGGTCAGTCGCTTCAACGGCATAAACTTTTTGTTCAAGCTGCTCATCGATTTTTTTACCAACATAGATATATTGGCGAATCGATTGCATCAACTCCCACATATTGACCTTTTCTTGCTCAATCATGGCATTGTCTTTGAGTAGCTCGTCTTTGCCATTATAAAGGCTGGTCACCACCGCGTTGATATGCGATTGCGCTGACTCGTACTGACGGAAATAATCTTGAACTTTATTGCCAAATGGGATGAGACCAAACAGCTTACGTGAGCTGGTCAGCTCTTTTTTGCTCGGATCTAAATCTTCGACAATCCCGCGCAGCTCAGTCAATGATTTGGCAATAGGGGAGTTATCAAACAAGCTGTTATTGAGACTTTTCGCCGGTAAATCGAGCATACGATTAGACACTTGCGCCGATTCGCGAATCTCTTTATTACCCAAATTATGGATAGATTGTACGTTTTGCTGAAACTCAGAGCTGTGTACTGAGTTATTAATCACATGATCAACAAAGGCGTCGACCTTGGCATCAAGTTCTGGAATTTGGCTTTCATCCAACTTCACCATTTGATCGGCTTCGCTTTTTTGTATTTCTTTCACCGGTTCAGGCGCGGTCAAAGTGATACTTGGCGTCGAGGTATTTTCGGGTGGGGTTAATTCTTGCATGGAATTTCCTATAATAGCTGAAAAGGGCGTTGTTGGTTACCAACGACATTAGGTTTTGATGAGACTCTTAGTTAGTCGTGGTATCGATTGTTTTTATGCCCTTAATGGTTTTATTCGAATTATATTTAAGAGTGATAGCGCTGACCTTTAGATTAACTGGTAATGAAAAGGTTGAGAAGATGGATTTTGTAAACTGCGGTTTATAAAAGGTTTATAAATAATCGTCACTGATTATAGTCAACTTATTATATGCAAGAATAAGCATTTAGGGGTCTAAATATTAAAAAACCACCAATATCCCGTAGCATATTGATGGTTAAGATTATAACTATCTCTATCAACGATCTGTCTATATCAGTTAATTATTTATATTAACTAACAGGCACATCGATTTACAGCCACCACTAGCAGCAATCTATAAACAGATTACTTTTTCTTAGTAGGCCCAAGCAGCATACCCATTTGACGACCTTCCATCTTTGGATATTGCTCGACGTTTGCAATCTCAGCGGTGTCTTCGATGATGCGATCTAGCTGTTTACGACCAATCTCTTGGTGCGCCATTTCACGACCACGGAAACGGATACTGATTTTAACTTTGTCTTGGTCTTCTAAGAAGCTGACGATTTTTTTCAGTTTTACCTGATAATCGGCTTCTTCAGTACTAGGACGCAACTTCATCTCTTTCAGCTGAGTTTGCTTTTGGTTCTTTTTAGCTTCTTTCGCCTTTTGCTTTTGATCATAGAGGAAATGCTTATAATCCATGATTTTGCATACGGGCGGTTTGGCTTCAGGAACCAATTCGACCAAATCTAGACTGTCCTCACGTGCCGCTTTCATCGCGGTTTCGATATCTACCACGCCCATCTGTTCGCCGTCTTCTTTAACGAGACGGACTTCTTTAGCTGTGATATCTTCGTTGATGTTCAAACGGTTTGACTGTTTAATAGGTATTACTCCTCATCTGTTTTTGGGGTCTGTCGGCCTTTTTTACCAACAGCAGTCTGTACTAATGTAATAAATTCTGCAACGCTCATCACGCCAAGGTTTTCACCTTCGCGAGTACGGACATTGACACTGCCCGATTCGACTTCTTTATCCCCTAATACTAGCATATAGGGAACGCGTTCTAATGTTTTCTCTCGTATCTTAAATCCAATCTTTTCGTTACGCAAGTCGCTAGTGGCTCGTAAACCTGCATTTTTCAGCTGACTGACCACATTTTCACAAGCATCCGCCTGTTTATCAGTGATATTCATCACCGCTACTTGCTGCGGTGCTAACCATACTGGCATCCAACCGGCGTAGTTTTCGATTAAGATACCGATGAAGCGCTCAAACGAACCTAGAATTGCACGGTGCAACATAATAGGGGTTTCGCGCTCATTTTGCTCATTAACGAATTCAGCATCAAGGCGCTCAGGCATATTTGGATCAACCTGAATCGTACCGCACTGCCAGACGCGACCTAAACTGTCTTTCAGACTAAATTCAATCTTCGGACCATAGAACGCGCCTTCACCAGGTAGATATTCCCAATCAAGACCCGAACTATCTAGTGCATCTGCCAAAGCTTTTTCGGCAAAGTCCCAAGACTCATCGCTACCAACACGTTTTTCAGGACGGGTCGAGAGCTTCATGATGATATTATCAAAACCAAAATCTTCATAAACGGCAAGGGTCAGCTTAATAAAGTCCGCCACTTCTTGCTGAATTTGCGCTTGCGTACAGAAGATATGCGCATCATCTTGGGTGAAACCACGCACGCGCATCAAACCATGTAGCGAACCTGATGGCTCATTACGATGGCATGAACCAAATTCTGCCATACGTAGTGGTAATTCACGGTAAGACTTTAAACCTTGGTTAAATACTTGCACGTGACACGGGCAGTTCATCGGTTTTACCGCATAATCACGGTTTTCACTCGAGGTGGTAAACATATTGGTCGCATAGTTGCCCCAATGGCCTGAGCGTTCCCACAAGCTGCGATCGACGATTTGCGGCGTTTTAATCTCTTCATAGCCATTATCATTTTGCACTTTACGCATATATTGCTCAAGTACCTGATAAATCGTCCAACCATTGGCATGCCAAAACACCATACCCGGCGCTTGCTCTTGCATATGGAACAGATTTAACGCTTTACCAATTTTACGGTGATCACGTTTTTCGGCTTCTTCAATACGTTGGATATAGGCTTTTAAATCTTTTTTATCCGCCCATGCTGTACCATAAATACGTTGTAGCTGTTCGTTCTTAGCATCGCCGCGCCAATAAGCACCTGACATTTTGGTCAGTTTAAATACTTTTAAGAAGCGCGTGTTTGGCACGTGTGGACCACGGCACATATCGACATATTCTTGATGATGATATAGACCAAAGGCTTCTTCGCCCGGCATATCATTAATAAGCTTAAGCTTATAGTCTTCGCCGCGCTCTTCAAATATCTTGATTACTTCATCGCGTGGCGTGATTTTTTTGATAACGTCATAATCTTGCTTAATCAGCTCCATCATGCGTTTTTCAATTTTTTCCATGTGCTCAGGGGTAAAGGGCGTTTCACTATAGATGTCATAATAAAAGCCATCTTCGATCACAGGGCCAATCACCATTTTTACATCAGGATATAGCTGTTTAACCGCATGACCTAATAAGTGGGCAGCCGAGTGGCGAATGATATCGACACCGTCAGCGTCTTTTGGCGTCACGATTTCAACTTTGGCATCATGGGCGATAGGGTCGTGCGCATCGACTAACTGACCATCTACGCGCCCAGCGACCGTCGCTTTCGCCAATCCTGCCCCAATACTTTGCGCCACTTCCATGACGGTGGTATTACCTTCGAAGTTTTTTACGCTACCATCGGGTAAAGTAATCGCTACCATAATCTATTCACCTTTTTGCGTCCGTTGGCAGTGATGATTGCAACCATCAATCATATAACCGTAAGACTGCGTCAATTATATCTAACCGCTATGATATGTTGTAAGAGCGCTGGATATGTTGTAAGAAATGAGCATTAACTACAAGCACTGTGCTTAGACTTATATAGCATCATATATAGTGTGATAATTATTAAGTCATCTAATAACTGATAATTAACTTACTATGATGTCAAATAAGCACCCTTCTAATAAAGGTAAGCAGACATGCTATGCAGTAATGTCATAAAAGCAGCTATTATAGCAAAAACTGTCTATCAACACTAGATAGTAGGGGTTAGCTCAGCTTCTATATCCAGTTGCTATATATAAGTGCATATAAGTGAGTTATATAGGTGCACTTAGGACTAATATCAATAGAGATGAATATAGACATCATTAATATCGATTAATAATCGCACTAAAACCTATATTTATAGGCATAATAAGTTGACATGCAGTTTTTAAATAGCAGATTGAATTGAGTAAGCAGTAAAAAGCAGACGCTAAAGACGGTTTATAGAATAGAATCTTAATGTTTTGATAAATGGTTTTACTCTAAGTTATTGAAAGATATGGCTTGTTTATTATCTTCTAAAATTAATTAAGAAATCTATCGAAAAGCGGTTGACACCCAGCTCAAACCGTCTATAATACGCACCTCATTAAGACGAACTGGAATGACTTATATGTATGTAGATTACATATAACAAACCCAGATAACTTATTGAAACAATTTATAAAAAAGCTTGACAAACCAAATCATTATGATATGATAGTCGGCTCGCTAGATAGGATAAGTTATTAACTTAGACTGAATAGCAAAGAGAAATACCCTATATAATCATCTACTGGACGACAGTAGCTTGACACTATTTAAAAGCATAACTAAAGAACAACTTGTGTGGATTTTTGCTGATTCAGAATGCTAAAAAATAAAGTTGACTATCTTTTCTTTTCGGAAAGATTATTAACTATAAAAATTA